>DASZSS010000105.1:0-19396 GCA_035548535.1 Steroidobacteraceae bacterium
GCTGGGATCGTCCACCGTCGGGTTGCGATACATCGGGAACAGGATGCGCTTGGCTTTCTCCTGCGCGAGGTAGCGATCGTTGCGGACGAAGCGGCTCTTGTAGTCGACGTGGCCGTCCTTGATGCGGAACATGCTCACGTGCCCTTCGCCGTCGAAAGGAATGTTGCCGGGGCGCAGCGGGTACTGCGGATCGGGTCCGACGCGATAGAACGCACCGTTCAGGTCGGCCGGAATCTTGCCCTCGACCTCGACATCGCGCACGTCGGCCTCGACCCGATACAACTTCGGTCCGTTCGGTGGCCCGCCCATGCGGAGCCCCGAACCGGGCGGCGGTGCGCCGGCCGGTGGTCCACCCATCGGCGGCGTGCCTCCGGGCGGCGCGCCGCCGGGACGCTTGCCGGTCGGCTCTTGCGAGCGGCCCGGCTCGGCCGCGGACGTGGTGGTCGCGATCATCGCTGCGGCTCCAGCGGTCGCGGCGGCGCCGAGCGCCGCCTCCATGAAACTACGTCGATTGCTATTCATACGGACAACCCCTCGCGTTGCCGCCGACACTATCAGATGAGCAGCGCGCGCGGCACGGAGTCGCGGAGCGACGTTCACTTTGCGAAGTTATACGGATGAGTAACCGCCGGCCTGTCGCGCTCGAGGATGCGCAGACCGGCGCACGAGAGCGCGCTCGGGCCCGGGGCCCGAGCGGCCCCGGGCCCGCGTGCGCTTCAGCGGCGCGAGGCGTGAGCGCTCAGGTGGTCGTGACCCGCCCAGTGACCGGCGGCTCCTCGCGCCGGCCCTCGAACACGGCTTTGTAGACGAACCCCGCCGCCACGGCCCCGAGGATCGGGAACACCCAGAACAGCCAGAGCTGGCGGAGCGCCCAGTCGCCGACGAACACCGCCGGCCCCGTGCTGCGCGCCGGATTCACCGAGGTGTTGGTGACGGGGATGCTGATCAGGTGGATCAAAGTGAGTGCAAGCCCGACCGCGATGCCCGCAAAGCCCACCGGCGCGCGCATGTGAGTCGCGCCGAGAATGACGGTGAGGAACATGAACGTCATGACGAACTCGCACACGACGCCCGCGGCGAGCGAGTACTGACCGGGCGAGTGATCCGCGACGCCGTTCGCGGCGAAGCCGTCGGCGACCGAAAAATCCGCCTTGCCGCTTGCGATCGCATACAGAATCGCCGCGCCCGCGATGCCTCCCGCGACCTGCGCGATGATGTATGGCAGGAGCTGCGATGCCGGGAAACGCCCGCCCGCCCACAAGCCGATCGACACCGCGGGATTGAAATGGCCGCCCGAGATCGGCCCTAGCGCATACACGCCGGTGAGCACCGTCAAGCCGAACGCGAGCGCCACGCCGGCGAAGCCGATGCCGAGCTGCGGGAACGCCGCGGCCAGCACCGCGCTGCCGCACCCGCCGAGGACGAGCCACAACGTACCGAGGAACTCTGCCGAGACCTTCGACAACATGACTACTCCCCTTGCTGTTGTTGTTGCGAGAGCTACCTCCCTGGGCCCGGCAAGCCTACTCCTCAAGGAGATGGCGCATCCATTACGGAAGCAGATGCCCCAACCATGGGACGCTGATCAGGGACAGGATCAGTCCCGCACCCAGGGCGGTCGTCGCCACTTCGTGGTCGAGGCGGTACTCGGAGGCGAGGATGACCGTGGACACCATCGGTGCCATCGCCGCCTCGAGCGTGCTCACCGTCAGCACCAGCCCGCCCGCGCCGACGGCAACGCCAAGGAAGTAGATGACGAGCGGGGCCAGCGCGAGCTTCCAGCCCAGCGCGAGGACCGCCGCCCCGAGGCGCGAGCGATCGAGATGCAAGGCGAACTGCAGGCCGATCGAGAACAGCGCCACGGGCGTGAGCGTGGCGCCCACCCGGCCGACCAAGCTCTCCAGCGCTGGCGACCAGCCGCCCGCGAGATTCACGACGAAGCCGACGACCAGGGCGATGAACGCCGGAAACAGCAGCACCCGGCGCGCGATGACGCGCGCTTCCGGCTTGCCCCCCGAATAGACCGCAGCGACCGTGATGCCACCGACCGCGAGCGCAATCGAACAGCCGAGTTGATCGGCGAAGGCCGCGAGGGCCAGGCCATCCTTGCCGCGCAAGGCCTCGATCAGCGGAAAGCCGACGAGCGCGGTGTTGCCGAGGCCGGCACACAGCGTCACGGCCCCGATGCGCGCCCGCGTCCAGCCGAGCCAGCGACCGAGCAGCACCGCGATCGCCCACCCGCCGAAGAACACGAGCCACATGCTGGCGGGCAGGAACCAGAGGTGCCGATCGAGCTGCACGCGGGGAATCAGCTCCAGCACGAGAGCCGGCAACGCCACGTTGAGCACCCACCAGTTGAGGCTCTTGGCCAATGCGGGCGCCGGCGTGCCGAAGCGCGCGACGAGCCATCCGAGCGCCAGGCACCCGGCGATCAAAACCAGCGAGTCGATGTTCAAAGGAAGTGGCTGCTCTTGTTGGTCACGCGTTGTTGACGGTGCGCGCCACGAGCGGGCTGCGCCGGGCGACGCGCGAGGTTAACCTTGTCGGGCACCCGACGCGAGATGCGGCATGCCGTTGACGAAGCTCGAACATTATCTCGTCCTGACCGCGGACATCGACGGCACGCGAGATTTCTATTGCCGCGTGCTCGGGATGCGCGAGGGCCCGCGCCCGCCGCTCGGGTTTCCCGGCTACTGGCTCTATCTCGGCGACACGCCGGTCATTCACATTGCCGAATGGCGCACGTACACGGCGCACTCCGCGACGCGCCATCCCCGTATCCGCGCCGGCGCCCGGCACGGGCGCGCTCGATCACATCGCGTTCAACGCCACCGACTACGATGAGCTGCTCGCCAATCTCGAGCGCGCCGGAGTGCAGGCGTATCGGAACATCGTGAGCGCGAACGGGCTGCGTCAGGTCTTTCTGCTCGACCCGAACGGCATCAAGCTCGAGATCAACATCTGGACTAAGGCCTGACGCGATAGATGCCCATGACGATGGCGAGCATCGAGTAATACCCGAGAAGGCCCGCGAGCTCGACCACGGTTTGCTGCCCCAGCTTCGCGACGGCGCGCGCGAAGAGCTCGTCCGGCACATCGCGCGTCGCGTAGTACGTGGTCGCAATCTCGTAGACGAGCGCATCGTCGCCCGTCAGCGCAGCGGGCTCGCCGTTCGCGATAGCGCGAATGACGTGCTCCGGAACACCGGCCTGGCGCGCCTCGCTTTCATGCACGCTCCACTCGTAGTGAGCATCCCAGTGCTTCGCGGTGATGAGAATGGCGAGCTCGGAGAGCCGCGGGGGCAATCCCGTGCGATAGCGCAGGAAAGCGCCGAGTTGCTGCGCGCGATCGGCCAGCTCCGGCGATTGCAGCAAGATGTGAAAGGGCTTCGGCACACTGCCGCGCCTCGCAGCGGCGATGGCCTCGTAGATCGGCTTCTGTGCGGGCGTGAGCGTTGCCGAGGTGAGCGGCGTGTATCGTTCGGTCACGCCGGAAAGCATACTACGGCGCTGTGAAGCAATCCGAACGCGACTTCGCGCATCCCTGTCCCGGCAGCTATCTGCTCACTGTCTCGCTGGCTCAGCAGGCGTATCGGCTGAGCGCGTTCTGCCGCAGCCTCATGCAGCCCGAGATGCGCGCGGCATTCAAAGCAGACGAAGAGCGATGCCTGCGCGATGCGGGCCTCAGTGAGGCGGAGGTCGCGCTGGTTCGCGCGCGACTGGCTCGGCATGGTTCGCTACGGGGTCAATCACTTCCTCGTGTTTCGCGTCGCCGCCCTGTGCGGCGATGGTCTCGTCGCGACGGGCGCGAAGATGCGTGGCGAAACGCTCGAAGACTTCGTGCGCACGCGCCGCGTCTGGGAAGAGCGCTGATGGCGCGCATCATCGCCGGGATGGGCTCGCCCCACGCGCCGTCCGTCGGTGCGGCGGTGGATCGCGGCGATGAGGAGTCGCCGTACTGGAAACCGCTGTTCGACGGCTACAAGCCCATGCGGGCGTGGCTCGAGCGCGTGCGGCCCGATGTCATCATTCTATTCACGAACGATCACTTCACGTCGTTCTTCCTCGACTTCATTCCGACGTTCGCGATCGCCGTGGCCGGCCAGCACGAGATCGCGGACGAAGGCTGGGGCAAGCGCAAGCTGCCCGAAGTGCCCGGTCACACGGAGCTCGCGTGGCATCTGTCACGCGAGCTGGTGGACGCCGGCTTCGATCTCGCCGTCTGTCACCGCCTGCCGCTCGATCACGGCTCGCTGTCGCCGCTGTCGGCGCTCATGCCGCACGTTGCCGCATGGCCCGTCAAAGTCGTGCCGATCCTCGTGAACGTGCTGCACTTTCCGATTCCGACGGCGGCGCGCTGCTTCGCGCTCGGGCGCGCCATCCGCGCCGCCGTACAGTGCTACGAGGACGATCTGAAAGTTGTCGTGCTGGGTACGGGCGGACTCTCGCATCAGCTCGCCGGCGAGCGCTTCGGCCTGATCGATCCCGAGTGGGATGCGCAGTTCCTCGATCGGCTCGAAGCGGACCCCGAATCGCTCGCGGCGCTCTCGCACCAGCAGCTCATCGAGCGCGCGGGAACGGAGGGCGTCGAGGTGATCCTATGGCTCTGCATGCGCGGCGCGCTCTCGCCGCGGGTGCGCCGGGTGCATCGAAATTACTACCACGCCACGCTGACGGGGTACGGGCAGGTCATCTTCGAAGACACCGAAGCGCTGCCCGAACCGGCGTGAGCGGTCTCCCGGCGGACGCTAGGTTTTCGGCGGCTCGGGCGGCGGCAATTGCCGGCGCGTGGGATCCTTGATGACCTTGCCGTCGGGCAGCACGACGGAGACGAACAGCCCGCCCCGCTTGCCGTCCCGCAGGGGATTCATCGTGACGCTGATCTTGTCCCCCGGCTTCAGCATGCTGGAACGCCAGCCCTGACGCGTGAGGTTGTTCGGGCTGTTCAGCTCGATGGACCACTTCTGAATCGTGCCGCTGGCATCCGGCACGTCCATCTCGATGAAGGCGTGCGGGTTCGTCCACTGAAACTCACGCACCGTGCCGACGAGCGTGACCTCCTTCTCCCGGTCGAACATCGCGAACGAGTGGTGCGCGAACACCGGCAGCGCCATGCCGGCCAGAGCCAAAACCATCACGAGCCGCACAGATTTCATGGCCTCACTCCTTAGAAGCCAATCGTAAAGCCGATCCAGCGTCCGAAGGCAACGATGGCAAGCCAGATGGTGATGGAAAATCCGCCGGCAAACCGCGCCGCGAACGGCGTGCGCGACGCCTCGTCCCACTGACCCACGCTGCGGTAGGTCACGAAGTGGAAAGCGAGCATGTTGAGCCCCGCCAGCAGCATCAGCAGCATCTTCATCTGGAAGGGCCAGTTGTGCGCATAGTTCACCGCGTTGGACGCGAAGAGCGTCCCGCCGGTGAGGACGGCGACAGCGAAGGCGCTCCACGTGATCGGCAGCACTTCGCGGATGAGGCGCGTGACGGGACGGTTGCGGGAGGCGAAGCCCAAAAGTCGCAGGTCGACGACGGCGATGGAGCCCAGCACGAGCGTGATCGCGAGCACGTGAACGCTCTCGAACCACGGGAACAGCAGCTCGTTCGCGCGAATGGCGTCGGCCCACGGCGTGTCGTAGAGCCACTGACAGAAAGCGTCGATCATCTAGTTCATCCCCCTCGAATGCCGCAGCGACTCCCGGGCGAGCCCGGCGCGCTGCCTTCATCCGTGCGAACGGTGTGCTTGCGCGGTTAGTAGCTGGCTACGTAAGCGATCCAGCGGCCCGCGAAAACGATGCACGACCAGAGTATCAGCGAGACGACCGCGAGCCCCTTCAACGCGGCGCGGCGACCGCTAGTTGCATCCCAGAAGCCCGCATCGGTCGCGAGCGGGCGCTGGATGACGCGCGTCAGGCCCGCGACGATCAACAGCATGAGCATCTTCGCCGCGAACGCCGGGTTCGTCACCGAGCGGGTGGGCTCGCCGATGATCAGGAGCGCACCCGTGACCAGCAGCACCAGGATGGCCCACCAGATCCACGTGAGGAAGCGCTCCGAGAGCGACGCGAGCGGCTGCGTCGGGGCGAACACGCCGAGAATGCGCATGTCGACCAGGAAGACCGCGGAGATGACGATGGCCACGCATACGATGTGGATGGTCTGCACCGTCGGGATGATCCACGAGACGTTCTGAATGGTATTGCTGAGCGAAGTGCCCGCGAGCCATTCGGAGAATGCATGAAGAGTGGCAAGCATGGACGACCTGTTTTCGTTCTGAGCATCGTGCTGTCGAGGCTGGCTGAACTTACGGCAGCGCGGCCGGACCGTAAAACCCCGGCACCCGCCGGGGCCGGGATTCTCGCTGCGGCGCCCACAGGTCGGTCGCGAGCGTAGCCGCCAGGGGGTCTCCGATGGGGCCCGCGAGGGCACCTTAGCTTCGAGTCATTCGGCGCGAGCTTTGGATGTTGGTGAGGGCAGGAGCGCGTACACGCGCTACTGCCACAGGGACGGCTCGGCGGCGGCTCCCGCCACGGGTGCGCCCGCCGGGCGCCACCGCTGAGCTCCGCTCGCGGTCCATCCCACCCACACGCGGAAATGTGCGCGCGGTCCGTCTATATGAGATTGTCTTCAACTCGATACGAAGGCGGCGCGGCGGATGCCTCGATTTCGAGGCGATTTTTCTTGCACTCCGCGCCCAGAATTCCTAGCATGCCGCTCGCCTTCTTCGACCCCCGGACGCAATGCTGCGCGAGCCCGCTCGCGCGGCGCGGCCGGTCCATTCCAACAGTCCATCGGAAGGAGGCCTCATGCTCATCCTCACTCGCCGCCCGAGCGAAGCCATCTACATCGGCGAACAGGTCACGGTCACGGTACTGGGGGTCGTCGGCAATCAGGTCCGTTTCGGCATCGCGGCGCCGCGCAGCATCGCAATCGACCGCGCGGAGATCTACGAGCGCAAGAAACGCTCAGGCCAAAGCAATGCGCAGAGCATCACCCAGAGCACTGGCCCGAGCGGCGTAGGCGCAAACGGCGTTGACCAGAGCGTCAACGGCAACGTCGTGGCACGCGCCGACACCGAGCATCGTGACGTCAACGGCAACCTGGCGGATACCCCGGCTATACACGCATCGGCGTAGCGCACGCTCGCGACGGCGTGCGAGCCGATGGCTGCCGAGTTTCGCGTGGTCGACGAGATCAATGCTCAACAAACGTTGTCCCTGAGGCAGGGGAGCTCCGGCGGCTGATCGACAAGACGCACTATCGCGAGCGCGCGGGGCAGCGGCTCCCGTCCCTGAAGCGGCAGAACTTGCGCATGCGCCAGAGCTGCAGCGGATGGGTCGGGCGCAGCGGCTTGCCCGCGTTCGCGTTTGGCTCCCACGTGAACACCCCCACGCCCGCGGCCTTGCGGTTCAGGCGCCGCGCAGCTCGCCGACTGCGCGCGCATACGGCTTGATGCCCAGCCAGATGATCAGCAGCGACACGGGGCCGACGATCGCGGAGGTTGCGACCAGCGCATAGCGCAGCATCGCTTCGGATTCCAAGACGAACTGCGTGATCGAGGCGACCACCGTCGGCCCGATGCCCATGCCGACGACGCTGAACAGAAACAGATACAGGGCCGTCACCTGACCTCGCATGCGATTGGGCGTGACGATCTGGAGAGCCGCATTCTGCGACGCTCCGCCCATGCCGATGGCCAGCGTGGAGACGCCTTCGAGCGCAACGGCGAGCCACGGGCTGGGCATCAGCGGCGCGAAGATCGCGGCCGGCAGGCCGATGGCGCGCGCGATCACCACGACGCGCAGCGGCGCATCGTCGCGCCTCTGCGCTGTGAGCCGCTCGACGAGCACGACGCCGAGAAACATGCCCACGAGGCTGAACACGATCCCGGAGACTCCGGTGACGATGCCCACGTAAGCGGGCTCCCAGCCATACGTGCGCCGGTAGAACTCCGGGTACCACTGTCGTGCGCCGATCGCGAGAGCGCCGACGGCGAGACCGAAGAACATCGGCGCAAAGAGACGCCAGTGCTTCACGAGGTAGGCGAGCACCTCGCGCATCGGCACCTTCTCCATGTCGCCCGGCTTTGCGCCGCGCCGCGTTGGCTCCGGCACCGTGAGCCACAACAGCAGCGCGACCAGCAGTCCTGGGCTGCCGACCGCGATGAACACGAGTTGCCACCCGCGCAACGTGCCGAAGACGCCGAGGTCGATCGGCGGCAGGTTCGCCAGCACATGAATGACCACGCCGCCGAGGATGAGCGAGAAGCCGTTCCCGGCCACGAGCCCCAGTTGCATCACCGCGATCGCGCGAGGCAGCCGCTCACGCGGAAAGAGATCCGCGATCAGCGAGAACGTGGCCGGCGTATTCACCGACTCTCCGGCACCGACCAGCACGCGACTCACGAACAGCTGCCAGTAGCTCTGCGCAAGTCCACAGAGCGCGCTGGCGGCACTCCATACGGCAAGCCCCGTCGCCAGAATCCTGGTGCGCGAGTTGCGATCCACGAAGCGTGCGGCCGGCAGGCCGACGAATGTGTAGAAGATCGCGAACGCGGCGCCGAGCAGGAAGCTCACCTGCAGATCCGTGAGCTGCAAATCCGCTTTGATCGGTCGCACGAGCAGCGACATGATCGTGAGGTCGAGCTGCGCGAACATCACGGTGAGCGCGAGCACGAATACCGTGTACCAGGCGGTGCGGGGCGCGGGCCATGCCGCCGATGTCGCAGCGACCATCGTGATCAGCGATTCGTCGGGCGTTGGCCGCGCAGCCACGCGTCGAGGTCGTCGTCCAGCTCCATGTAGTTGCCGGAGAGCGCATCGTAGCGGCCGCTCGCGAGGTCGACGCATCGCTGCGCGCAACGCGCGAGATCGCGGTCGCCGTCCGGCATATCCTTGCGCGCGCGCAAGCGACCGACCATGTCGGGCAGCCACCGCTGCGCGTCCGGCGAATTCATCGTTTGCGCGGCGAGCGCGGTGAAGACGAAGCCGGGATCGATCGCGAAAACACTGACGCCGTGCTCGCGCGTCTCCGACGCCGCGAGCTGCGCGAGCCGCACTTGCGCCGCCTTGCCGACGCAATACGCGGACAGGTTCGGCGCGACGACGTAACTGCCGATCGCCGATACCAGGATCACGCGCCCCGTGCGCGCGGCGATCATCGACGGCAACACCTCGCGCAGGAACAGCATCGGCGCGCGCAAGTGCACCTCCTGTGCCTGCCACCAGCGGTCCGGATCTATCGCCCAAAGCGGCCCGAACGGATCGGGCACGCCCGCGTTGCTCACGACCAGGGTGGGCGCACCGAAGTGCTCGCGCGTCCCGCGCACGACGCGCGCCACCTCGTCGTGCTTCGTCACGTCGGCCGGCACGGCGAGCGCGCGCCCGCCCACGGCTTCGATTTCGGCAACTACCGCCTCGAGTTGCCCCGCGCTGCGAGCCGTCAGCGCGACCGCGGCGCCTTCCGCGGCGAGCCGCATCGCGATGGCGCGCCCGAAGCCGCGGCCGGCGCCCGTCACGATCGCGACCTGCCCCGCGAGCGCACGCGGCGCCGTTGGTTCCGCACTCATTGTTCGCCCCCTGGCCGATCCGCGCGGTTCTTTGCCCGTGCGGGCGTGCTGAGCCTACATTCGAGGCACATTTTAAGGGGG
The DNA here is from genome assembly GCA_035548535.1 of Steroidobacteraceae bacterium. Classification (GTDB taxonomy): domain Bacteria; phylum Pseudomonadota; class Gammaproteobacteria; order Steroidobacterales; family Steroidobacteraceae; genus JADGHX01. The sequence continues at coordinate 9,646 of DASZSS010000105.1, forward strand.
TTGCCGTGAGAACAGAGTCCGGAATCTGGCGCTACGAAACCACGCTGATGGCCGTGCTGTGCCTGACGTTCGGCTTCGTGTTCTTCGACCGCAACGCGATGGCCTATCTCGGGCCTTTCGTCCAGCCCGACCTGCAACTGACGAACACCCAGCTCGGGATGCTCTCCTCGGCACTCTCGTTCGCGTTCGCCCTGTCGGCGTTCGGGGTGGGCTACCTGTCGGATCGCACCGGCAAGCGCAGGTCGATCCTCCTCGTCACGGTGGTGATCTTCTCCCTCTGCTCGGTGCTCTCCGGTTTCGCCGGCTCGTTCGCGGTGCTGTTCCTCTCGCGCATGCTGATGGGGGTGGCCGAGGGCGGCATCCTGCCGATCTCGCAGTCGCTGATCGCGCTCGAGTCGGACGAGAAGCGGCGCGGGCTCAACATGGGCGTCATGCAGAATCTCGGCAGCAATCTCATCGGCTCCTCGGTCGCGCCCATCGCGCTCGTGGCCATCGCGAACGCGTACCACTGGCGGACGGCGTTCTACATCGCCGCGGTTCCGGGGCTCATCTGCGCGCTGCTGATCTGGCTGTACGTGCGCGAGCCCAAGACTCACGAGATCCGATCGGCGCAGACGCACGCCTCGTCCGCGGCGTCGATGACCGTCGCCGAGATGTTCCGCTACCGGAACATGTGGATCTGCATCGGGATGAGCATCTTCATGGTCGCCTGGATGGTGCTGGGCTGGGTGTTCCTGCCCGTGCTGTACGCGAACTATCACCACATTGACGCGACCAGCGCGAGCTGGCTGATGGCGCTGCTGGGCATCTCGGCGGCGGTGTTCGCCTTCGTCGTGCCGGGTCTTTCGGACAAGCTCGGGCGCAAGCCGATCATGATCGTCTTCACGATGATTGGCGTGCTCTATCCGCTCGCGGCGCTCCACTACTCCGGATCGTTGATCGCGCTGGGCGCGCTGATCTTCATCGGCTGGTCGGCGAGCGGCGTGTTTCCGCTCTTCATGGCGACCGTGCCTTCGGAGACGATCCCGGCGAAGTACGTCGCCACCTCGCTCGGGTTGGTCGTGTGCGTGGGCGAAGTGATCGGCGGCACGGCCGGGCCCACCCTCGCCGGGCGACTCGCGGATCTCTACGGGCTGCAGGCGCCCATGTACATGGCGATCGCGTGCGCCGCCGTCGCGACGGTATTCACGCTCTTCCTGAAGGAGACCGCGCCGGTCAAAGTCGCCGCACGGGCGGCGTCGGCCGCGCCGCTGGGCGCCTGAGCTCAGCGCCGCTCGCGCTTCGCCCGCGTGGCATGTGAGCGCACGCCTGCAAAGACGCCGCAGGCATCGCGCTCGATGAGCTTAACCGGTCGAAGTGCTGGGCCGACGGTCGCGGGCAACGTTCGCGGCGCTGTCGCCGTGATCGGGCAGGTCGGAGCTGAGCTCCCTCCTGGCGGGGTCCGCTCATAGTCGGCGAGCACGCTCGAGATGGGTCCAACAAAGAGAGGGCGCACCCTCGCGGATACGCCCCCTCCTGACCCCCTGCTTTAGACCCGGTTCAGAAGTTTCTCGTGAAGGCGACGTACCACTCGCGCGGTGCGCCCGGCTGGCCTTCCGTCGTCGGCTGACCAAACGCCGACAGGTCGAACTTGTTGTAGAAGTAATCTTCGTTCGTCAGGTTGTTCGCGCCGAACGCCACCGTCCACGTGCGCTCCGGGCTGGCCCACTCGAGCCGCGCGTTCAGCAGCTCGTAGCCGTCCGAGCATGAGGCTCGCGAGGTGACGCCCGTGCAGATCTCGCTCTGGCCGTACACATCCATGCGCGGCGTCAGCGCGGATCCACCGCTGAAGCCGAACTCATACGACGCGCCGACCGTCCAGTTCGACTTCGGCACGTACGGCGGCCGGCTGACGACGATGTTCGGACCCTCGAGGTCATCGGCCGTGAAGTCCGTGTAGCCGTAGGACCCGGAGATCATGAGCGCATCGACCGGGCGGAAGGCGACCTCGAGCTCGCCGCCTTTGATCTTGCCGGGGAAGTTCTGATAGAAGGTCCGCGACGTCGTGCGCGTGCTCAAGCACACATTGCCGAGCGCATCCGTAACCGAGCCCGGTGTGCCGGGCGGCACGGTGTCATAGATGGGCGGCCCCGACCCGGGATCCGCCGCGCTCAGCGCACACTCGACGCCCGCGACACCCACGATGCGCTTGCCGTAGTCGATGTAGAACCCGGCAGCGTTCACGCGCAAGCGACGCTCGAGGAAGTCGGCCTTCATGCCGAGCTCGTACGAAGTGGCTTCTTCGCCATCCACCTTCACGAACTGCGTGCGCTGGAACGGACGCGGATTGAACGACTGCGGCCGATAGCCCGTCGCCGCGGAGACATAGCCGAGCACGGCATCCGTGAACTTGTAGTCGAGGCCGGCCTTCCAGTCGAAGTGATTCTCTTCGGTATCGAGAGACGTGCGCACGATCGTGTTGTCGAAGCGCTCGTTCTTGATGTCCTTGGACTCACGGATACCGGCGGTGATCGAGAGCTTGTCGGTGAGGTCGTACACGACGTGTGCGAACGCCGAGCGGTTCTCCGAATCCGTCAGGTTGTTGCCGTGGACCAGCACCTTGGCCGCGTTGTCGATGACGTTCGCGGCGGCCGCTTCGGCGGCGGCGATCACGGCTGGATCCGTGCTCGGCGGGTTGCCGACGATCCCGCCGTAGACGCCCGCGAAGATCAGCGCCGGAATGCTGACGACCTGCGCGTTGTGGAAGTGGCCGTTGTAGACGAAGCCGCCCACCGTCCAGTCCGCCTTGTCGAACAGGCGGCCGCTGAAGCGCAGCTCCGCCGAGCGGGAATTGAAGAGCGGGCGGCCGTCCACGGTCTGCTCGTTCACCGGCGACTGGTCCGCGTCGGTCGCGAACCGGCCTTCGAACTCGCGATAGGCGCCGATGAGCTCCATGCGCACGGCATCGTTGATCTTCCAGTCCACCTTGCCGGAGACGCCGTCCTGCTTGAGCGAGGTCGTCGGCTGGAAGGCGAGGCCGCTCTTCGGGTCCATGTACGTGGCATAGGACACGAAGCGGTTGTTCGGCACGACGCGGTTGTCGAACTTCACGCCATAGGTCGGGAAGAGATAGTGATCGCTCCACACGGCGAACGGACCGCTCGGGCCCGTGACACTCACCAGCGTGTCGGCGCGCACCGGCGAATTGTCGTTGAGGTAATCGCCAGTGAGCAGGAACTCCAGGTTGTCGCTCGCGACGTAGCGGATACTCAGGCGCGCTCCGGTGACATCTTCGCCGCCCTGGGTGCCGAGCTTGCAGCCCGAATTGCGATTCGGCGTCAGCACCGGCAGCGAGCCGGCCTGAGCCGGATTGATGCACGCGAAGTCGTAGACGTCCTGATATCCGTCCATCTGCTTCGAGACGCCGGTGGCGCGCACGAACAGATTGTCGGCGAGCGCGAAGTCATACGTGCCGCGCACGTCGAGCCGATCGAAGCGCCCGTACGTCAGCGAGATCTGACCGGTGTTGTCGCCTTGCGGCTTCTTGCTGACATAGCGCACCGCGCCGCCGATCGAGCCACGCCCGAACAGCGTGCCCTGCGGGCCGCGCAGCACTTCGACGCGCTCGAGGTCCAGGAGGTCGACCATCGACCCCATGGTCACGGGATACAGCACGTCATCGAAATAGATACCCACGCCCGGCTCGAATTCGGGCAGAAAATCGTTCTGGCCGATGCCGCGGATGAAGGCGGTCATCGTGTTGCCGAATGCGGCCTGCGCGGGGCGGAAGCTCGCGTTCGGCACCGTGTATGCGATCTCCGCCGCGTTCTCGAAGCCTCGTTGCTGAATGTCCTGCGCGGTGACGGCGGTGATCGCGATGGGCGTCTGTTGCAGGCTCTCTTGGCGATACCGCGCGGTGACGACGACCTCTTCGAGCCCGCCGGTATCGGTGTTGGCAGATGCCGGCGGCGTCTGTTGCTGCGCGACGGCCGGCGACGCGTTCAGCAGCGACACGGCAACGGCACAGGCAGTCGTCGCGCCGAGCGCGAATGCTTTTTTCATGTCCCCCTCCGAATGGCGCTGTCGCGGGAAAGGCACGAGCGCCCTGCCCCTGTTGCGCCGACTGCGGAAACTGTCACGGCCGCGAAGTGAACAATCGACTATTACGGAACGACAATTCGACTCACAGGGAAATCGCCGGCCGTTTTCCAACGACGGGCACCGCGGAGGACGGCGCGCGCCGGCGGGCGCACCCGGAGGCCGGCACGTTGCGCAGAAGCGACGGGGCGCCGCGGTCAAAGAGACGCCAGCGCCTCCCGGGCGCGCTGCTTGGAGACCGGATCGTCTTTTTCGCGATCGGGCAGAGCGAGCCCACGCTGCAGCTCCGCACGAGCCTCGTTCTTCATGCCGAGCGCCAGATACGCGCGGCCGAGCTCGACGTGATGCGAGACACGCTCCGGCGCGATCTCCACCGCTTTGCGCAGCAGCCGCACGGCTTCCTCGTTCGAGGCCGGAGGAATCGCGCCGTAGACCACCTTCACGACCCCGCGCATGAACGGGCCCATCTTCGCGAGCTCGTAGTTCCACACGCCGAGAATGTGCCACGCGTACGAGTCCGTCGGGTCGAGCTGCAGAGCGATGTCCGCGTGCTCCTTGATGAGCCGCGAATACTCCACCTTCTGCTTCGAGCTCACGTACGGCACGAGCCGGCCGTAGCACACGGCGGCGCTGAGCTGCGCCTTGGCGTTCCGCGGATCGGCGGCGACGGCACGCTTCGCATAGGCGAGCGCGGTCTCCGCGAGATCGCGCTGCGCGGACTCCGACGTCGTGTCGTTCATGCGCAGCGCGTATTGGCGCGCAATGCGGTACAGCGTGTCGGCGCCGGTCGCACCCAGCTTCTCGGCCTCGAGATACGCCTCGAGCGCGTGCACGTTGTCGAGCTTCGCGTCGTACGCATCGCCCTCGGCGATGAGTTGCGCGATGGTGCTGTCGGCGCGCGCCGATCCGACGCCGCCACAGACCGCGACAATTGCAAACAGGGCCGCAAGGCCCGCTCTCGTACGGAACATGCCGTGACTCCACCACCCTTCTGTCCTCGCTACGAGGAAGCGGCGGAGCCGGATGCAAGTCAATTGTCGGCGAGAGGCGTCACTTCCCGAGGCGCAGCTTCACCCCGCCGGTCTCGGGGTCGAACAGCTCGCGATTCGCTTCGCACACGTATTCGTTGATCTTGTAGCCGTGCATGCGCTTGTACATGTACTTGAAGCTCCATGGGCCGGTGAGATATTCCGGATCGGTGACGGTGATCTGATCCTCCATCATCTCCGGCGAGAGCAGCCGCAGGCGCTCGTGAATGCGCATGTGGATGCCGTGGGGCGCGTCGCGAAAGCGGACGCTCGTCTTGATGCCGATCGTCTCGACGACGAGCGTGTCGCCCTCCCACTTGCCGCTCGAGTGTCCCCAGAAGAGCGGCTCGGCATCCTCGGGCGCCGGCAGCGTGTCGTTCATGTAGATGCGGCGGACCTGGTTGTACGCCTCCTGAATGATCGTGACCTGCCCCGGCGTCTGCAGCACCTCCATCGGGAACATGCCCATCATCATGGCGGGCATGCCGTCCGGCAGACACGCCGTGTAGTTCGTGTAGAGCGGCTGGCCCTTGGCGTCGGCTTCGGCTGCCGCCTTGCGACGCGCCTCGTACTCGGCCCGATACTGCGGCTTCAGCGGCGGCGGCGGAATCGCGGCCGGCGGCGGGAATTTCGGATCGGGCTGCTCGCCCATCTCGGGATAGCGGCTCCACTGCCCCGTCATCATCGTGCGCGGATCGAGCGCCGTGGTGCCGCCCGCGGCCGGCTCCGCCTTCTTGTCTGCCGAGGACGAGTTGCTCGCGGGAGTGTCGGTCGCCGCAGCGATGCGGTCAGCGGGTTGTGCTGCCCACGCGACGCTCGCAGCCGCGGCAAGCCCGGCCGCAGTCGAAAGGAGCGCTCGCGTCGCGCAGCGCGCCGTCTTCGATGCCTTCACCCGTGCGCCCTCCCTCACTCGATGTTCGGCTTACTCACTCAATGTTCGGCTTGCCGGCGGGCCCGCCGTTGCCGAACTTGCGCCCGTCCGGCAGCGTGACCTGCTTCAGGAGCCCGCCGGATTCGCCCGAGCGCAGCGGTGCGATGATCACGGTGATCACATCCCCGGGCTTGATCATGTTGAACTTCCAGCCGACGCGATTGAGGATGCCCGGACTTGCGCATTCGATGGTGTAGTGCTGCGTTTGGCTCGTCTCGTCCTTGACGTTACGCCCGTCGAGCTCGATGTAGACGTGGGGGTTGGTCCACTGGAAGCTCTTCACCGTACCGTTCAGCTTCACTTGATGGTCGTGGTCGAACATCGCGAATGAGTGATGCGCGAATGCGGCCGCCCCGACCGCCCACGTTGCGAGACCTGTGATGACCGCGCCGGTGATGGCGCGCGCCCGTTTTGTTTTCATGACCTGGGACCCGGACCCCTCTCGCGGCGATTCGAGCAGAACCGGCCTCGCTTGGGCAACACGGGCGGCGTTCGCGGCCACTGCTCGGGAACATTTCCTGCTCGAGCCGCACCTATGTATGCGCATGATGCAGGATCGGGAGCGCGCACACTGCTCGAGAATCCTGCCCGTCAGGAGACCCCGGCGCAGGGCGCGGCAGTCGTTCTCAACGTCAACGACAACGACGCGAGCCGCTATCTGGTGTCCAGCATGCTGGAACAGGCGGGGTTCTCCGTCCTGGAAGCCAGCTCCGGCCAGCAGGCGTTGGACCTTGCACGCGCCACGCTTCCCAGCGTCGTCGTCCTGGACATCAAGTTGCCGGACATCGACGGGCTCGAGGTGTGCCGGCGGCTGAAGAGCGACCCGCACACGCAGCCCATCAAGGTCCTACATACCTCTGCCGTCTATGTCTCCCCCGAGTACAAAGTGCAGAGCCTCGAGTGCGGAGCCGACGGTTATCTCGGGCATCCGTTCGAGCAGGAGGAGCTCGTCGCAACGCTGCGCTCGCTGCTGCGATTGAGCGAGGCGGAGCGGTCGCTGCGCGCGCAGGCGGAGGAGCTGAAGGCCGCGAACCGCCGCACCAACGAATTCCTGGCGATGCTGGCCCACGAGCTGCGCAATCCGCTTGCGGCCATCGTCACATCGCTGCCGCTGCTCGAACGCAGCGCGGCGGTCGATTCGCTCGAGAAGACCGCGCGCGAGCTGATCCGCCGCCAGACGACGCATCTGCGCCGTCTCGTCGACGACCTGCTGGACGCCGCACGGGTCACGCAGGGCAAGATCGATCTGCGCTGGGAAACGATCGACCTCAACGACCTCGTGCGCAGAGTGGCGGCGAACGCGGAGCGCACGAAGATGCAGCCGCGCAATCAGGCGCTGCGGCTCGCGCTTCCGACCGCACAGATGTTCGTTCGCTGCGATCCAATGCGCCTCGAGCAGGTCCTGACGAATCTGCTCGACAATGCCTCGAAATACAGCAACTCGGGTGACGTGATCGACTTCAGCCTCACCCGGACACGTCAGCCGGAGACGGGCGCGGACATGGCGCAAATCGTCGTGCGCGATCGCGGCATCGGCATGGCACCGGAGACGCTGCCGACGATCTTCGATCTGTTCTCGCAGGCCGACGTCCCGCTTGCGCGCTCACGCGGTGGTCTCGGCATTGGACTGACCCTCGTGCGTACGCTGGTGGACCTGCACGGCGGCGCGACGCGCGCGCGCAGCGACGGGCTCGGCAAAGGGAGTGAATTCGAGATCACGCTGCCGCTTACCATGGCGCACACGCAGGCCACCGGCCCGGCGGATGCGCCGGTGCGCAGCTCGCATGTCCACGCGCGCCGCCGCGTGCTCATCGTCGAAGACAATCGCGATGCGCAGGAAGCCCTGCAATGCCTGCTGGAGCTGTGGGGACATGAGGTGTTCGTCGCCGGGGACGGTACGGCAGGGTGCGCAGCGGCCGTGACCGTCCGGCCGGATGTCGCGCTGATCGATCTCGGGCTGCCGGCGCTGGATGGCTACGAAGTCGCCAAGAGAGTCCGCGCAACACTCGGCGCGGCCTCGCCGCTCCTGATCGCGCTCACCGGCTATGGCGCGCCGGAGCAGCGCACGCAAGCCCTCGCGGCCGGCTTCGATCTGCACATCGTGAAGCCCGTCGAGCCGGAGCGGCTGGCGACACTGCTCGAAGAATACGCCGCCACGCCGCCGACCTCGGCACGCCAGGCGGAGCAAGCCGCCTCGGTCGAGACGACGGCCACGAATCTGCGCACGCTGGCCTGACGCGCTACCGCGATTCCTGCAGCAGCTCCGCGAGGTACCGCTCCCACACTTTCGCGACCGTGTGCGTGCCGTGGCCGCGCGTCTCGCTGCTCATCGGCACGACCACCGCTTTGCCGCGCTTCACGCGCCCGATCTCGCGCTCGAGGATGTGCAGCTCGGGCGGATTGATCAGATCGTCCGCGGAGTTCACCGCGTAGAGCGGCGCCTGAATGCGCTCGAGCCCCGGGCCGGGGTCGTAGTCCCACGAGGCGCTTACCTGATATAGCAGGTCGTTCGCGTCGTCGTTGCGCATGGCGGTGTCGAGCGCCGTCGCGAGCACTTCGTCGGCCTTGGCGAGCGTCGGCATCGCCTCTTGCCGCAGGACCGGATTGCTGCCCATGAAGAAGATGAGCGCGGCGGCGGCGCGCAGGCTCGGCGGTTGCGTCGTGTAGTTGCCCCCGAGCCAGGCCGGATCGTTGCGGATGGCATCGATCACCGTTTTCCGCCACACGCGATTGCGGCCGGAGATCTGCGTCGGCAGGCTCGCAAGCGGCATGAGCGCGTCCATGAAGTCCGGGTGGCGCTCGCCGATCACCCACGTCTGCATGCCGCCCATCGATGTGCCCATGGCGAGGCGCAGGTGATTCACGCCGAGGCCTGCGGTGAGCAGGCGATAGTTCGCCTCGACCATGTCCGTGTAGCCGTAGCTCGGAAAGTGGGCGCGCAACCCATCGCTCGGCTTCGACGATTTGCCATGCCCGATGCCATCGGGCAGCACGATGAAGTACTTCGTCGCATCGAGCAGCTGACCTGCGCCAAACAGCTCGCCCGCGAACTCCTGGCGGAGGAACTGCGCGCCCGTGCCGCCGGTGCCGTGAACGATGAGCACGGCGTTGCGCACGATGCCTTTCGAGTCTTTGCGCGGCTGCCCGAGCATGCGGTAGTGGATGCGCAGCTCCGGCAGGGTTTCGCCGCTCGTGAAGTGGAAGTCCCGCAGCGTGAAATCGCCTTCGGTGGGCGCCGGATAGTCGGCCGCGTACGCACCGCCGGAGACGAGCAACACTGCCAGGAAGAGCCAGCGCACGTGGAGTTGAGACATCTCAGCCGTCCTTTTAGATTGCGCACCGTGATGATACGCAGACGCCCCTCATGAAAAGCAAAACCCACTTCCGCGGCGCCGTCATCCGCCCGAGCAGCGGGCGCGCGGCGCCGGGCGCCGTTCGACCGCAACCCAGCGCCGCGACCGCGCGAGTGCGCGTGGGACGCGAGGTGGCGGGGCGCGGCGGCAAGGGCGTCTCGGTGATCACGGGTCTGCCGCTCGACGACGCGGCGCTCGAAGAGCTCGCGACGAAGCTGAAGAAGACGTGCGGCGCCGGCGGCGCCGTGAAGGACGGCAAGATCGAGATTCAGGGCGATCATCGCGACCGGCTCGTCGCCGAGCTCACGAAGCTCGGCTACGACGCGAAGCGCTCGGGCGGCTGAGGCCCGCGCGCCCGTGGC
>DASZSS010000106.1:0-8646 GCA_035548535.1 Steroidobacteraceae bacterium
GAGCGCAACGAGGAGCGCGAGAGGGCAGGTTACGGCAGGGTCGAGCTGGTCGGCTGGGCCACCGAGCCGCGCTACGACGCCGCCACCCACAAGATGTACTGGGCGAAGGAGCTGGATTTCGGAGGCGGCGAGCACACGCTCAACTACGACGTCCGCGTGCTGGGGCGCGAAGGCGTGTTGTCGATGAACGCCGTCGCCGGGATGAATCAGCTCGCCTCGATCCAGCGCGACATGACCGCGCTGCAGGGCCTTGCCGATTTCAACGAGGGCTATCGCTACGAGGAGTACAACAAGAGCACGGACCGGCTCGCGGCCTACGGGCTCGGGGCGCTGGTCGCCGGCGGCGTCGCGGCGAAGATGGGGCTCTTCGCGAAGCTCGCGGCCCTCCTGATCGCGGCCAAGAAGCTCATCATCGCGGGCGTGATTGCGATCGGCGGGTTCATTGCGCGCCTCTTCAAGCGCAAGGAGCAGGCCGCATAGGCGCGCAGGTCTCGGAATAGGCGCGGGGCACGCAAGCGCGAACAGCGCGCCCCGCGCCGGACCGGCCTTCCGGCTGCGCCCCCCTTGACCGAGACCCGATCGTTCTCGGTACTCACGGTGACGATGGTCTTCTCCGGGAGCGCCTTGATGTCGAGCAGCTTGCCCTGAAGCGCGTCGCTCGAAAAACGGACGCAGGCGCGGGCGCCCAGGCTTCAGCGAAAGGGCATGCGCCACTCGACCCGGTCGCACACCGGCTCGACTCGTCGCACACCGGCTCGACGCGGTCGCACACCGGCTCGACCCGTCGCACACCGGCTCGACCCGTCGCACACCCGCGCGCGCCCCGATAGAGTGGCTCCGTGTCCTCTCGCGAGCTCAAGGTCCATATCGCCCCTCACGACCGCGTGATCGTCGTTCCGCAAGGACGATCCGTGCTCGAGGCCGCGCTCGCCGCCGGGCTGAACCTGCCGCATAGCTGTAAGTCGGGTCATTGCTCGTCGTGCCGCGCCCGGCTCCTCTCAGGCGAAATCCGCTACCCGAACGGTCGTCCGCTCGGGATCACGGCAGCGGAGGAGGCGCGAGGCGAGGTCCTGCTCTGCCAGGTGCGTGCTCTTTCGGATCTGCGCGTCGAAGCGCGCCTGATCGCAAGCGTCGAGGACGTCGAGATCAAGACGCTGCCGTGTCGGATCGCGAAACTGACACGGCTGGCACCGGATGTCATGCAGGTGTTCCTTCGTCTGCCCGCAGTCGAGCCGCTCCGCTTCAACGCGGGCCAGTACCTCGACGTACTGCTCGAGGGCGGACGGCGCCGCAGCTTCTCCATCGCGAGCCCGCCTCACGACAGCGATCTCGTCGAGCTGCATGTGCGGCGGGTGCCCGGGGGCGGATTCACCGAGGCGGTGTTCACGACGCTGCACGAAGGCTCGCTCCTGCGGATCGAGGGACCGCTCGGGCAGTTCGTGTATCGCGAGCGCTCCGCGCCCGCGCTGCTGATCGCTGGCGGCACGGGGTTCGCGCCGTTGAAATCGATGCTGCGGCACGCGCTGGAGAAGGGCTCGACGCGCGACATCGCGCTCTACTGGGGCGCGCGCAAGCCGATCGATGTGTACGAAGAGGCTCTCGTTCTCGAGTGGCAACGGCAGTATCCGAGCCTGCGCTTCACGGTGGTGCTTTCGGAGGCGGACGCGCCACAGGCGGCCCACCATCGGCTCGGCTGGGTGCACGAAGCGGTGCTCGCCGATCATCCCTCCTTGGCAGCCTTCGATGTCTACGCGGCAGGGCCGCCCGCCATGATCGAGGCGATTCGCGGAAGCTTCCCGGCGCGCGGCGTCGACGAGGATCGACTGCACTTCGATTCGTTCGACTACGCCCCTGGGTGACGAGCTACGTCAGCCAGCCGACGACGTAGCTAGATCCGGAATCGGTCACGCAGCTCGCTCGCCATCCGGCGGCTCACCTGCAGTGGCGCTGGTGCGCCTCGCAGCCGCACGAAGTACTGTCCATCCGCATTGCGCTCGATGGCTTCGAGATAGCGCACGCTCACGAGCGCGTTGCGATGAATGCGCACGAATGCCGTGCCGAATTCCTCTTCCAGTGACCGCAACGAGTCCTCGATTAGGTCTTCGCCCTTCAGGTGCCGCACGGTCGTGTACTTCTGATCCGCGAAAAAGAACAGGATCTCTTCGATCGGGATGAGTCGCAGGCCCTCGCGATGCCGCGCGGCGATGTGCGTGCGCTTCGGCGGCCCCTCCGCGTTGGCCGCAAGACGCTGGAGCTGCGGTCGCGTGAGACGCACCGCCTGCGCCAGCGCGGCGGCGAGCTTCTCCTTGCGGATGGGCTTGAGCAGATAGCCGACGGCGTGCGCATCGAAGGCGTTCACGGCGTACTCGTCGTACGCCGTCGCGAAGATCACCGCCGGCGGCTCGACCAGCGAATTCATCTGGCGCGCGGCCTCGATGCCGTCGATGCCGGGCATGCGCACGTCCAGCAAGACGACATCCGGCGCGAGATCCACGGCGAGCTTCAGCGCTTCCTCACCGTTCGTCGCCTCGCCGGCGATCTCGACGGTGCCGATTTCCGTGAGCAGGCTGCGCAGCCGCTCGCGCGCGGGCGCTTCGTCGTCGACGATCAACACTCGTAGCGGCACAGGCACCTCATGCTGTGAGACGGGCGCGATCCTCGACGTGCGGAAAGCGCAGCGTCACGATGTATTCCTGATCGAAGCGACCGGCCTTCACGAGCGCGCGCTCCCCGTACAGGAGCTCGAGCCGCTCGCGGATGTTCGCGAGCGCGAGCTTGTTGCCTCCGCGGTTGTTCTGCCGGTCGCTCACGGCATTGCGCACGACGATGGTGATGTTGCCGCCGGAGAGCTCCCCCGAGACCTGCACGACGCCGCCGAGCGGCATCGGCTCGACGCCGTGATAGATCGCGTTCTCGAGCAACGGCTGCAGCAGCAGTCCCGGCACGATCGCCTGCATCGGAAGCTGACTGATGTTCCACACGACGCGCAGCCGATCGCCGAGCCGCAGCTCCTCGATGCGCTGATAGATGCGCGCGACCTCGAGCTCCTGTGCGAGCGTGATCGTGTTGCGCTGCTCGCTGAGATTCGCGCGAAAGAGATCGGCCAGATCCTGCACCGCCTGTTCGGCGAGGGCCGGGTCCGAGCGCGTGAGCGAGGCGATCGTGTTCATGCTGTTGAACAGGAAGTGCGGCCGGATCCGAGCCTGCAGCGCGTGCACGCGCGCGCGAGCCTGCATCTCGACGTTCCGCTGCCACTCGTGCGCGACGTAGAAGTAGCGCAAAGCGAGCGTCGTGATCACGAGGCTGATCGCCATGTTCCGCAGCACGAAGCCCCACTGATCGCGCGGAAACAGCGGGACGATGCCGATCTCTTCCGCGAAGGCGGTGCGCCCGGCCCACGAGGCGAGCAGCGAGACGAGCGCCACGAGGCCCATGATGATCGCGAGCACCGCCATCGAGACCTGCGCCGCGCTGAGTTTGCGCAGCACGCGGTTCAACGCGCACAGGAGCCCCGCGCCGGTGAGACCAATCCACACGAGGAACAGCGAGAGCCGCGACAGATTGCGCCAGAAGCCGAGCTCCGCGTCCCAGTGCGAGAGCGCGAGCACGAATGCCGTCAGCTCGACGATGAGCACGATCGCGAGCGTCGCCCGCGAAGTGCAGAAATCCGGGAGGTAATACTCTTTGCCTTCTTCGCCCGCGGGATCGGTCTTCATGTATCGCGCGCAGGGCCGGCGGCCCGCTCGAACAGCTCGGATTTCAGTCTGAAGGTGGCGGAGATGTCCTCGTCGCCGAAGCCGCGGCTCACGAGCTCCGCGTACTCATCGAGCATGCGCTCGACGACGGGCAGCGTGACGCCGAAGCGAGCCGCCATGTCGCGACAGATGCCGAGATCCTTGGCGTGCAGGCGCACGCGGAACCCGGCCGGATACGAGCCGCGCACCATGTTCGGCGCGCGGTGCACGAAGTACCAGCTCGAGCCGGCGCCCTTGCCGAGCGTGTCGACCACCTTGTCGAGCGGCAAGCTCTGCGCGCGCGCGAACGCCATCGCCTCGGCGACGGCTTCGATGATGCCGGCGCACATGATCTGGTTGGTCGCCTTGGCGGCCTGGCCGCTGCCGGTCGGGCCGAAGTGTGTGATGGTCTTGCCGAGCGCGCCGAGAATGGGCTGTGCGCGCGCGAATGCCTCGTCGCTGCCGCCCACCATGATGGCGAGCATGCCGTCGCGCGCCCCCTCCACGCCGCCGCTCACGGGGCAGTCGAGAAAATCCGCGCGCTTCTGCTGGACCACTGCCGCCGCGCGCCGCGCGGTCTCCGAGCTCACCGTGGAGCAGTCGAGCACGAGCGCGTTCGGCGCGAGACCGGGCGCAAGCGCGTCCACCACGTCTAGCACATCGTGATCCGCGGACACGCAGAGCACGACGGCATCGGCACCGCGGGCGAGCGCAGCCGGCGAATCCGGCGCAGCGGTGCCCAGTTCCGCGGCGAGGGTGCGCGCTTTCTCGGGAGTGCGATTCCAGACGCCCGCGAGCAAACCCGCGCGATGCAGATTGCGCGCCATGTGCGCTCCCATGGCGCCGAGACCGATGAATCCTACGCGCATGATGTCGCCCTCCAGCCGCGCACGCACCGTTTGCCGGCGCAACTATAGAGCGTAGAGCGCCCGGCGGCGAACTGCAGGCCGGAGCGGCTGGCGACGAGTGGAGACGGAGCGAGCGTCGCGGGTCGCGGCGTTATTTGCCGCAGGCCTCTTTGCGCTCGTTCAGAAGTCTGGCACGGTACGCGTCGGCTTCCTGGTCGCTCACGTACTCGCGCTCGCCATTCTGGCCTTCCTTGTAGATGCGGCGAGCCTGGATCGCTTTCTCGTACGAGGCCGTTGCCTTCTTGCACTGCTCAGCTCGGCTCGCGGCGACGTCCTGCTTCACCGTCTGCTCCGCTTCGCGCTGAGCTTTCTGCTCGGCAAGCGCGGCGTTGGTGGCGGCGAGCTTGCGCTGATCGGGCGTCGGCTCTTGCGACGGGGGCGCCGGAGTGTGCGAGGTGCTCTTGATGAGCGTCGAGCCCGGCACCCAGCGGTCGCTGTATTGCACATGCCCCTGCGGGTCGGTCCAGCGGTACACATCGGCCTGAGCCGCGGCGGCGGCCCCGAGCAGAACGGCGGCGGTGGCTAGAATGCGAAACATAAGCGGATGCCTCCCGGTGCTCGCAGAGTATCGCCGGGGGCGGCGTTCTGGCCAGGTGATCCGCGTCACAGACGAAGGAAATGCGTCATGCATCAAGATTCCGCGCTCATCGCGCTGGTGGCGGTGGGGTTCGTCCTGGCCTGCGGCTTCGGGTTCCTCGCGAACCGAGTGCGCCTGCCGCCGATCGTCGGTTACCTGCTCGCTGGAGTGGCCGTCGGGCCCTTTACGCCCGGCTTCGTGGGCGACGCGCACATCGCCGGCCAACTGGCGGAGATCGGCGTGATGCTGCTCATGTTCGGCGTCGGGCTGCACTTCTCGCTCGACACGCTGCTCGCCGTGAAGAACATCGCGATTCCGGGCGCGATCGCGCAGATCGTCGTCGCCACGGCCATCGGCACCGGGCTGGCGGTCCTTTGGGGCTGGGACGTGGGGGCGGGGCTGGTCTTGGGGCTCGCGCTCTCGGTCGCGAGCACCGTCGTGCTGCTGCGCGCGCTCGAACAGCACAATGAGCTCGATTCACCGCACGGGCGCATCGCCGTCGGCTGGCTGATCGTCGAGGACCTCGCGACGGTGCTCGCGCTCGTCTTCCTGCCGGCGCTCGCCGCCGCGCGGGACACTTCGGGCGCGGGGCTCGACACGGCCGGGCTGCTCACGACGCTGGGTGTCACCGTCGGCAAGATCGCGCTGTTCATCGCGCTCGTGTTGTTCGGCGGCCGGCGCGTCGTGCCGTGGTTGCTCGAGCAGGTTGCACGCACGGGCTCGCGGGAGCTGTTCACGCTGGCGGTGCTCGCGATCGCGCTCGGCATGGCGTACGGATCGGCGGCGCTCTTCGACGTCTCGTTCGCGCTCGGCGCCTTTTTCGCGGGCGTGCTGCTCTCCGAATCGGAGCTGAGCCATCAAGCCGCGGCGGACTCGCTGCCCCTGCAGGACGCGTTCGCGGTGCTCTTCTTCGTATCGGTCGGGATGCTGTTCGACCCGACGATCATCGTGCGCGAGCCGCTCGCGGTGCTCAGCGTGCTGCTCGTGGTGGTGGCGGGCAAATCACTCGCCGCGTTCCTGCTGGTGCTGCTGTTTCGGCATCCCGTCGCCACGGCGCTCACCGTCTCCGCGAGTCTTGCGCAGATCGGCGAGTTCTCGTTCATTCTCGTCGGGCTCGGCGTGTCGCTGCAGTTGCTGCCGGCGGAGGGGCGCGATCTCGTTCTCGCCGTCTCGCTGCTGTCGATCACGCTCAATCCGTTCGTGTTCGCAACGATCACGCCCGTCACGCGCTGGATCCGCGCGCGGCCGAAGCTCTGCGCGATGCTCGAACGCGGCGCGACGCGCTTGCAGACACTGCCGGAGCCATCGCGCGCCAACGCACTGCGCGATCACGCGATCCTCGTCGGCTTCGGCCGAGTCGGCAGCATGATCGGCGCGACGCTCGCGCGCGAGCGCTTGCCGTACGTCGTCATCGAGCGCGACCTGCATCTGGTAGAGAGCCTGCGCGAGCGCGGTATCCGCGCGATCTATGGCGATGCGTCCGCCGCAGGAGTCATGGACTACGCTGGGCTGCAAAACGCGCGGCTGCTGATCGTCGCGTCTCCCGACAGCTATGCCGCCCGGCGCATCGTGGAGCTTGCGCGCAAGGTGAATTCGCGAATCGATATCCTCGTCCGCACGCACAACGAGCACGAGCTCGAGTATTTCGAGAAGCAGGGCGTTGGTCGCGTGATGATGGGCGAGCGCGAGCTGGCGCTCGGAATGACGCAGTACGCGCTGCAGAGCCTGGGCGTGCCGCCGGGACGCTCGCAGCTCGTCACCGAAGGGCTCCGCGCCGTGCCCGACGGACAATAGAGCGAGGCCAAGAAAAAAGGGGCTGCCCCAGCAGCCCCTCAGATCATCGCCGGTGGAGCGGGCCGCAAGGCCCGCTCACCCGTTCAGCATCAAGACGTATAGGCGCGTTCGCCATGCGAGGTGATGTCCAGTCCCTCGCGTTCTTCTTCTTCGCTGACGCGCAGGCCCAGTGTGAACTTGACGATGTAGGCGGAGACGAGGGCGACCACGGCGGTCCACACCACCACGAAGAGCACCGCCTTCGCCTGAATCAGAAGCTGCTGGCCGATGCTCGAGTAGCCGACCGTGCCCGTCACCCAGTCCGTGACGAAGCCGGGGCCGCCGAGGCTCGGGGCATTGAAGATGCCCGTCATGAGCGCGCCGAAGATGCCGCCGACCGCATGCACGCCGAACACATCGAGCGCATCGTCCGCCGGGATCATCCGCTTCAGGCCGGTGACGCCCCAGAGGCAGACCACGCCGGCGCCGAGCCCGATGACGAACGCGCCCGGGATGCCGACGTTGCCCGCGGCGGGCGTGATCGCGACGAGTCCGGCGACCGCGCCCGAAGCGGCGCCGAGCATCGAGGGCTTGCCCTTGATGATCCACTCGGCAAAGGTCCAGGAGACCACCGCGCACGCCGTCGCCAGGTACGTGTTGATGAAGGCGAGCGAGGCCGAGCCGTTCGCTTCGAGCGCCGAGCCGGCGTTGAAGCCGAACCAGCCGAACCACAGCATCGAGGCGCCGATCATGGTCATGGTCAGGCTGTGCGGCGTGAAGGCCTCCTTGCCGAGACCGAGGCGCTTGCCGAGGACGAAGGCCGCCACCAGCCCCGCGACGCCGGAGTTGATGTGCACGACCGTGCCGCCCGCGAAGTCCAGCGCGCCCCACTGCCAGAGCAGTCCCGCGGTCGCGTTCGTCGCGTCAACGACATCGGCACTCGTGTACGCATCCGGGCCGGCCCAGAACCACACCATGTGAGCGATGGGGCAGTAGCTGAAGGTGAACCAGATGACCAGGAAGAGCAGGATGCCCGAGAACTTCACGCGCTCGACCAGCGATCCGATGATGAGACAGCAGGTGATCGCCGCGAACGTGGCCTGGAATCCCACGAAGACGAGCTCATACATCGGCGTCGCCTTGCTGAAGGTTCCGCCGAGCGCGAACGCGCCCGTGGCGGCATCGAACGTCCCTTTGAGGAACAGCCGATCGAAGCCACCAACCAGGGAGTTGCCGGCCGTGAAGGCGAGCGAGTAGCCGTACACGCACCACAGCACCGTGATGAGCGAGAAGCCGACGAACACCTGCATCAGGACCGACAGCATGTTCTTTGAGCGAACGAGGCCGCCGTAGAAGAGTCCGAGCGCCGGCACCGACATCAGCAGCACGAGCGCGGTGGAGGTGAGCTGCCAGGCGGTGTCGCCCTTGTTCGGCACCGGCGCCGCATCGGCCGCCATCGCCAGTGCGGGAACGAGCGCCGCCAGGGTCATCCCTGCCAGGCCAAGGAGTTTTGATGTCGTTTTCGTTGCAGCAGTGCGCATGGGTTCTCCCGAGGGGCTGTTCGAGTTCGTAATCGGCGTTGAATGCAGCGGTGTGTCTGTGCCTCGTCTAACACCCGCAGACACGCGCCCTCGTCGTACATATGCTTGGACGT
>DASZSS010000107.1:0-2269 GCA_035548535.1 Steroidobacteraceae bacterium
AACAAGGTGCGCTTCGTCGCGCGCGCGGGCTCGGGGATCACGCACGACGGGCAACCGGTTGCACAGATCGAGCTCGTGCCCGACACGGCGGGCGAGCCGACCGTGCTCGAGAGCGGGCCGCTGTCGTTCTTCGTCATCGAGCGCGCCGGCCGCTACGGCATCCGTCTGCGCGACAAGGCGAATCCGCACCGGACTCAGTTCCGCGGCCTCGAGTACTTTCCGATCAGCACGGACTGGGTATTCGACGCGCGCTTCGAGCCCTACGAGCCGCACCGGCAGATCAAGATCACGAACATTCTCGGCATGGAAGAGAGCATGGATGCGCCGGGCGCGATCGTCTTCGAGAAGGACGGCCGCGAATGGCGCCTCGACGCCGTTCTCGAAGAGCCCGGTGCGGACGAGCTCTTCGTCATGTTCGCGGATGCGACGAGCGGCAAGGAAACCTACGGCGCCGGCCGTTTCATGTACCTGAAGCTGCCGCAGAACGGCCGCGTGCGCCTCGACTTCAACGAAGCCTACAACCCGCCCTGCGCGTTCAACGATTTCGCTACCTGCCCGCTCCCGCCGTTCCAGAATCGACTGGCGCTGCGAGTCGAGGCGGGCGAGAAGAAATACGCCGCTGGGCACACGAGATAGGGCGACGTGCCGGACCTCATCGTCCAATACGGTCTCGCGCTGATCTTTGTCAACGTCCTGGTGGAACGCATCGGGCTGCCGGTGCCCGCGACGCCGACGCTCGTTCTCGGCGGCGCGCTCGCGGCGGTGGGGCAGCTCTCCGCGGGCGATGTGTTCGGGCTCGCGTTCGTCGCATGCGTGATCGGCGACACGCTCTGGTACGGCGCGGGCGTCGTCTTCGGGCGGCGCGTGATCAGCTTGCTCTGCCGCATCTCCGTGTCACCGGACTCCTGCGTCCGACTCACCGAGACTCGCTTCACGCAGTGGGGGCCACTCACGCTCGTGTGCGCGAAGTTCGTGCCGGGATTGTCGACGGTGGTGCGGCCGCTCGCCGGCATCATTCATCTCGGCTGGTGGCGCTTCGAGCTCTACAACGGGATCGGCACGGCGCTGTGGGTCGGCGCGTCCGTCGCGGCGGGCTGGATTTTTCACGATGAGCTGAACCGGCTCATGACCGGGCTGCGGGATTTCGGCGTCGTCGCGTTTGGCATCGTCGCGGTGCTCGCTGGCGCTTTCATCGCGGTGAAATGGTGGCGCCGGCGGCGTTTCGCCAGGATGCTGCATAGCGCGCGCATCACCGTGCAGGACCTGCGCGAGCTGATGAGCCGCAAGCCGGCGCCGATCATCGTCGACTTGCGCTCGCCGATGACGCGCGGCCAAGACGGCCGGCGCATTCCCGGTGCGCGTGTTCTGGGGCTCGATGAGCTGGCGACACGCATCGAGGAGTTTCCGCACGATCGCGACATCGTTTTCTACTGCAGCTGCCCGAACGAGGCGTCGGCGGCGTATGCCGCGCGGCAGCTCATCGATCTCGGCTACACGCGGGTGCGGCCCCTGCTCGGGGGCCTCGACGCATGGGTCGCCGCAGGCTACGAAGTCGAAACGGACTATTCCCCGCCGCTGAACAAAGCGGCGGCCTAGCGTCGCCACACGAGCGTGCGATTGTTCGGAGGCATTGCGCAGTCCTCGACCAAGCGCAGGCCGATCGCGCTCGCGAGCGCATCCACCGCCTCGAAATCGCGTATACCGCTCGCGGCCGAGCGCGCCTTGAGCCACCCGTCGAACGCGCGATTGCTCTCGCTCGTGAACTGACCGCCGTAGTTGAACGGGCCGTAGATGACGAGAGTCGCGTCCGCCTCGAGCACATCCTGCAGCCCGCGGAAGAGCAGCCGCACTTCCGGCCAGCTCATGATGTGCAGGGTGTTCGCGGTGAACACGGCGTCGTAGCGACCCTCGGGCCATGAACCGCGGACATCGAGCGCGATGGGCGGCGGCGTGTTGGGCAGGGCCGCTTCGTCCAGCCACATCCGGATGCCGGGCAGGTTCTCCTCGACGTCTGATGCCTGCCAGAGCGCATGGGGGAATGCGGGAGCGAAGTACACGGCGTGCTGGCCGGTACCGCTGCCGATCTCGAGAATCCGCCGGCGTTCTGTCAGGTGGCGCAGCAGCACCTCCAAAATCGGACCTTTATTGCGCTCGCAGGACGGGGAGTTGGGCTTGGTCATGAGCTGATTCCCGAAGGGTTCCCGCTACAGAGGGTAAAGGCCCGCAAGGGCCGCCTCAGCACTTTGATCACCGGGAGACTCGCATGCTC
>DASZSS010000108.1:0-3796 GCA_035548535.1 Steroidobacteraceae bacterium
AGCCGCGCGCCTTCCACGCGCCGCTCCCTCATCTTCTTCAGTTCGTGTTCGTCGCTCATCCCGGCCTCGTATCGGAGCATCCGGAATACTTCGACAGCGCGCAACTGCAGAAGTGTCACCCATTTATGGGATTCTCAATAGTTGTCTTTCATTCATGCAAATGAGGCTTGCACGGATGCGCATTCTCTCACGCGGGGCCGTGACCATACTGAGCGAGCCGCAACCCGGCAACTTTCACTCAGTCATCTGGAGATCTCATGGCCGATCTGCTGTACATCGAGGCATCACCGCGCAAAGAGCGCTCGCACTCGATCGCGGTAGCGCGTGAATTCCTGCGAGCCGCGCGCGACGCGCGCCCGCAGCTCACCGTCGAGACCCTAGACTTGTGGAAAGAGGAGCTGCCGGCTTTCGATGGCGCGACTATCGAGGCCAAGTACGCCATCCTCTCGAAGCAGACGCATACACCGGAGCAGGCGCGCGCGTGGGAACAGGTGCAACGGATCATCGCCCGCTTCGTCTCCGCGCCGACGCTGCTGTTCTCGGTGCCGATGTGGAACTTCGGCGTGCCCTATCGCCTGAAGCACTATGTGGATCTGGTCACTCAGCCAACCCTGACGTTCCGCTTCTCACGTGAGACGGGATACGAAGGGCTCGTGGCGAACAAGCGCGCGGTGGTCATCTATTCGAGCGGGGGTGACTATTCTCCAGGCAGCGGCAATCCACGGCCGGATTATCAGAAGCCGTTCTTCGAGGCGTGGCTGCGGTTCATCGGCATCAGCCGCTTCGATGCCATCACGGTCGCGCCGACGATCGCCTCCGACGAACGCGTCGCGAGCGCGCGCGCCGCGGCCCTCGCGCAGGCTGCGACGCTCGCGCGGGAATACTTCGAGGAGCGCCCATGAGCACCGCCGCCGCGTGGACCTTGCTCGTGATCTCCGGGCTGCTGGATGTGGCATGGGCCTTGAGCATGAAGCAGGCGCAGGGCTATACGCGCCTCGGCTGGTCCGTGCTGTCGCTGGTGCTGCTCGGATTGTTCGTTTACCTGCTGGGACTCACGTTGCGGGTGCTGCCCGTCGGAACCGCTTACGCCGTGTGGACGGGGATCGGCGCGGTGGGCTCCGTCGCGCTCGGCATCGTGTTGTTCGATGAGCCGGTTACCGCCGTGCGCATCGGCTCCATCGTGCTGGTGGTAACCGGCATCATTGGATTGAAGCTGTCGGCGTAGCCGTGGGTCAGTGCGATTGCAATGGCTTCGGCCGGCGGATTCCGGGTGGTCTTTCTTCTCGCCGCCGCCAAAGGCCCGGTGTCCGTGGATGCGCTGACGGCCCGTCGCGGCGACTGCCGGGAAGGTTCCCGCCTGCTCGCGGCTACGTGTGCTGAGCCCTGTGCATCACGATGCTCCCGCAGCGCGTCCCCCAAGATTCCCGCCTGCGTCGCGGCTAGGTGCGCCGAGCCCGTGCATCACGAATCACCTCCAGCGCGACCCGGAGCGTTCCCGCCTAGTCGCGGCCACGCCCGCTGGACCCAGCGCATCACGATGCACCCTCAGCGCGACCCGGAACGTTCCCGCGTGCTTGCGGCCGCGCCCGCTGAGCCCGGCGCATCACGATGCACCTCCAGCGCGACCCCGGAACGTTCCCGCATGCTCGCGGCTAGGTGCGCTCAGCCCAATGCATCAGGTTGCACCTGCGGCGCCCTTGGGAACGTTTTCGCCTGCTCGTGACATCTATGCCCTTGGTTGCCGCAATTGGGTCACAGGGGCTGTTATGTCATTGGTCTACGCACTCATTCTGTTCGCAATCGGCGCCGTGGGCGGACTCGCGATGGCGGTGATGCACTTTCGCACGCGCTCATCGCCTCACGCGGTGCTGGCCGGTGCACATGGCCTGTTTGCCGCTGCCGGACTCGTAACGTTGTTATGGATCGTGGTGAAAATGGGCGCCACTCACGGCACGGCAATCGCGCTCGGACTGTTTCTGCTGGCCGCGGTGGGCGGATTCACGCTGCTGAGTTTCCATCTCCGAGGGCGAGCCCTGCCGAGCGCGCTCGTCATCGGGCATGGATTGATCGCAGTCGTCGCTTTCGTGGTGCTCTTCGTGTCGGCGATGGCGTTGGGCGCCTGAGAGACCCTCGATGCGGTTGGCCGGACACCCCCTGCATCCGATGCTCGTTCATTTCCCAATCGCTTTATGGACCGCGGGTATCGCGCTCGATGTGGGCGGTCTCGCAACGGGCAGCGACTGGGTATGGCCCGTGAGCTTCGGATCTTACGCTGCGGGCGTCGCGAGCGCGGTGCTCACGATGCTCGCAGGCTTTCTCGATTTCGCCGCCATCGCACAGAGCGATCCCGCACGCGAGAAGGCAGTGTTCCACATGCTCGCGATGTCGACGGCGTGGCTGCTCTTTCTCGTCAGCCTGGCGCTGCGGGGATTCTCGTTGGTGGCTGCGCCGTCGGTCTGGGCGATTGCGATGGCGTTCGTCGCCTTCCTGGTGATGGTGTTCGGCGGTTGGCTGGGCGGGCAGCTCGTGTATCGCTTCGGTGTCGCAGTAGCGAAGTATCCGGACGCCGCGCACTAAGAGCGGTGCGCGTTTTCGCCTCGCGCCACTGACATTACTCGCGCCGCTGACATTCGAGAGGTGGACGGCAGACGATCCGCGCGGCCGAGCCGCAAGGGACAGCGGTACCCTGCTCGGCGCAATCCACCAGAGGGGGTACGGAAGTATGGCGGCGAGGAAAGGCTCATCCGGGCGCACGCTCACCAAGGATGGCGACACGCGACGCAAGTTTCTGAAGGGCACGGCGCTGGCCGCCGTCGGCACTTCCACTGCGCTGCTTCCCGCGGTGCGGGCCGCGGCAGCCGATGCGGCACCGAAGAATTGCCCCGTCGTTCCCACGCCCATGAAGGACGTCGAAGGCAAGGTCGCGTTCATCACCGGCGGCGACAGCGGTATCGGCCTCGGCATCGCGCGCACCTTCGCGGACGCTGGCATGAAGGTCGCCATCACGTATCGGACCAAGGCGCACCTCGACGAGGCGATGACCTTTCTCAAGAGCGCCGGGGATCGCGTGCACGCGATCAACCTCGACGTGACGGACCGCGCCGGCTTCGAGAGCGCCGCGGTCGAGACGCTGAAGGTGTTCGGCAAGGTGCACGTGCTGGTCAACAATGCCGGCGTCGGTGTGATCGGCGGCTTCGCCACCGCAACCTACGATGACTGGGATTGGGGCATGGGCGTCAATGCCACCGGCGTCTTCAACGGCATTCGCACGTTCCTGCCGCGTATCCAGGCCCACGACGAAGGCGGACAGATCGTCGCGACATCCTCCCTCGCGGGGCTGCTCGGGCACGGACCGGCGGGCGTCTACACGGCGTCGAAGTTCGCGGTCGTCGGCATGATGGAGGCGCTGCGCGCGGAGCTCGATGGCACGAACATCGGGGTGTCCGTGTTCTGTCCGGGAATCGTGAACACGAACATCGGCCGCTCGAATCGCAACCGGCCGGCGTCCCTGTCCGACTCGGGCTTCAAGCCGGATCCGAAGATGATGGCGCGCATGCAGGAAGCCATGAAAGACATGCGCGGGCCGCCGCCGGGCATGGATCCGCTCGAAGCCGGCAAGCTGGTGCTCCGCGGAGTCCGCAACAACGATCTCTACATCCTCACGACGCAGGAATTCGAGGACGAATTCCGCGCGCGCGGCGAGGCGATCGTCGCCTCCGTACCGCCGGATGTGAATTCGCCGCCGGCGCGCGTGACGATGGGCCGCATGATCCTCGGCAAGACCGTGTACGCGGTC
>DASZSS010000109.1:0-13098 GCA_035548535.1 Steroidobacteraceae bacterium
GCGGCCGCCTGCGACGGCAGCCCGCCGGCGCTCGCGTTCGGCTCGTACGCGCTGTAGTCGATGCGCACGGACGTGGCGGGCGCGCCGGAGTCCGTCCACCCGTTCTCGAAGAAGCGCCGGCCGAGGAAGCTCGCGGCGGAGCGTCGCGTCCACTCGAGACCTAGCATGACGTTGCCGCGGCCATCGTCCAGATTCGAGCCGAGCAGCGCGCTCAGCCGGCGCTCGGCACCATCGCCCACTTCGGTGATACCGCTGTGCGCTTCGAGCGTTGCGCCCTCGAAGTTGTCGTGCAGCTTGAAATTCACCACCCCGCTCAACGCGTCCGCGCCGTAGGTCGCCGAAGCGCCGCCCGTGATGATCTCGACGCGCGAGATCGCCGCCGCCGGAATCGAGTTCACGTCGATCACGAGCGTGGAGTTCGCCGGTTGCACACGACGGCCGTCGATCAATACCAGCGTGCGATTCGTTGCGAGCCCGCGCAGATTGAGCGTCGAGATGCCCGGCGTGTTCGTCGCGGTCGGGAAGACATCGTTCGTGAGAAACTGAGTGCTCGCCGGCACGAACTGCGGCAGTTGGTTCAGCACGCTTTCCACCGCAAGCGTGCTGGATTCCTCGAAAGCCTGCGCATCGACCGTAACGATCGGGCTTGCGGCTTCGAGATCACGCCGCACGATACGCGACCCCGTGACGGTCACCGCCTCTAACGCTGTGCGTTCGGCGTCATCGGCGTGCGCGTCTCGCGGCGCGGTGCTCTGCTCATTGCCAGCCGCGCGCCGCGGTGGCTCGGGAGCCGTCGTGAGCGGCCGCGCCTTGCGGACCACCGCGACGTGGTTGGGCGTGAGCTCGAAGTCGAGCGCGGTGCTCCGCAGAAGCGCCTCCAACGCAGCGCGCGGCGGCAAGTGCCCATCGACAGCGCCGCTCGTGAGGCCACGCACGTCCTGCTCGGAGAAGATGAGCTGCACCTGCGCCTGCTCGGCAAAGAGGCGCAGCGCGCTCGCGAGCGGCTGCGGGTCGATGTGGAACGTGCGCGCCGGCAGGTCGGCGCCGCGCGCGGCAATCAACGCGAACAGGAGCGTGAGGCCGAGCGCAACCCTTCGCGCCATCAATCGTGAGTGAGGACGATCAGGTCATCCGCAGTGCGATGGACCCGAACCCCGAAATACGCGCGTAGTCCCTCCGCAAAGATGTCGTTGTGGCCGGTCGCGAAGATGCCGCTGATCGGCGCGTCCGCCAGATCGGGCGCGCGCAGCTCGATCTTCAAGCGCGAGTAGCGATTCGCCTCCGCGATCGCGTCGCGGAGCGGCGTCTCAACGAAATCGAGCTTGCCGGCGCGCCAGGCGCTCACGCGCTGCAGGTCGGCAGTGGACCGCACCGGCGCTCGCCCGGGCGCGCCGAACGTGAGCTGCTCGCCGGGCGAAAGAAGAATCGGCGCGCCACCCGGCGCAACCGACACGCGTCCTTCGATCAACGTGACGACGGTGTCTCGCTCGCGTCGATACACGTCGAACAGCGTACCGAGCGCCAGCACCTGAGCGCCGCGCACGCTCACGACGAAAGACCGCCGCGCATCCGGCGCGACCTCGAAGCTCGCCTGGCCGGCGAGCAGCTCGACGCGCCGCTCGCCGCCCGAGAGCCGCACTTTCACCTCCGAGGCGGTGTTCAGCGTGATGGACGACCCATCGGCCAGTCGTATCGTTTTCAGCTCGCCCACGGCGGTGGCATACGTGTCGTACGCAAACAGGCGCTGCCAGGACATGAACCCCGCGACGCCGGCAACGCCAGCGGCGAGCGCCCAACCCGCAACGGCCCGCCGCGATACGCGGCGGGTACCTGCATCGGCCGACGCCAGCACGCGCAGCACTTCCGGCGACTGTGCGATGCCCTCCAGCTTTTCCCACAACGCCGCGAGCTGCTCGAACTCGCGTCGCCGCGCCGGATCGCCAGCGAGCCACGCGTCGAAGCGCGCCTCGTCCGCCTCCGTGAGCGTCTCGCTCCGCAGATGCGCGTGCCAGGCGGCCGCTTCCTGCGTGAGCACCGAGCGCTCCGTTTCCTCGCCGGTCTTCATGGCCCCGCCCTCCCCGCCCGACTCTCCGCGTGCGCGGCGTCCAGCCGTGTCTTCAAATGCGCCAGCGCATGGCTGACGTGCTTCTCGATCATGGACACGGAGAGCCCGAGCTGCTCCGCGATCTGCCCGTACGTCGCACCTCCGAAGCGGTGCAGGACGAAGGCTTGGCGACAGGCGGGACTCAGCTCCGCGATCGCCTGCCGAATGATCGCCAGCTCCTGCTCGCCTTTCAGCACCTGGTAGGCGGTCGGCGCCTCGGAGGGCACTTCCGTGAGCTCGATCCCCTCGACCTCACCCGCGGTGGCCACGCGAAACGGGCGACGACGCTGACGCTTGGTGTCGCGCGCCAGGTTGATCGCCGTGCGAAACAGGTAGCCCCGCGGCGACTCGAGCGACTCCACCGCGGGCACCTGCTGCAAACGGCAATACGTTTCCTGGACGATCTCGCGAGCCTCCTCGCGTCCGATGTTCTGGCGGCTGATGAAACGCAGGAGCGGGCGGGCGTACTGCCGGTACAGCGCATCGAGGAAGCGCGCGCGCTCGGCGCCGCCGCCCTCGGCAGCTGCTTTGATGCTGTAGCTCAATTAGGCCCCCCCCTGACTTTCCGGGCTCTGCCCGGCGGCCGTCAAGTTAATTCAGCCGGGGTCGAGCGGTCCAGAGTTGACCTTCACGCGATTGTGGACCTCTTCGATGCCCGGGATGGCGAGGATGAGGTCCTCCATCTCGTGCTTCATGTGCCGCGTCGGCACCGTACCGCTGAGGGTGGCCACTCCCCGGTGCACCTCGATGCTGACGTCGCTCGAATCGAGCGCCGGGTTGTTGAGCAGGTGCAGGTAGATGTCTTCCAGCAGACGCTCGTCCGAGCGGCGATAGTTCTTGGGGCCCCGAGCCGCGAGCGTCGGCCGCGGCCTGAATGTTCTGAAGCCGGCCGGGTCCGCCCAGTCGCGCGCGTCGTTCCAGCCGGGGGCGAAGGGGGCACCGTGCTCGCCCCGCGTGCGCGGGGGCGCAACGCCCGAGTCTTGCGGGCGTGCCCAGGAGCGGGCCGTGCGCAGCTCGAACTCGCGTTGCAGCTCGCCGAAGCTCCCGCGCTCGCGCCGGAAATCGCCGCTGCCGAACTCGTCCGAGCCTTCGAACGGTCCGCCCGCCGCGTAGCGACCGCCGCCGTACTGCTGATCGCCGATTTCGTCGAAACCGGCGTCGCCTTTAAATCCGGCGTAATCGTAGTCGTAGTCGTGCTGCACGTCCGGATCGAAGTCCGCGCTCGAGTAGCTCCCTTCGCCGCTGTAGCCGGGGCCCCACGCGGCGCGCACCTGTGCGTCGTAATCGTCGAGCGCGGGATTGGCGCTCGAGCCGCCGTACGCGAGCTCATCGTCCTGCGCCCACGGATCCGGGTCGGGCGGCTGCTCCGGTGCGAACGAGGGCGGGCTCGCCGCGCGTCTGCGATCGTTCATTGCTTGCTTCCTTCGCGGCCGTGCCGCTGCATCACGCTGCGCAGCTCGATGATGAGGCCGTCGTCCTCGAATGCGAGCAGCGTCGCGCCGTCGTAATCGAGTGGCTGGCCCTCGGAGGGGGTGACGTGCGTGGTCCAGAAGAGCCCCGCGCAGCGATCGTTCGTGGTGACTTCGTAGATTTCGGTGCGCGCGGTCGGGAACGTCGTGCGGTGCTTGCTCCAGTAGCGCCGCGCGCCATGCGTGCCGGTGAGCTCCGAGCTGCTGCGGCTCGAAATGAGTCGCGCCATCGGGCTGAAGAGCTGGACCATCTCCTCGAGCGCGACATCGCCGCCATGCCGCTCCAACGAATCGAGCGCCACGACGAAGCGCTGGGCCAGCTCGCCGGTCATGAGAGACATCAGTGCGCACACCTCCATTCGCAGCAGCGGCTGCAGTCCAGCAAGCGGGATGCCGGTCGCAAGCCGTGCGGACGCGGGCACGTCGCTTGCTGAGGCCGCGGCACTCGTGCCCTTATCGAGACCGCACCCTCACGCGCGATGGACTACGACGAAGACACCATCGAGCTGGAGCTCACACCCGAGCAAATCACTGCACTCACGCGCGCCGCCGAACTCGCAGTCGCTGCGGACCCCGCGAAGCGCTTGGGATCGCCGCGCGTGCCGCAACCGGCGGCGCCGATGCCGCCTGGCGTGAGACTGCCGTCCGCTTCGCAATGGACCGGGCGGACCCGGCCGGATGTGAGGTCGCCGTCCGCCGCCGCTCCACGGGTGCCTGATCCGAGACCGCCCTACTCGAGGTTGCCAACCGCTGCGCCGGCGAGCGCCCCCGATGTGAGCTCGCCATCAACTTCCGCATCAAGCGCTGTGAAACCACCGCCTGCGCCCACGCCCGGCGCTTCCGCGTGGCATACGCCGGCTGCGCCGATCGAGATCATCCCGCCGCGTTCGACGCCGCCCCGCCGCGCGCTCGGCGTGCAGCTATACGCCGTGGCCGTCCCGGCAATCGTCGCCATCGCGGTATTCGCAATCTCGCTGACGGGAATGAAATACGTGGCGACGACGGGTGAGCGCGACGACTCGCCTCCGCCGGGATCCGCTGCTGCGCCAGTCGCTGCGCCAAACACCGCGTCACTGCTGTCGGCGCCGCCCACATCCGATACACCGCCGTCCGCGTCCAACGCGTCGCCCGCATCCCCGCCACCGGCGAAAACCGCCACTGCCGATCCCGTTCGCTTCAGGAATCCGTTCGATCCTTCCGAAGTCTTCGACTTCCCTGCCGGCACGACGCGGGACGAAGCGCGCGCGGCCGTCGCCGCGTTGCTCATCGAGCGCGCGCGCAATCGCTTGCAGTGACGCGCGCGTTCTCACGCACGCGCGACCATCGAATGACGCGAGGCGCGCGCGGGTGGCCAACACGCCGAGCGCGATGACTCGCAACGCGCCCGCGCGCACAGCTACATCGAATATCGAAACGCTGCGCGAGTGCCTCATAGCTCTTGGTCCCGCTCGATTGTGAGACACCCTTTGTGAGACACTGACCCGCAGACAAAGCCGCCTGCGGCCAACAAGAGATCAGGGAGAAGACCATGCGTACCGCGCGCGTATCCGGCTCTCTCGCTCATCTGAACACCGCATCCCGCTATTCCCTCGATCCGATCGGCCGCTGACGCAGCCGCCCGGATCCGCTCACGATCCCAAGCTCCACCCGATCCACCCCCGCGCGGATTTCTCACGGCTCGTTCGAGCCGGGTTCGCGCTTTTCAACAGAGGAGAAGATGCATGTTGAATTCGTCGCGAATCGTCTCCGTAGCGGCCACGGTCGGCGCCATCACGCTGCTCTCCGGAGCGGCGGCCGCGCAGGACCCCACCACCTCTCAAACGAACGGCAGTAACTCGGGCGCGAGCAGCGCCTGCTCAGGCCTGCCGGGCCACGACGCGCTGAAGCGCGCGCTCGACGCCGCGCAAGCGCAGACGAACGGCGGCTTCGGTCTCGATATGTGGGGCACCGTCGTGAACCGGGACGGCATCGTATGCGCGGTCGCCTTTACCGGATCGGATCGCGGCAGTCAGTGGCCCGGCAGCCGGGTGATCTCCGCCCAGAAGGCGAACACCGCAAACGCGTTCAGTCTGCCGGGGCTCGCGCTCTCGACCGCGAATCTCTGGGCAGCCGTGCAGCCGGGTGGCTCGCTCTACGGGCTCCAGCACAGCAATCCGGTGAACACCGTCGTCGCGTACCAGGGGTCGGCGGGAAACTTCGGTCAGTCGAACGATCCGATGGTCGGGGGCCGCATCGGCGGCGTGAACGTGTTCGGCGGCGGGCTCGGCCTCTACAACGCGAAGAAGCAACTCGTCGGCGGCATCGGCGTGAGCGGCGATACCTCGTGCGCGGACCACAACATCGCGTGGCGCACGCGGCATTCGCTGAATCTCGACTGGGTGCCGGGCGGAGTCAGCGCGAAAAACGATGACAACATCAACTACCAGGGCCTCGTGCCCGATCCCAGCGTGCCGAACGACTTCTCACATCCGATCTGCAAGATCGGTGGCGTGGACAACGTCTCGGCGATCAGCGCGGCGCTGCCGGCGATTCGCAAGTAGTGGCGGATGGGAGCCCGCCGTCGGCGCGGGCTCCCGTGTCAGAGACGAGCGCCAGTGCGGCGTGCCACCGGTGCGAAAAACGCCGGTTGATCACAAACGTTCGCGCGTTCGGCAACGGGCGGATCGGCTCGGCAAGTGCGCATCGCTGCCCGAAGCGAGACGCGGGGCCGATCGCGGACGACGCGCATCGGCTACGGGCGGATCGGCTCGGCATGCGCACATCGCTGGCCGAACCGAGACGCGGCGCCTCACGGCATGGCGTTCATCGGGCGGGACGGCAACGCATGCGCTACGCACCGCCGGTCAGAGCCGCTTTGTTCGCGATGAGAAAATCGAGCAGGCCCTGCGGCGGCTTGCCGGTGAGCTGCTCCACGGCGTTCGACAGGACGTTGAAATAGCCGGCGCGTGTGTTCGCATCGATCGACGCGGCCAGCGGGATGAGGAAGTCGGGCACACGGGCGGCTTTCATTCCCTGAATGAGCTCCTCCTCGGAAACCTGCACGACTTCGAGAGGCTTTCCCGTCACCTCGCTCACGAGCGCCGCGATGCCCGCGATCGTGTGCTTGCGCGGGCCGGTCACATCGTAGATCGCCGTGCCCGTGCTCTCCGACACCAGCACGGCCGCCGCGATGCGCGCGCAGTCTTCGCGCGCGACGTACGCGAGCTGCCCATCGCCCGCCGCAGTAAACCACTTGCCGCTCGCCAAGCGCGCCGGCATCGACATCAGCAGGCCTTCCATGTACCAGCTATTCCGCAGGATCGTGTGACTCAGCCCGCTCGCACCGAGCGCGCGCTCCGTGCCGAAGTGATCGGGCGCAAACGTGACGAGCGACTTCTCCGGATTCGGCATGGACGTGTAGATCACGTGCTTCAGGCGCGCCTGCGTCGCGGCAGCGACGGCCGCCTTGTGCTGCGTCAGACGGCGACCGGGCCGATCGATCGCGTCCGTCGAGATGAGCAGCATGCGATCCACGCCGGCCAGCGCGCTCGCGAGCGACGCGCCATCTTCGAAGTCCAGCTTGCGCACTTGCACGCCCTTCGCGGCAAGCGCGGCGAGCTTGTCGGGAGTGCGCGTGCCCGCGACGATGCGGGCGGGAGGCACGTGATGCGTGTCGAGGAGATGCGCGATCACGCGCTGACCGAGCTTGCCGGCGGCGCCGGTGACGAGCAACGTCTGGGGCATGGGATGAGTCCTCTCGTGGGATCGCGAGCGCTCGATTCTAGCGATCGGCCGCCAGCGCGCGCGCGCATCGTCTCACGATGCCCGGCCCGCGGAAGACCATGCCCGTGTAGAGCTGGATCAGATCGGCGCCGGCCCGCCGCATCGCAAGCGCGGTCGCGGGCGAGTCGATGCCGCCCACGCCAATGAGCGGGAACGCCGGGCCAAGCAAACGCCGCAGCTCCCGCACGATCCCGAGCGAGAGCGGATGCAGCGGCGCGCCGCTCAATCCTCCTGTTTGCTGCGGATCGTTGCCGCCGAGCGCATCGCGGGTCACGGTGGTGTTGGTCGCGATGATTCCGTCGAGAGACACGCGCTGCGCCACTTCGGCCAGCGAGGCGAGCGAGGTCGCATCGAGATCGGGCGACACCTTCAGCAAGAGCGGCAGGCGGCGCGTCGTGCCCCGTAACAGCGCGTCGCGCTCGCCCAGCAGCGCGGTCACGAAGGGCGCCAGACGTTCGGGCGCATGCAGATCGCGAAGCGAGGCGGTGTTCGGCGACGAGATGTTTACGGCCACGTAATCCGCGAACGAGTGCAGCGTGCGCAGACAGCTCACGTAGTCATCGATGGCCCGGTCGAGCGGCGTATCCGCATTTTTGCCGATGTTGATGCCGAGGATGCCGCGATACCGGCGCCGCTGCCGCAGCCGCGCGGCGACGGCACTCGCGCCTTCGCTGGGAAATCCCATGCGATTGATGAGCGCGTTGTTCTGCGGCAAGCGAAAGATGCGCGGTCGCGGCTGCCCGGGCTGCGGTCGCGGCGTGACCGTGCCGATCTCGATGAAACCGAAGCCGAGGCGGCCGATGCCGTCGATGGCCTCGGCATTCTTGTCGAAACCCGCGGCCAGCCCGACGCGGTTCGGAAAGTGCAGTCCCATGAGATCGACGCCCGCGCCGTGTACCGGCGGGGCAGGTAGATGTGCCGCGACACGAAGCGCATCCAGCGTGAGGCGATGGGCGCGCTCGGGATCGAGCGCGAACAGGATCGGGCGAACGGCGGGATAGAGCATAAGGTCGAGCGTGAGTGTAACCAGTTGCAAGAGGACGTTGTACTGACTCCGCGCACACAGTTGGCCGTCGCGTCGCGCTCGCGTAGCCTCTCGGCTCATCTATGCGAGTGCTGCTCGTCGAAGACGACGCGATGATCGCGCAAGGGCTGCAGACGGCCCTGCGCCAGGACGGCTATACGGTCGACCTCATCGGTGACGGTCGCCGCGCCGACGAAGCGCTGCGCACCTCGCAGTTCGACATCGTGCTGCTCGATCTCGGGCTGCCCGGTCGCGGCGGGCTCGACGTGCTGCGCAACCTGCGGGCGCGGGCCGACGCGACGCCGGTGATCATTCTCACCGCGCGCGATGAAGTTCGCGATCGCATTGCCGGGCTCGACGCCGGCGCCGACGACTATCTCGTCAAGCCGTTCGACCTCGACGAGCTCGCCGCGCGCATGCGCTCCGTGCTGCGTCGTGCGGCGGGCCGCGGCGACCCGTGCATCGAGCATCGAGGCATCCGGCTGAACCCGATCACGCATTCGGTGGAGCGCGACGGTGTTCCGGTGCAGCTCTCCGCGCACGAGTATTCTGTGCTGGAGGCGCTGCTGCAGAGACCGGGCGCGGTGCTCTCGCGCGCGCAGCTCGAGGATCGTCTGTACGGATGGGATGCGCAGGTGGAAAGCAATGCCGTCGAGGTCTACATCCACGGCTTGCGCCGCAAGCTCGGAAGCGACTCCATCCGCACGCTGCGAGGCGTCGGCTACTTCGTGCCGAAATAACTCTGAATGGCGTCCATCCGTGCTCGGCTGTTGATCGCGCTCCTCGCGCTGACGACGTCTATGTCGCTGCTGGCGGGCGTGTTCACGTATCGTCAGGTCCTCGCCGAGACCGACACCCTCTTCGACTATCAACTGCGGCAGATGGCCCTCTCGCTGCGCAGTCAGGTCTCGCTCGCGCCGCGCATCGAGCTGCCGCCCGCGCAGAACGACACGGACTTCGTCGTGCAGATCTGGGACCTCTTCGGCACGCGCGTGTACCTGTCGCGTCCCGGCCTGCCGACCCTCAATCGGGTCGTGCTCGGCTATGCCGATCTCGACCTCAATGGGGAGCGCTGGCGCGCGTACGGCCTGCAGACGATCGACGGCGTGATCCAGATCGCGCAGCCGACGCGGGTGCGCGAGTCGCTCGCGCGATCCAGCGCGCTGCGCGTCGTCATTCCCTTGCTGCTGCTCATTCCGATTCTCGGTACGGCAATCGTGTGGGGCGTGCGCAATGCGCTCTTGCCGCTGCGTCGCACGGCTTTGGAAGTGCAGCAGCGCGATGCCAGCAGCCTCGAGCCCCTTGCCGTCGAGCGCTTGCCGGCGGAAGTCGTGCCGCTCATCGACGAGCTCAATCGGCTGCTCGCGCGGGTCGACAACGCCTTTGCCACGCAGCGCGCGTTCATTGCGGATGCCGCGCACGAGCTGCGCTCGCCCCTCACCGCCGTACGACTACAGCTCCAGCTACTGGATCGCGCGACGGACGATGCCGCGCGCCGCGAAGCACGGGTCAATCTGGGCGCCGCCGTGGATCGCGCGACTCACATGATCGAGCAGCTCCTCGCACTTGCGCGCGCCGAGCCGCGCGACGCGCAGACCGAACGGCAAACGGTGATGCTCGACAGCGTTGCGGCCGAAGCCATCGCCGACACGAACGCGCTCGCTCAGGCACGGCACATCGAGCCGGAGTTGCAGGCAGAGGCCCCCGCACCTGTCGTCGGCGATGCCGCGGCGCTGCGCGCGCTCGCGCGCAATCTCGTCGACAACGCCGTGCGCTACACGCCAGAGGGCGGCCGGGTGATCGTGCGGACGCGCGTGAACGATCGCCGTGCGACGTTGCTCGAGGTCATCGACAACGGGCCGGGCATTCCGGCGGCGGAGCGCGAGCGAGCATTCGATCGGTTCTACCGGCGCGCCGGCTCGCCCGCGGGCGGCAGCGGGCTCGGCCTTGCCATCGTGAAAGCGATCGCCGAGCGGCACGCCGCGACGGTCACGCTCGCGGATGCGCCGGGCGGCGGGCTGCACGTCACGGTGACCTTTCCGCCACCGCCGGGCGGCGCGCGCGCGAGCTAGCGCACGGCAGGCGCGCGCCGGTTTCCGCTCGCGCGCGTGGTCCTCGAGCCTGGGCCCTTAAGCCTGGTTTAAGCGAGCCGCGCCAATCTGCGCGCCGTTCTCATTTGGCTTGGAGATCACTCATGCCCGCTACAACTCGCAGGGCCGCGTGGGCCGCGGCCGGGATCTTCTCGGCCGGCGCCGTGGTCGGGTTTGCCGCGCCGAGCCTGCTGCACTCGACGAGCAGCGCGGCGCCGCCGACCGCGAGCGCTCCCGCGACGGCCGCCAGCGCCGTGAAGGGCGCCATTCCGCTCGGCACCGCGCCGAATTACAGCGCGATCGTCGCGCAGAACTCCCCCGCCGTCGTCGGCATTCAGACGACCGGTGAAGTGAAAGTGTCCGCGCCGCAGTCGCCGTTCGGGAATCCGTTCGGCGGCGACGAAGGCGATCCGTTCTTCCGCTTCTTCCGCGGCCTGCCCCAGCAGCCGAACGCCGTGCCGATGCGCGCGCAGGGCTCGGGCTTCATCATCAGCTCCGACGGCTTGATCCTCAGCAACGCGCACGTCGTGAACGGCGCGCGCGAGGTCACCGTGAAGCTCTCGGACCATCGCGAATTCAAGGCGAAGGTGCTCGGCGCCGACAAGGCGAGCGACATCGCCGTGCTGAAGATCGACGCGAAGAACCTGCCCGTCGTGCGCTTCGGCGACTCCGACGCGCTCGAGGTCGGCGACTACGTGCTCGCGATCGGCGAGCCGTTCGGTCTCGAGGAGACGGCGACCGCCGGCATCGTCAGCGCCAAATCGCGCTCGCTGCCCGGCGATGGCTACGTCCCCTTCATCCAGACGGACGCGGCGGTGAACCCCGGCAACTCGGGCGGCCCGCTGTTCGATGCGAGCGGCGCCGTCGTCGGCATCAACTCGCAGATCTACAGCAACTCGGGCGGCTATCAGGGCGTCTCGTTCGCGATCCCGATCAATCTCGCGCGCCAGGTGGCCGATCAGATCGTGAAGACCGGCCATGTCACGCACGGACGCCTCGGCGTCGCGGTACAGAGCGTCGATCAATCGCTCGCCGAGTCGTTCAAGCTCGCTGCGCCCGCGGGCGCGCTCGTCTCGAAAGTGGAGCCGGACAGCGCCGCTGACAAAGCGGGCCTGAAGGCGGGCGACGTCATCGTCGCGTACAACGGTCAGCCCGTGAAGGACGCGGGCCAGCTCTCGATGCGCGTCAACACGACGGCGCCCGGCGAAACGGCCACTCTCCAGGTGTGGCGCGATGGGAAGGAGAAGACGCTCACCGCGCGTATCGCGTCCGCCGACGCCGACGAATCAGGCGCCACCACGGCGAGCGCGACGGATCAGCCGCAGCTCGGCCTCTCGCTGCGGCCGCTGACGCCGGACGAGCGCCAGGAAGCCGGCGTTTCCGGCGGCCTGGTGGTCGAGGGCGTGCAGGGTCGCGCCGCGCAGGCGGGCATCCAGCCGGGGGATGTCGTGCTCGGCGTGGACGGCAAGCCGGTCACGAGCATCGATCAGCTCCGCGAAGCGGCGCGCAGTCACAAGAAGTCGTTGGCGCTGCTCATCCAGCGTGGCGACAATCGAATCTTCGTCCCGCTCGCACTGGGCTGATGCCCTCGCGAGCTCGCCCCTCACGGCGCGTGCTGTGAGGGGCGACTCGCGTCTCCGAGCTCACCTCCCGCCCGCCACGTCTCGATCAGTTGCGGATCCTGGATCAATGCCGCGAGCGCCGCGTGCAACTCGATCTGCGTGCGGCTGAGTCCGGCGGCATCCAGGCCTTGCTCCATCCCCTCCTCGAGCGCGCCGGCGACGTAACGCAACGCTTGCAGGACCGGAAGCCGATGCACCGTGCCCGGCTCCTTGTGATACCCGTCCTCGCATCGTCCCTTGCTGAGCGAATGATAGGCCGAGCACGCGGCGGGCCGAACCTCGTACGCACTGCACTTCCCATCGACCAGAAACGCGCACGCGATTGCGGGCACGGGCCGCCCTTCGCGCGCGAGTTGGGCGCGACGCTCGGCGTTCTCGAGCACACGCGCGCGAATGCCTGCCGCGCGCTCGGCGGGGATGTGCTCTTCGAGACACCGAAACAGCGCGATCGCCTCGTGCGGCAACACCATCACGCGCAAGTGGCAGCAGAAGCTGCAGCCCTCGCCGCACGCGATGCCATCGTCACGAAACGACTCGAAGGCCTGATCGAGCAGCGAATTGATCCGCGCGGCAAGCGCCATGCAGCTGTCCGGATCGCTCGAAATGCCGACAGTCTGGCGGACGGCGTCTTGGGCAAACGCCTGGGCTGCGCCCTTGTGAGTCATGAGGCATTCTTGCAGAGCATGCCGACACCCTTCAAACCCACTCGCGAGCAGCTTCTCGCCGCGATCGACAAGACGATTCCCGATGTGATCGCACCCCACCTGCGAGTGCTGTTCTGTGGCATCAACCCGGGCCGCTACTCCGGTGCGGTGGGCCATCATTTCGCGCGTCCCGGCAACCGGTTCTGGCCGGCGCTGCACGGTGCGGGGTTCACCGATCGGCGCCTCACGGCATGGGAGGATCGCGAGCTGCTTCGCTATGGATGCGGCGTCACGAACCTCGTCGAGCGCACGACGGCGCGCGCGGAAGAGCTGAGCGCCGACGAGCTCCGCGCCGGAAGGCGTCGCCTCATCGCGAAGGTGAA
>DASZSS010000110.1:0-10039 GCA_035548535.1 Steroidobacteraceae bacterium
CCTGCCGGGGGAGCGCGCATTATAGAGAGGCGTTGCGATTGCTCAAGCCGAGCAATCGGTCCGCTGCCCGAGCAAGCGATCCGCCGCGCCGAGCAATCGGCCCGCTGTCCGAGCAATCGGCCCGCCGGCCCGAGCAAGTAACCCGCGGCGCCGAGCGATCGACCCGCCCGAGCAAGCGATCCGCCGCGCCGAGCGATCGACCCACTGCGCCGAGTGACTGGCCCGCAACCGCCGCAATGAGCGCCGAGGGAGTAGCCCAAGAATCGCCGAGCGAGTAGCCCAAGAATCGCCGAGCGAGTGGCCTGAGAATCGCCGAGCGAGTGGCCCGAGAATCGCCGGGGGGAGTGGCCCGAGAATCGCCGAGGGACCTGCCCCGAGAGCGCCGAGGGACCTGCCCCAGAACCGCCGACGAACCGCCCCGACCATTCGGCCCCCGCGCGCCGGCAGAGCGGCGACCTGCACAGGATGCTGCCGCAACGACCCCGACCAACCCGACGAGATTGGCGACCCCGCCCCGACACCCTTGTGGCGCGCTCGCTCCGCCCGCATCTCGGGGTAACTGCCCGAGCGCCGCCAAGTTCACGCAAGTCGCTGAATCCAAAAGGTCGGAACGCCTGGAACGACCCCTTTCATGACGTCGCGGGGGCGGTATCATATGCGCCCTTCGTCGCCGCCCCTAAAACCCAAGAAGACTGCATTGAATTCCACCGACGCGCCCACTCGCGCGCCTGCGCCGGGCCCGCGGATCATTCCGCGATCCGAACACTCCGTGTCCCGATCCGGTATTTCGCCCAACGCGCTCCGCGTCTTGCACCGGCTGCGCGAGGGCGGCTTTCAGGCATTTCTCGTGGGCGGGTGCGTGCGCGACCTGCTTCTCGGCATCGCGCCCAAGGACTTCGACGTCGCGACCGACGCGCAGCCGGAGGACGTCAAGAAGCTCTTTCGCAATTGCCGCCTGATCGGGCGGCGCTTCCGCCTCGCCCACGTTTTCTTCGGGCGCGAGACCATCGAAGTCGCGACCTTCCGCGCCGCCAGCGCGCCCTCGCAAGGCGAGGAGCCGCTCGCGGACGCGGACCCCGAAGATGGCGAGGCGCCCGAGCTCGACAGCCCGGCGGCCATCGAGGCGGCGCTCGAGGCCTCGCTCGGTGAGGACGCCGACGGCGAGGACGACGAGGAAGCCGACGACGACGCGGACGAGGCCGACGACACAGCCGCCGCAGAGCCCGAGGCCCCAAGCACCGTGAGCAGCCTGCCGGCCGCCGCTGCGCGACCGGGCGAACCGGCTGGCGTGTCGTCTTCCCTTCGCGAGCGAGCACGCCCCGCTGAACGCGATCGCAATACGTCTGGTGAATCCGAGACCGCCGGCCCGTCCCGTCGCGACCGTCGCCGCGACCGCTTCGATGAGGAAGGCGACACCGATCGCCTGCTCGACCACATGGGTCGCATCCTGCGCGACAACGTCTACGGCACCATCGACGAGGACGTCTGGCGACGCGACTTCACCGCAAACGCGCTCTACTACAACATCGCCGACTTCTCGCTCTGGGATTACGTCGGCGGCTTCGAAGACATCCAGGCGCATCGCCTGCGTCTCATCGGCGATCCCGAGACCCGCTATCGCGAGGACCCGGTGCGCATGCTGCGCGCCGCGCGCTTCGAGGCGAAGCTGGGCTTCGCGATGGTCCCGGAGACGGCCGAGCCGCTCGAGCGCCTGCGCGGGTTGCTCGCGCACGTTCCGCCTGCGCGACTGTTCGACGAAACGTTGAAGCTGTTCCTCTCGGGCCACGGCGCGCAGAGTCTCGCGGTTCTGCGCAAGCACGGGCTGCTGAGCGTGCTCCTGCCCGCCACCGATGCCTATCTCGAGAAGCACCCAGGCGGCGTCGTCGAGAAGCTGCTCATCCAGGGATTGAAGAACACGGACGAGCGCGCGCAAGCCGGCAAGCCTGTGACGCCGACGTTCCTCTTCGCGCTGCTCCTGTACGGCCCCATCGCGCAGGAGATCGAAGCCACGCCGCCGGAACGCTGGCACGAGCTGCACACCATCCTCGACGCGTGCGACCGCGCGATTCGCGAAGCGCAGAAGCACATGTCGATTCCGCGGCGGTTCTCGCTCGGCGTACGGGAGATGTTCGCGTTGCAGCCGCGGCTCGAGCACCCGCGCGGCCGCCGCTCGCTGCGCGTGCTCGAGCATCCGCGATTTCGCGCGGCCTACGACATGCTGCTGCTGCGTGCCGAGCACGGCCTCGCGCCGCGCGAGATGGCGGAGTGGTGGACGCGCATCCAAGAAGTCTCGGGCGAGGAGCGAGCTCGCATGGCCGATGCACTCGCGCCTCAAGGCGGCCCGCCGCGATCCGGCGCACGGCGCGGTCCCCGGCGGCGACGTCGCCGGCGCTCGAGCGCGCAGCGATGAGTGCGCACTGGGTTCCGGTCTACATCGCCATCGGCAGCAACATCGAAGACCCGCGCGCGCAAGTGCTGCGGGCGGTGGATGCGCTCCGTACTCTCGCGCCGGAGCGGCTCCGCGTCATCGCCGTCTCGCCGCTTTACGGCACGAAGCCCTTCGGCCCCGTCCCGCAGCCGGACTTCGTCAATGGCGCGGTCGGCGCGCTCACGCAGCTCGAGCCGCTCGCGCTGCTGAAACACTTGCAGCAGATCGAAGCGGCCATGGGGCGCCCCGCGCAGCGGGAAAAATGGGGTCCGCGCGTCATCGATCTCGACTTGCTGGCGCATGGGCGCGAGCAGCGACGCAGCCCCGAGCTGACGCTGCCGCATCCGGGGATAGTGGAGCGCAACTTCGTTCTGTATCCTCTCGCGGACATCGCCCCGGACCTCGACGTGCCCGGGCTCGGCCGGGTCGCCGAGCTCAAACGGCGGGTCGCGCAAGCGGGAATCTGGCCACTAGAGAGCGCGTCCAGGTGACGGAAATCGGAGCAATAGGCAGTCGCTAGACCGGTCAGCGCGGGTTCGATTCGACGCGACGCCTCCACGACATGACGAACGAGGTCACCTCACCGCATCGGTTCATCGTGATCGAAGGCCCCATCGGCGTGGGCAAGACGAGTCTCGCCTGCCGCATTGGTGCGAGCCTCTCGGCGGATCTCGTGCTCGAGCAGGCGATGCAGAATCCGTTCCTCGAGCGCTTCTATCGCAATCCGCGCGCCGGCGCGTTCCCGGCGCAGCTCTACTTTCTCTTCCAGCGCGCCCAGCAGCTCGCCACGCTGAAGCAGCAGGATCTGTTCGCGACCGTGCGGGTCGCCGACTACCTCATCGACAAGGACCGCCTGTTCGCGCGCGTGACGCTCGATGAGGCCGAGTACAACCTCTACGAGGAAGTCAGCAAGAAGCTCGATATCCAGGCGCCGAAGCCCGATCTCGTGGTCTACCTGCAAGCGCCGGTGGACGTGCTGATGGAGCGCATCGCCAAGCGCGGCATCGGCTTCGAGCAGCACATCGAGCGCGAGTACCTCACGCGCCTCAACGAGGCGTATGCGCGCTACTTCCACGAGTACGACGCGACGCCGCTTCTCATCGTGAACGCGGCGAACATCGATCCCGTGAACAATCAGAGTGACTATGACGAGCTCTTTGCCGCAATCACCCGCATGAGACGCGGCCGCCTGTACTACAACCCCCTCCGTCACCGCGCGCTGTAACATACGGCCATGTACACCCACCTGCAGCTTCGTGACTCCACGCGCCCGCCGGTCACGCTCAGCACGCTCGCCAACATGAAAGAAAGCGGCGAGAAGATCGCCTGCCTCACGTGTTACGACGCGAGCTTCGCGACGCTCGTGGACGAGGCGGACGCGGACGTCGTGCTGGTCGGGGACTCGCTCGGCATGGTGATCCAAGGTCACGACACGACCGTGCCGGTCACGATGGACCACATCGTGTATCACACGCGAGCCGTCGCGCGCGGCCTGAACCGGCCGTTCCTGATGGCGGATCTGCCGTTCATGAGCTACCCGTCGAAGGACCTCGCGCTCGCGAATTCCGTGCGCCTGATGCAGGAAGGCGGCGCGAAAATGGTGAAGCTCGAGAGCGGGGCCGGGCAGCGCGAGATCGTCGAATTTCTCGCGAGCCACGATATCGCCGTGTGCGCGCACCTCGGGTTGCGGCCGCAATCGGTGCACAAGACCGGCGGCTTCCGCGTCCAGGGCCGTGAAGAAGCACAGGCTGCCGCGATGATTCGGGACGCGAAGGCGCTTCAGGACGCCGGCGCGGACATGGTGCTGCTCGAATGCATTCCGCCTTCGCTGGGCAAGGCCATCACCGAGGCGGTGCACGTGCCCGTCATCGGTATCGGCGCCGGGCCGTTCGTCGACGGCCAGATTCTCGTGCTGTACGACGTGCTGAACATCACTACCGGGCGCAAGCCGCGTTTCGTGCGCAACTTCATGCAGGGCGCGGGGGACAACCTGAGCGCATTGAAGAGCTACGTGCAGGCCGTGAAGAAGGGCGAGTATCCGGCGCCCGAGCACAACTTCGCACCATAGTCATGGAAACCGTCACGACCACGGCCGCCGTTCGCGAGCGCGTGCACCGCTGGCATCGCGAGGGCGAGCGGGTCGCATTCGTGCCGACGATGGGCAATCTGCACGCCGGGCACATCAGCCTCATCGAGCTCGCGCGCAAGCGCGGCGACCGCTTCGTCGCGAGCATTTTCGTGAACCCGATGCAGTTCGGGCCGAACGAAGACTACGCGCAGTATCCGCGCACGCCGCAAAAGGACGAGGCGATGCTCGCCGAGGCCGGCTGCGATCTCATGTTCATGCCGGACGTGGCGGAGATCTATCCGCGCGGCTTCGATCACAGCACTCGCGTGGTCGTGCCCGAGCTCTCGGGACTGCTCGATGGCGAGTTCCGGCCGGGGCATTTCGATGGCGTGAGCACCGTGGTCGCGAAGCTGTTCAACATCGTGATGCCGGACATCGCGGTGTTCGGCGAGAAGGATTTTCAGCAGCTCGCGATCATCCGGCGGATGGTGGCCGACCTGTGTATCCCGATCGAGATCATCGGCGCGCCGACGGTGCGTGAGCCGGACGGGCTCGCGATGAGCTCGCGCAATCAGTACCTGACGGCTGCGGAGCGGCGCGTGGCCCCGCAGCTATACGCCGCCTTGACGCGCGCGGTGAAACGCCTTGCCGCGGGCGAGCGGGATTTCGCGGCGATCGAGCGCCCCGAGCTGGACGCGCTCACGCGCGCCGGTTTCCGGCCGGATTACTTCACTGTGCGCGATGCGCAGACGCTTCAGCCGCCCGGCGCGCAGTCGCGACATCTCGTCGTGCTCGTTGCCGCGCGGCTCGGCAAAGCGCGCCTCATCGACAATCTGCAATTCGTCGGCTGACTCGCCGCGCGTAAGGTCAGCTAGCGGCGTCGTGCTGCTCCAGCGCCCACGCGACATGCTCGCGCACGAGCGCAGAAGGGTCATCGCGCCGCGACTTCAGAGCCGCAATGACCTCCGGTGAGGAGGGCGCATTGCCGAGTGCCACAGCGATGTTTCGCGACCAGCGCTCGTACCCGATGCGATAGGCCGCCGAGCCTCGCATCCGCTCGTCGAAGTCGGCGGCCGTCCACGCGAAGAGATCCGTGAGCCGGGGCGCGTCGAGCCCGTGCCGAACCTTGAAGTCGGGGTGCGCGGCCGCGCGCGCGAACTTGTTCCAAGGGCAGACGAGCTGGCAGTCGTCGCACCCGTAAATGCGGTTGCCGAGTCCCCGGCGCAGCTCTTGCGGAATCGAGCCCTTGTGCTCGATCGTGAGATACGAGATGCACCGGCGCGCATCCAGTCGATACGGCGCAACGATCGCCTGCGTCGGACAAGCTGGCATGCAGGCGGTACAACTTCCACAGTGCGCGCTCGCTGGTGCATCCACCGGCAACGGCAGATCGGTCAGGATCTCGCCCAGGAAAAAGTAGGAACCCGCATCGCGTGCCAGCAGATTCGTGTGCTTGCCGATCCACCCGAGCCCGGCATTGCGCGCGAGCGCTTTTTCCAGCACCGGCGCGCTATCCACGCACACGCGATAGCCGAAAGGCCCGATCTGTCGCGCCATCTCGGCGGCGAGCCGCGCGAGGGCGCGGCGCATGACCTTGTGATAGTCGCGCCCCAGCGCGTAGCGCGAGACGTAGCCGAGCGCGGGCTCGGCGAGCACGCTGCGTGCATCGCGCGCCTCAGCGGGCCAGTAGTTCATGCGCACGCTCACGACACGGAGGGTGCCCGGCGCAAGCTCCTCGGGCCGACTTCGCA
The DNA here is from genome assembly GCA_035548535.1 of Steroidobacteraceae bacterium. Lineage (GTDB taxonomy): Bacteria > Pseudomonadota > Gammaproteobacteria > Steroidobacterales > Steroidobacteraceae > JADGHX01. Next base: position 6,248 of record DASZSS010000110.1, read on the forward strand.
TCGAGCCGTGCCGCTGCATGTAATCCATTTCCCCGTGAAAACCCGCGTCGAGCCATGCGAGGAGACGCCGCTCGTCCTCGGCGAGATCGATGCCCGTGACGCCAAGCGCGTCGAAGCCGAGCGCTCGCGCCTGCGCGGCGAGCGCAGCCTTCACGGCATGCAGATCGAGGGCGTCGGAATCAATCACGGGCGGTTGTGGGGATATAACTGCCACAGGCACACGGACTACTGTCAGTATAATCAGGCCATGCCTCTGCCTACCGTCCTCTACTCCGCGGCTCAGGTCCGCGCGCTCGATGCGTACGCCATCGAGTCGCTGGGCATCCCCGGATACACACTCATGAAGCGGGCCGGCGAGGCCGCGCTTCGCTATTTGCGCTCGCGCTGGCCCACTGCATACCGCATCGTCATCGTCTGCGGCAGCGGCAACAACGGCGGCGACGGCTACGTGCTCGCGCGCTTCGCGCAGGCTGCGGGCCTCACCGTCACCGTGCTCTCGGCGACGCCCCCTGAAGCGCTGAAAGGCGACGCGCGGCACGCGTTCGAGGATTTCGCATCGAGCGGTGGCCGCGCCCAGGCGTTCTCGGCAGCGCTGCTGGGTGAGGGCGAAGTGATCGTCGACGCCGTGCTCGGCACCGGAGTGCGCGGCGCGGTGCGCGCCGATCTCGTGCCCGTGATCGAAGCGATCAACGAGGCGGGACGGCCGGTTTTTGCGATCGATGTGCCCTCGGGCCTCGACAGCGATCGCGGCGTCGCGCTCGGCGCGACCGTGCGCGCCGATTGCACAGTGACTTTCGTCGGATTGAAGACGGGTCTACTGATCGGCGATGGCCCCGAATACGCGGGCACCGTGTACTTCGACGATCTCGAAGTGACCGCGCCCGCGACCGACAATTTCCGGCCGCGGCTCGAGCGCATTCTGGAATCCGAGATTCTGCAGGCGCTGCCGCGTCGGGCGCGCAAGGCGCACAAGGGCGATTTCGGTCGCGTCCTGATCGTGGGCAGCGGCGTGGGTATGCCCGGCGCGGTTCGCCTCGCCGGCGAGGCGTGCTTGCGCGTCGGCGCGGGCCTCGTGACCGTCGCGGTTGCGCCGGAGAACGTGGCCGCGATTGCTTCGGGGCGACCCGAGCTGATCTGTCTCCCCTTGTCGGAGATCGAAGCGCTGCGCGAGCCGATCGAGCGTGCCGATGTCGTCGCGATCGGACCTGGGCTTGGCCGCAGCGCCTGGGCGCACCGCGCGCTCGATGCAGTGCTCGCATCGGATAAGCCTTTAGTCGTGGATGCCGACGCGCTGAACCTCATTGCCGAAGGCGCGCCGACGACGCGCGCGAATTGGATCCTCACGCCGCATCCCGGTGAGGCGGGCCGGCTGCTCGGCATCGGCACGGGCGAGGTCCAGTCGGACCGGCTCGCAGCGCTCGGCGCGCTCATCGAGCGATATGGTGGCACGGTGGTTCTCAAAGGCGCGGGCACACTGGTCGGCGCACCCGGACGCATCGCCGGCGTCTGTGAGCGCGGCAATCCAGGCATGGCGAGCGCGGGCATGGGTGATGTGCTCACGGGCGCCATCGCGGGCATCCTCGCGCAATGTCGCGATCCGTGGCTTGCGGCGCGTGTCGGCGTGCTCACGCACGCAATGGCGGGGGATGCGGTTGCGCGTACGGGCGAGCGCGGACTGCTCGCGAGTGACGTGGCCAAAGAGCTGCGCATGTGCGTGAATCTCTAGTGCCCCGCAAGTCCTGGCTCTCCGCAACACCCGCAGACACGGAAGCGCTGGGCGCGCAGCTCGCCGCCGCAATCGCGGCGATTCCTGCGAAGGATCTCGTCGTCGTGTATCTCACGGGCGATCTCGGTGCCGGCAAGACGACTCTGGTGCGCGGCTTCCTGCACGCGCTCGGCATCGACGAGCCCATTCGCAGCCCCACCTACACGCTGCTCGAAACTTACGAAGCGGCGCCTCTCACCCTCGTTCATCTCGATCTCTATCGCTTGCGCGATCCGGACGAGCTCGAGCCTCTCGGGTTGCGCGATCTCGCGCGTCCGGCACACGTGTGGCTGATCGAGTGGCCCGAGCGCGGCGCGGGCTGGCTGCCGCCGCCGGACCTGGACGTCCATCTAGCCGTCGGCGCGCAGGGCCATCGCATCGACGCGCGGGGCGTGTCCGAGCGCGGCGCTGCGTTCTTGAGCCGCATCGCTGCTTGAATTCGGCGCCGCCGGCTCGTAGATTACCCGGCAGCTTCCGCTTCGAAGTCGATGAATAAGAAACGTTTTTGTGCGCATCATCCAGGGGATTCTGCTGCTGCTCGCGATGCCGGCTCTGGCGCTGGCGGCCGCAACACATGAGTTGCGCGGCATCGGCGTGACGGTGGCGGACGGCGGTGCGCGCATCGAGCTCGATACCTCTGCGCCGACTGCCGAGAGCTTCTTCACGCTGGATCATCCCAGCCGTGTGGTTGTCGATCTGAAGAACACGCGCCTCGCGTCGGGCGTGCGCGTGCCGGAGGGATCCGGAGTCGTGGCGACGATTCGGACGGGAAATCGACGGGGCGGCACGCTCCGCGTCGTCATCGAGCTGAAGTCGGATCTTGCGGCGCGCGGCAAGTGGATGCCTTCGCCGGTCGGCGTCGGCAAGCAGTTCGTCATCGAGGTGGGGAAGGGCGCGCCTTCCATGTTCGCCACGGTAGCGGCGAACGAAACGTCTGCCGTCAAGACGGCGAGCATCGAGACCGCTCCCGCGCAAGTTGTGCCCAAAGCGGTACTGCCCGCGCACGCACCCGTCGACAACGACCGCGACATCATCATCGCGGTCGACGCCGGTCATGGCGGTGTGGACCCTGGCGCCATCGGCCGCAACGGCACGCAAGAGAAGGACGTCACGCTCGCCATTGCACGCGCGCTCGCGGAACGCATCAACGACGAGCCGGGCATGCGCGCCACTCTCATCCGCAACAGCGACACGTTCGTCGTGCTGCGCGATCGCATGGCTCGCGCGCGGGCCGCGAAGGCGGACATGTTCGTGTCGATCCACGCAGACTCCATTCGCGATCGCAGCATCACGGGGGCGTCGGTCTACGTGCTTTCCGAGCGCGGCGCGAGCAGCGAAGCGGCGCGGTGGTTGGCCGAGCGCGAGAACGCGGCGGACCTCGCAGGCGGCGTGTCGCTCGACGACAAGAGCGAGTCGCTGGCCTCGGTGCTGCTCAATCTTTCGCAGACGGCCAGCCTCTCCGCCAGCATGACCGCGGCCGAACGGGTGCTCGCGGAGCTGGATCAGACCTTCGGCGTGCGCAAGTCCCGCGTGCAGCAGGCGGGGCTCGTGGTGCTCAAGTCGCCGGACATTCCCTCGATGCTCATCGAGACCGGCTACATCTCAAATCCGGGTGAAGAGGCGCGGCTCAAGAGCCGGCAAGGCCAGCAGCGCCTGGCGGATTCGATTTTCACGGGCTTGCGCGGCTACTTCGAAGTCAATCCGCCGGCAGGCACGCGCTTGGCTCGCATGCGTCGCTCGACGCTTGCCGGAGTCACGAGCGCACCGGCCTCGCCCTGAGTCGGTCAACTGCCGGCGTCGCGCCGAGGCGATCGAGCGCCGGCCTCGCCCTGAGTCAACGCCGGGCTCATCTTGAAGCAAACGCTGGCCCGGCCCTGCGGCGATCCAACGCCGGCCTCCCCCTGAGTCGACGCCGGCCTCGTCTTGAAGCAATGCTGGCGTGGCCCTGCGGCGATCGAGCGCCCGCCGCGCCCTGAATCAACGCCGGGCTCATTTGAAGCAACGCCAGCGTGACCCGGCGCCGATCC
>DASZSS010000111.1:0-5158 GCA_035548535.1 Steroidobacteraceae bacterium
GTTGACGATGGTCGTGACATAGCGCTCGATCTGGCCGGTGATGCGTCCGGCCATCTCGTCGGGCGCCATGCCCGAGTACTGGAAGGTGAGCGCGATGACGGGGATCTTGATGTCCGGGAAGATGTCCGTCGGCATGCCGGCGCGCAGCGGCGTACCGAAAATGACGAGCGCGCCGAAGAGCGGCAGCAGCAGCGCCAGCACGATGAAGGTGTAAGGCCGGCGGAGAGCCAGCTTCACGATCCACATACCGAGGATCTCAGAGACAATCGGGGGCGATCGATTATCGATAGCAAGCTATGGAATGGCGATATCTCGTTAGAGGTAGTCCTCGGAAGGGGCCGGCTTTCAATCAGGCGCACGCCGGGGGACGTTCGGTACAAGCAGCGAGACCGCCGCGCGGTTGTCCCCCGAGCACCGCGCGCCGCCGTGCCGTGCATGTTCGCCCGCAAGAAGCATCAGGCGCGCGTCCGCGCATACCGGTGCGCCCGCTCACCGCACGGTCGCGCATCTGCTGCGCAGGCTGCCTGACGCGTGGCTTACGCCCGCGCACTCGGCGTAGGCACCACAAGCGCCCCAGTCGCCGCAGCCGGCGCACGTCGCCTCAATGAGCACAGTCAGCGCTCGCCACGCTCGGCGTAACCACCGCAAGCGCCTCGCGCCGCAGTCGCGGCACGCCGCCTCAACAGCGCGCTGGGGCCCGGCGCACTCGGGGTAGCCACCATAAGCGCCTCAATCGGCGCACGCCGCACGCGCCGATGCCGCGGGATCAAGGCGTGGAGCTACTCGCCGCCACTCATGTGTCGAATCAGCGGCGCGAGTTCGTCAGGGTCGCCGGTGTTGTTGGCGGGCTGGAACCGGAGCGCCTGCAAGTACGCCTCCGGCTCCTTGATCATCTTCGCGCGCACGATCTGCGCGTAATACGTGCGCGCCTCCTCGACGTTTCGCTCGCCACGAACCATATCGTCCGCAACGTTCAACGCGAGGATATTCAGGTCTTCCGAATCTGCGCTCGAGGACAGCTCGCCGCGCGTGCGATTCACCACCAGGCTGCCGTTGAATTGCACGAGCGCCGCGATTTTGTCGATGGGCACCTTGTAACCGACGGTCTGTTCCAACACGTCCTGATGTGCGCTGGCGAAGTTGTGTGCGGCGCCTTCCTTGTAGAGCGTCGTCTTTTTCCACGGCGCGTTTCCGTACCACGTCATCTGCCGCTCCGTCGCTTCGGCCGGCGTGCCGTACTTCGTGACGAGCTGAGCCGCGAGCCGCCGCGTCTTCTCGGGCCACGCCGCGGCACGCTTCTGCACCCACGCGATGGCCTCTGCGGAGGCCTGCTGCGGTGAGTTCGACGGCGACGGCGGTGGCGGCAACGGCACGCTCTTCACGTCGGCTTGCATCATCGTGGGCTCTTTCGGGTGCTAGACGTCCTGCGCGTAGTCTCCATCGGGATGATCGGTCTCGCCCAGCTTCCAGTAGCCGCGGGTCACGATGTGGTCATGGCGCATGCCGCGCTCGTGCAGCAGATGCCGGCGAATACGGCGCACCGCGCCCGCCTCGCACGCCACGTACACGCGCCCGGCACCCGGCGGGAACGTGAAGTCCCGCACGGCGGCTTCGAGTAACTCGCCGGCCTTGCTCGCGTCGTCACCGCGCCGGAGCCAATGGATCGTGGCGTTCGAGCCCGCATAGAACGGATGCTCGTCGCTGGCATCCACCACCTCGACGAAGGCCGTTGCCGGCACCGTTGGCGGCAGGTGCTCGAGAATTGTCCCCATGGCGGGAATCGCACTGTCATCGCCGACCAGCACGAACCACTCGGCGCTCGGATCGATCACGTAGTTGCGGCCTGGGCCGCCGATCATGAGCGACTGACCGACGGCGGCCTGCGCCGCCCACGTCGAGGCCGGTCCTTCACCGTGCAGCACGAAATCCACATCGAGCTCACGTGTCTCGCGATCGAAACGGCGGGGCGTGTACGTGCGCATGGTGGGCCGAGGCTCCGCGACCGCGCTCGTCGTGCCGGCCGTCGCGCCGGCTGCCGCACCGCTCGATGCGAGCGCCTGCGCGGGGTCCACGAAGATGACCTTGATGTGCGCGGCCGGGCCATTCCAGCCGAAACTCGCGAGTTCGGGGCTCGTGAACGTCACGCGCACCATGCGCGGTGTGAGCCGCTGCACGCGCTTGACGGTCGCCGGATATCGCGGCCGGCGAGGCTTCGCAGGCGCGACGGACGTCGGGTCGACAGGAGAATTCATTACGAGCTCCGCGGGCGGGATAGCGATGTGAACAGGATGACGAGTTGGCGCGAGCAATATTGTAGGTGGCCCGCCGCTCGATCCACTGCGCGGCGACGCACGCCGCGAATCGGCCGCGCTCGTGGACACGGTGCGCATCGCCGGTGGACGATTCCCGAGTGACGTTCACGGTCAATCCACTTCACCCCATTTTTGCGGCCGAGCTGCTCGGCGCCGATCTGCGCGAGGCGCCGACAGCCGAGCTCATCTCGCTCGTCAACGAAGCCATGGCTCGCTACGCGGTGCTCGTCGTGCGCGATCAACGCATCGACGACGAGCAGCAGATTCGGTTCAGCCGCGCGTTCGGCCCGCTCGAGTTGCCGCCGCACATGGGCATGAAGCTCCCCGCCAAGCGGCGCATCCGCCCCGAGCTGTACGACGTTTCCAATCTCGACGCGAACGGCGACTTCATGCCCGCGGACTCGCTGCGGCACGCCTCCAACAAGGCGAACGAGGAATTCCACACCGACAGCTCGTTCAACAGCCTGCCGACGAAGTGGTCGCTGTTGATGGCGCACATCGTGCCGCCGGAGCGCGGCGACACGCTCTACGCGGACACGCGCGCGGCGTTCGACGCGCTGCCGGAGCCATTGAAAGCGAAAGCGCGCGGCGCCGTCGCCGAACACTACTTCTGGAAGACGCGCGGCCGCTCCGGCTACAACGTCATCACCGAGGACATGAAGCGCGCGATGCCGCCGGCGCGACACGATGTGGTTCGTGTGATTCCCGAGTCGGGACGCGAGGCGCTGTACATCGGACAGCACGCGACGCACATCGTCGGCTGGCCGCGCGCCGAGGGCGAGCGGTTCCTCGACGAGCTGAACGCTTTCGCGACACAGCCGCGGTTCATCTACACGCACAAGTGGCGCGTCGGGGATCTCGTGATCTGGGACAACCGCTGCACGCTGCACCGGTCCGGCGGCTGGGACGCATTTCGTCACAAGCGCGACCTGCGGCGCGCCACGATCAACGAGTACGGGCCGGAGACCTCGTCGACCGACGCGCTGGGAATGCCCGCACCTACTTAGCTTCGGGCACCGGCGCGAAGATGCGCCACGCCTGTGTCGGATGAACGATCGCCCACGGAATCGCCAGGATGCCGACGGAGACGGGGGTGGTCGGGCGCTCGCCCTCGACCTGCACCGTCGGGGCCTCGTGAATTTCGTCGGGCTCTTCGAGCTTCTGCTGCAACTCCGCTTCCGAGAAGACACGCGTGATCGGCGGCGCGCGCAAGTCCAACGCAGCGGATTGCGAGGGGTTCGCCGTGAAGCAGCGGATCGAGCTCTGGAAGCAGATGACTTTTGGCGCCGGTGCGTTCGCGGCGGGCGGCGTGGTCGCGCTCGGCGCGGGACGCGCCGCGGCGGCCTGAGCTGCGGTTGCGGCTTGCGGCGCGGCGTCGTCCGCGAGCGCCGTCGCGACCATGCACAGTCCCAAGGCGGCGGTGATACCCGCCGTCCACGATCTCGATCGCTGAGGCGAGATGGGCATGGCCATTCGAGCGTACGCGCAAGGGTCAGCCCGGGCAATGGGGCCGATTCCGCAACATCGTAACCGTCTTCGCGCCTGTGCCGCCGTTGCGCTCGCGCTGAACGAATCCGCGACGCTGCCGCGAGCGGAGCGTGATTCGCGCGCAACCGCATGGTTCAATCCGCGCACGCGCGAGGGCATCGATGAGCACATATGTCTTGATCCACGGGGCATGGCACGGCGGCTGGTGCTGGTACAAGGTCGTGGCGCGGCTCGAGAAGCTCGGTCACCGGGTGATTGCACCGGACCTGCCGAGTCTCGGACGCGACAGGACGCCGCCGAATCGCGTGTCGCTGCCGCTGTGGCGCGACTTCGTCTGCAACCTGATCGACGCGCAGCCGGAGCCCGTCATCCTCGTCGGACACAGCCGCGGCGGCATCGTGGTGAGCGAGGTGGCGGAGCATCGGCCCGATCGCATTCGCGCGCTCGTGTACCTCACGGCGTTCTTGCCCCGGGACGGCGAATGTCTGTTCGATCTCGCTGCGCAGGCGCCCGGCTCGGAAGTGCCGCCGAACATGGTGATGTCCGCAGACAAGAGCTCTTCGGTGATGCGCGACGAAGCGCTTCGCAGCGCCTTATACGGCGAATGCTCGGATGAAGATGTGGCGCTCGCGCGGTTGTGCCTGAAGCCCGAGCCGACGTTGCCTCTCGCAACGCCCGTGCATCTCACCGAAGCCCGCTTCGGGCGCGTGCCGCGCGTCTACATCGAATGTCTGCGCGACCGCGCGATCACCCCGCCGTTGCAGAAGCAGATGATCGCGGCGAGCCCGTGCCGGCGCGTGCTCACGCTCGATACGGATCACTCGCCGTTCTTCTCGCGGCCGGACGAAACGGTCGCGCATTTGCACAGCGTGAGCTAGCGAGGCCGCTCTCATGGATTCGGCGTCGTATTGGATCGAGCGACTGCAACTGCAGCCGCACCCTGAAGGCGGGTGGTATCGCGAAGTGCATCGGGCGGCGGAGCGCGTCCAAACAGCGCGCGGCCCGCGGTCCGCGCTCACGACGATCTACTACCTGCTCGAGCAGGGGCAGCGCAGCCGCTGGCACGTCGTCGAATCCGACGAGGTGTGGCACTTCTACCGTGGTGCCTCACTCGAGCTGCTTGCGTACGACTCGCGCTCGCGCGTGCTTCGCCGCACGGTGCTCGCCGCGGACGGCGAGTCGATCGGCGTGATCGAGGCGGGCGTGTGGCAAGCGGCCCGCAGTTGCGGCGCGTACTCGCTCATCGGCTGTACCGTCGGACCGGGATTCGACTTCGCGGATTTCCGTTTCGTCGCGACGATCGCGGGCCACCGCGAGCATTTCTCGGGCGAGCTCGCACCCTACGCCGAGCTGCTGTG
>DASZSS010000112.1:0-5062 GCA_035548535.1 Steroidobacteraceae bacterium
GAGCCGCATCTCACGGTGGATCGCGTGCGCGCATTCAAGCCAGACCGGCGCGCATACGAGATGGGGCCGAAGGCGTTCCGCGCACAACCCGATGAAATCGTGTTCTGCGCCTCCGCCGGCTGGGATGCCGCGGGCGCCAAGCATTCATGAGCGCAGCGCCCTTAGCCGGAAAAAGCGCCTCGGCGCGCGTCGCGACCGGGCGCGGATCGATGATGGGGAAGCCGTCGAAGGCGATAGCCTTGACCGCGCGCGGCGCCTGCGTCTTCGCGTGAGTGATGCGCGTCGCGGCGGCCGCAGTGGCGGTGAGGCCGGTGAGGAATGTTCTTCGGGACTGTGTCACGTTTCAGATTCCGTGGGTGTTGCTGAGGACGACGCGCCAGCCGTCGGGATCTTCGAACGTGACGCTGTGGCGTAGCCAATAGGGATTCTGCGGAGCGACGGGCCGATACCCCTGCCGATTCAACCGTTCGCACAAACTCACCAGCTCGCTCGCATCCGGAATGTAGAGCACCAGGAGGTCGTCGGCGCTCGGCGCGGGAGACGGCCCGCCGCGCGTCTCTTGCGTGAGCTCGAGGTGATAGGTCGCGTCCGGCAGGCCGAGCATCACGCCGTCGTACCCGTCATGATCCTTGAAGCGCGTGAGCTCGGGCAGGCCGAGCCCGTCGCGGTAGAACTTCACGACTTCCTCGAGCCGCTTGGTCGGTCGCGCGATGCGCACCTGCGCGACGCGGGCGTGCGGGAACGCGAGCGGCCGGGCCACCTCGTCATCGACGTTTGAGCGCATCGAGATCCTTTCTCATGACCACGCGCTCGCCGGGCTGCGGCAACCAGCGACGCTCGTACATCAGTGTTGCGAGCATTTCCGTTCCGCAATCTGCCTCGGGGATGACCACGAATCCGGCGCGCTCGTAGAACGGCCGATTCCAGGGGAGATGACGATACGTCGTGAGCCAGAGCGTGCGCGCGCCGTTGGCCCGTGCTCTGTTTTCGGTCGCTTCGAGGAGCGCCGAGCCGAGCCCGATGCGCATGAAGTGCGTCCGCACCGAAAGCTGATCCAGATAGGGCTCCCCGTCGCGCGTGCCGGTTGCGGCGAAGCCGAGCGCTGCGCCGGCGGAACCCACGATGAGCAGCGTGTTGCCGGTTTGCAGCGCATGCAGCCATCGACTGCGCTCTCGCACGATGAACTCATGGTCGGGCGGAACGTCCACATCCAGCCCGGCTTCGACAAACAGCCTGCTGGCGTCGTCGTCGATGTCGCGGAGCGTGTCGATCTCATCGGCCGCGCCGATCCGGATGGCGAACTGCGGGCCGATTTTGCGGACGGGAAGCGTGGCACACATGCTCGAGGGCTCGCGGGGTCACGAGGACGGTATGGAGCTATTCGCACCGGCCGGCGAAATCGTTACACCCGCGACTCCGCGAGCCCGTATCTGGTGCGGATCGTGCGCGCCGCGGGAAGCTGGCTCAGGAGGGACCGGTCCGATCGGGGTGTGCCGGCGGCCGCAAAGTCCAAGTGGAGAGCGTGAACCGGCTGCGCCCCGCCTTGCCGAGACCCGACCGTTCTCGGTACTCACCGTGACGGACTACGGGCATCTCTCGGGCGAGGCTAGCGCCGACCTGTGTGCCGGTGATTCTATGGCCGGCCGACAGGCTGCTGCTCAGCCGACCTGTTTGCGGGCGGATGGTGAGTTGATGCGGAGGAGATCGCCGCGCTGCATGTGGGCCGAGCGCGGCGGTGAAGAGGCGGAACCGCAGAACTGAGCTCAGCGCGGGTGCAGCCACGTCGGCAGGAACGAATACGGATCGACTTTCACCGTCCGGTCGTACTCCACGCCACTCTGCTCGAGAAGCTGCTGCAGGCGTCCGACCTTGTACGCATCGAACAGATCCGTGCAGCCGCCGATGAACTCGCCGCCGACGAAGATCTGCGGGATGGTGCTGAACGACGTGCGTGCCGTGAGCGCCGCACGGATTTCGCCGCCTCGGTTGTCTTTCTGGTATTCGACCGAATCGAGATCGACCGAGCGATACGGAATGCCGTGCTTCGCGAACAGCCGGCGCACCGACCAGCAGAACTCGCACCACTCCAGCGCGAACATCGTGACCGGCCGCTCGCGATCTTCGATCACGCTTTGCACGAACGCCGCCGCATCCGCCGAGATGCGCACGGGCTCCGCCGCGGGCTGCGCGGACGGAGCGGGCGCAGGCGGTGGAGAGTCGAACCGGTAGTTGGGCGTCGAGCGCGCAATGGCGATTTCCTCGGCGGTCATTTCCGCTGGAATGTCCGCAAACAACGGCGTGCTCAAGTAGCGCTCGCCGGTGTCGGGCAGCATGCACAGCACCGTTGCGCCGGGCGGCGCCTCCGCACACACCTGCAATGCGCCCGCGAGCGTTGCTCCCGCGGTGATGCCGACAAAGATTCCTTCCTGCCGCGCGAGCTCGCGGGATAGCTGCAATGCCTGAGCGCCCTTCACCGGGATGATGCGGTCGATCAACTCCTGCGCCACGGCATCCTCGGTGAGCTTCGGGATGAAGTCCGGACTCCAGCCCTGCATGAGATGCGGCCGGAAGCTCGGATGACTGCCCGACGGCGTGCCATCGCCGGATCGAGGCTGCCGAATGCCGCTGCCGAGAATCGGGGAGTTGTCCGGCTCGCAAACGATGATCTGGGTCTTCGGACTCCGCTTGCGCAGCACCCGAGCCACGCCCTTCAGCGTGCCGCCGGTGCCGAAGCCCGTGACGAAGTAGTCCAGCGGCTCGTCCGCGAACGCTTCGAGAATCTCGGGCGCGGTCGTGCGCGAGTGCATGTCCGCGTTCGCTTCGTTCTCGAACTGGCGGCACAGAAACCAGCCGTGCGCCTCAGCGAGCTCCATGGCCTTCGCGAGCATGCCGGAGCCTTTCAGCGCCGCCGGGGTCAGCACGACGCGCGCGCCGAGAAAGCGCATGAGCTTACGGCGCTCCACGCTGAAGTTTTCCGACATGACGACGACCAGCGGATAACCCTTCGCCGCGCACACCATCGCGAGCCCGATGCCGGTGTTGCCGCTCGTGGCTTCGATGACGGTCTGCCCGGGCGCGAGCCGCCCGCTGCGCTCGGCGTCCGTGATGATGCCGAGGGCGAGACGATCCTTGACGGAGCCCATGGGATTGAACGCTTCGACCTTGGCGTACAGGCGCACGTGCGCTGGTGCGAGCTTGTTGATGCGGACGACCGGCGTGCGCCCCACCGTATCGAGAATGCTTTCGAAGCGGTTGCTGTTCATGGCCGTAACCCTCCCAAGGGGTGACGGCATCGTACGCTCGCGCCCATCGCGATGCCTTTGCAGGGAGTCCGGCTCTATTTGCACACACGCCTGCCGTGCGCTTGCGGACGCGCATGAAACGGCGTCGCCCGGAATCCCCATGGCGCGGGGCCGCCGGCGCACGGTGGACCCTGCCCGCCACCGGCTCTACCATTCTTTCGAATCTTGAAAGCGAGGACCCGTGGATCGAGTTCAGGCCATGCGCATCTTCGTCGCCGTGGTGGAACGCCGCAGCTTGTCGGCGGCCGCGACGAGCCTGGGCGTTTCGCTCCCGACCGTGAGCCGGGTGCTGCGCGCGCTGGAGCGCGAGCTGGGAGTGCGGCTGATCTCGCGCACCACCCGAGGCTTGATCGAGACCGACGGCGGGCGGCTGTACTACCGACGGTGCCGGCAGATTCTCGACGACATGCGCGAGGCGGACGCCGCGGTTCAGGTCCACGCCAAGGCGCCCTCGGGCGAGCTGCGGATCACGGCTCCGGTGACGTTCGGACGCCATCACGTCGCGCCGTCGATTGCGCTGTTCCTCGAGCGCTATCCGCGCGTCTCGTGCTACCTGTCGCTGAGCGACCATTGCGAGCCGCTCGCCGAGCATCGCTTCGACGTAGCCATCCGCGTGGCCAAGCTGCGCGACCCGGCCCTCGCCGCGCGCCGCATGGGCTATGTCCAGCGAGCCGTCGTCGGGTCCCGCGAGTATTTCGCGCGACACCCGATCCCACTGCATCCCCGTGATCTGGCCGCGCACAATTGTCTGCACTACACGCACTACCTCCGTTCCGACGAATGGAATTTCATGGCGGGCGAGCACCCTCTCACGGTGCGCGTTCGCGGACGCTTTCGCGCGGACAACCAGGAAGCGCTGATCGATGCCGTGCTCGCAGGCGCGGGCCTGGCGATTCTGCCGACGTGGCTCGTGCAGCCGTGGCTCGACAACGGCGCCATGCAGCGCGTGCTCGCTGAATACGAGGCGCCGCGCACGCCCGTGCACGCGGTGTTTCCAACGCAAGGCGCGCCACCGAACAAAGTCCGGACGTTCGTCGACTTCCTGGTCGAGCGGTATCGCGAAAAGAACGTCCTCGCCTCGGAGCCCAAGGTCCGCGTGACCGAAAGCGCCGACGCCAAGCGTTCGCTCTGACTTTCGTGCCCTGAAAGTTGCTGCGTCAGCGGCGCGCGGCGCGTCCACTGCTCGCACGCCGTTCCAACGCGTGGCACAGCCGGTGTGTACGGGCCGCGACGGGTATCGCGTCGTGTTGCCCGTCTTGCAGAAATATTCTGACGAATATAAAAACACGGCCTCCGGACGCGCACCCTGGCGGTGTCACCGACCTGCCCGCTTGTCCGGCAGCGAACGAGGTCGTGCGAACAGGCATACAACCGCGCCCGCGGATCGTCATGGGCAAGGCCAGCGCCTGGCAATGGCGGCCGGTGAAGAGCTTCACGCACGCCAATGTGCTGCGGCTCCTGATCGGCGTGTGGATTCTCAACGCGCCTTTCCTGCGCGAGGAGCTTGCCAGCAGCGACCAAACGTTCTGGAACCAGCTCATCGTCGGGTCGTGCGTGGTCGTGCTCGCGGCCATGCGCATGGTGTTTGCGCGCGAAGCCGGCATCTTCCGCTGGGCGCACCTGCTCCTCGGGGTATGGCTCATCGCCTCGCCATGGATCTTCGCGTACGTCGACGAGCAAGCCGCGTTCTGGAATAGCGCGGTCAGCGGCGCGCTGATCGCCGCCCTGGCGCTCTGGAGTCTCGTGCGCTGAGCAAAAGT
>DASZSS010000113.1:0-3142 GCA_035548535.1 Steroidobacteraceae bacterium
ACGCTGCACAAGACGCCGGAGGGCTGGAAGGCGTGGGATGTCGTGATCGACGGCATCAGCTACGTGAAGAGCTTCCGCGAGGACTTCGGCGCCGAGATCGACCAGAAGGGTCTCGATGCGGTGATCGACCGCATGGAGAAGAGCGGCACGCCGGCGCCGGGCACCAAGAAGGCGGCCTGACGCTTGGCCTTCGTGCCACAACGCAAGACCGTCGAGGTGATCGAGGCGGCGCCAGATCGCCTCGACGTGCGTGGCGCGCTCACCTTCGCCACGGCTCGTGTCGCGTATGAAGCGGGGCTGCGCGCGCTCCGAAAACGAAGCGGCGCGAGTCTGTCGGTGGATTGTGCGCAAGTGACCGAGTCCGACAGCGCCGGGCTGGCCGTGCTCATCGAATGGCTCGCCGCGGCCAACCGCATCAAATGCACGCTGCGCTTCGCGAACCTGCCCGAGGGCATTCGCGCCGCCGCGCAGATCAGTGAGGTGACCTCGCTGCTCGGGTCCGCCGCCTAGCGCGCGGACGCGCGCTACTTCTGCTCGGGCGCTTCGGCATCTTCGAGCGGGTCTTCGAGCGACTCCTCATCGACGGGCGAGACGTTGCCGTCCGTCACCTGATATTCCCGCCGCTGCAGGAACGCGTTCCGGATGAACGCGTACTTGTCGAAGGCGCTCGCGATGGCCTGATCCGTTTCGAGCAGCCCGACGCGCGTGTTGATCACGCTGAGGCCATCGAGGCTGTAGCGCCAGGCGTCGCGTTCGACGTAGTGCACCGGATCGGTGTAGATCTCACCGATGCGGCCGATCCCATCACGCACGGTGCTCGGTCCGAAGAACGGAACCATGAGATACGGCCCGGGCCCGATCCCCCATTTGCCGAACGCCTGTCCGAGGTCCTCGTCGTTCTTGTCGAGGCCGGCCGCGGTGGCCGGGTCGAGCAGCCCACCGAGGCCAATCGTCGTATTCAGCAGAAAGCGTCCGGTATCGGAGGCCGCCGGCTTGAATTTCGCCTGCAGCAGGTCGCTGATGATGATCGTCGGCTGCTCGAGGTTGCTGAAGAAATTGGAGACGCCGGTCCGCACGAACGCCGGGGTGACTGCCTTGTAGCCCTTAGCGACCGGGCGCAGCACGGCGCGGTCGAGAGCGTCATTGAACTTGTACGTGACCCGATTGACGCGCTCGAACGGATCGCGCGGATCCTTCTTCGCCGGCGGCGCGACGCAGCCCGTGACGAGCAGTGATAAACCTACAACGAGCGCGGCGGTCGATCGCATGGTAAGTGTGCACAGAGGCATGAGTGGGCGCGCATTGTAGCAGCCGTACCGTGCGGCCTTCATGCGTGGCCGAATTGCGACGAACGGAGGGAGGGACGAGTCCCCCGATGGAGGGATCGTCAGCCGCCCGAGCCTTGTCCGCGGCTGACCTTGCGGACGCGGACGCTGGCGAGATAGTCGCGCAGCTCATCGAGCCGCGCCTGGAAACGCTGGCGCTGCACCGAGGTCAGGTTCGGCGCCGCGAGAGCGAGCTGCAACTGCTGAACCGCAAGCGGCAGGTCGCCGCTCGAGATGTGGTACTCGCTCATGTAGTAGTACGCATCTCCCGTGTCGCCTGCCGCGCTCGCCGCCAACGCGGTGAGCTGTATCTGATCCGGAGTCGGCGCGATGTTGTTGAAGAGATCGAGCAGCAGCGCATGCGCCTCCTTGGCCTTGCCGATCGCCATCAGCGCCTCGGCATAGCGCACGGTCAGGGGGACGTTGCGCGGGAAGAGCAGCACTGCGCGCTGATACGTCGCGATGCCGTCGTTCTGCATGCCGCCCTGAACTTCAGCCTGCGCCAGCGCGGAGTAGAGCAGCGTGAGATTCTCGTGCTTCTCGACCAGCCCGTGCAGGATTTGCGCGGCCTCCTGGTTCTTGCCGCTCTCCATCAGCGCGAGTGCGAGCCCGTACTGCTGGCCGAGGGAGCCCTTCGCCGCCGTCGTCTCCTTCGCGTAGCGCGCTGCGATGTCCTCGTCGTGCGGGGCCGTGATCACGCGCAAACGCTCGCGGATGCATTCGTAGGTTGCGGACTCGCTCACCTTCGGTCGGTCGAACTGCGCCGCGCGGGCGCGCGCCTCGGCGATGCGATTCGCGTTGACCGGATGCGTCTGCACCATCTCCGGAACCCACTGGCCCGCGAGCCCTTCGTGGCGCGACATGGCCTCGAAGAACGTGGCCATCCCGTTCGGATCGAAGCCGGCCGCGGCGACGAACCCGATGCCGACGCGATCGGCCTCGTACTCGTTCGCGCGCGTGAAATTGACCTGCTGCTGGGCCGCGGCGCCCTGCGCGATGGCGATGGCGCCCTGCATGGCATCCGCGCCGCCCGCGATCGCGCCGATCAGAATGGCCGCGAGAATCGCCGCGGTCTGCGCGATGCCCTGCGAGCTCTGCGCCTTGATCGTGCGCGCGATGTGCCGCTGCGTGACGTGTGCGATTTCGTGGCCGATGACGCCGGCGAGCTCGGACTCGTTGCGGCTCGCGAGCACCGTTCCGTAGTTCACGCCGATGAAGCCGCCCGGCAGCGCGAACGCGTTGATCGTGTTCTCGCGCACCGCGAAGAACGTGAACTTGCGGTCGCCGTCCGGGGCCTGCGCGGCGATGCGCTGGCCGAGCTGCTGCAGATACTCCGTGACTTCGGGATCTTCGAGGATCGCTTTCTGGTCGCGCAGGCTCTTCACGATCTGCGCGCCAAGCTGATATTCCTCGTTCTGAGTGACGAGCGCGCCGGCCGGGCTGCCGATATCCGGCAGCTCCGTGCTCGTGTTGCGGTTGACCTGGGCCTCGACGGGCAGGGGCGCGCAGAACACCGCGAGACTCAGCGCGAAGCCGAGCCCCACGAGCCCCGCGCCCATCTCGCGCAAATGCGCGCGCGCACGGTCGATTGCTCGCCGAATTGTGTCGAATTTCACTGTGCTGGCCCGGGTGCGTGACCTGCGTTCGACCGCCGTGCGGCCGGCTAGTTTCGCCCCCTCACAGAGTATCCGAAGCGAAGTCCGCGAGCCGCGATCGTTCGCCCCGGGTGAGGGTGATGTGACCGGCATGCGGCCAGCCGCGGAAGCGGTTCACCGAATAGGTGAGGCCCGAGGTCATCTCCGTGAGGTAGGGCGTAT
>DASZSS010000114.1:0-5701 GCA_035548535.1 Steroidobacteraceae bacterium
CGTGATGTCGCGCGTGAGAAAGGAATCGCCGCGATTGAGCCGCGCGCGCAGCCGCGTGAAGAAGCCTTGCTTCTCCTGCTCCTCGCCGGGCTTGGGTTTGCGTCCGAACATGGTTCGGCGCGTATTCTAGCGGCGCGCGGCGGCCCCGGGCCGCCTGTTTACGCGCTCACCCGTCCGTCACGCGCTCATTGCTGAACCACGGCGGTATTCGTGATGGGAATGACGGTGCCCAAGCTGCTCGCAAAACCGATGGATTCGCCCTGCATCTCGGCCGTCACGGCGAGGCTCGCCGAGGGGTCGATGATCGAGCCATGGTTGCCGAAAATGAAGTTCACGTAACCGAGCGGACCCGCGTTCGCACCGGCCGCGAATACGCGCGGAATGCCGGCGGCATCGATCAAGCGCTGCGTCGCGCTGTTCACGACGACCTGATCCGCTGGCGATAGGCTGCCGTCCGGCAGCGTGCCTCCGCCGACCACCTGCAGCAGCAACAGCGGTCGTAGAGACGCCGCAGCCGCGATGTAGTTCACCGGATCGCCCGCATCCACGATCGTCTGCGCGTCGCGAATGAATTGCGCGTAGATCGTCGAGCCCTCGAGGATCTGCTGAGCGGCGAGGCCCTGCTTGATGCGCGGGCCGAACGCCGGTGAATCGAAGATCGTCTGCACGATGCCCCCGCCCGCATTGGCGAGCTCGCCCGTGCGCACCTCCGCCGCACCGGCGCTGCCGAGGAACACGCCGCCGACGATGCCGCCGAGCGAATGGCCGATGTAGTGAATGCGCGTCGGGTTGACGTCCGCCGTGCCGTCGCCATCGAGATCGAGGTTCGGGAGCGACCGCGCGAGCGCGAGCAGATCGACGGCGGCCTGGCGCAGGTTGTCGCGCGTGACGATGGGTGCCGGCACGTTGACGAAATGCGTGCCGGACGGATCGATCTTACCGTCGGGACCGCTGGCGAGGGTGGTGTTGTTCACGAAGTCGAGATCGAACGTACGTTCGTGCCCGGGCTGATAGAACGCGCCATCGGCTGCGCTCGGCCCCGGGATGCCGTGCAACGGCAGATCGATCGACACGACGACGTAGTTGCCGAAATCGGCCGCGCTATCGGCGATGGCGACGGCGTCGACGCGATCCCGCGTCAGGCCGTGCTGGAAGATGATCACCGGCCAGCCGCCGGCGGGCTTCATGCCGCCGCCGGTCGAAGCCGCATTGGGCACCGTGATGAAGATCGGAATCTGAAGGGTCTCGGTTGCGACCGGAAGCGGATTGAAGCGCGTGAGAAAGCGACTCGTGGGATCGAGCGGAGACGGGTTGCCTTGCCACGGCTGATTGAGCGGCGCGTGCGGATTCGTCTGCGTGGGCCGTGAGAGGTAGTACGGGATCGTGAACGTGCCGACGTAGATGTCCGCGTGGCCGGGCAGCGTGTTGACCACCGCTGAGGTGGGGATGTGAGTGTTCTGTACAGCAATCGGCTGCGCCGTCGTGACACTCGGATTCGCGAGCGCGTTCATCGTGTCCCGAGTGCCCTGCGTGGTGAAGCTGAACGTGAGCACTACGCTCGCGGGATTGACGCCGACAGCTTGAGCGATCTGCAGATGGGCGCCAGTGAGTTGGCACAGGGGCGCGAGCGCAGCCGCGATGCCAGCGCAGGTCGGCAGTGCACTCTTAAATGCCGCGTAGTCGTCGTCCGGTGTGGTGGGTTGACCTGTGGCCGTCGTGATGGCGTTCGTCAGGATCACGAGATAGCCGACGTTCGTCGTGCCGGAGCTCGGCATCAGCGGTTTGAGGGGGCGAATTTCCAGGATCGTGTTGCCCACGCCCGTGTCCGTGGCGAGTCCGGCACTGAAGTCCGTTCCGAACACGAGCGGCACGACGGCGGTGCCGGGCTTCGGAGCTTTCGTCGCGTTGTCGAGCTCCATGCGAAGAATGCGCACGCTCGACGCAGTGAGCGACGCCGGATCCAACGGGCTCGCGAAACGCGCGCGAATGACCGCGTTCGTCGAGAACCCATCGAGCGCATTCACGCCGGACTGCAGTGGCATCAGTGCGTTCGCCGGCTGAATGTTCAGCGTGCCGTCCGTGGACCCCGCGAAGTAGATGTCCGTCGGATAAGGGAGCACTCCCTGCAGTGGCTGGAAGAGAGCGGCCGTCGCTTGATTTTGCGGCGGCGGTGTTGCGCCCGTCGGATTGCCGTTGCCGCTAGCGGTGTTTGTCGGCCCAATGCTGTCGCTGCCGCCTCCGCATCCCGCTGCCAACAGCGCTACCGCGACGAGCGAGGTTGCAGTGATGTTCCTCTTCATAGACCTGAAGCTCCCCTCAATGAGCGAACGCGTCCGTGTAGTCCTCGCTCGGTCGCTCGCAGCCACATACGCCGAGCTTGTAGTAATGCGGCGCTAGGGTACGCTTACGCTCACGAACGCCGCAAGCCGCGAGGCATCTCAACAGTTGGTTCGCACGCGCAATTCGCGGGGCGCGCAAGCACGCGTCATTCGCATCATCGGCGGAACGTGGCGCGGCAGGCGCTTTCGCTTCGCGGATGTCCCCGACATACGTCCCACTCCGGATCGCGTGCGCGAGACGCTATTCAACTGGCTCGGCTCGCGTGTGATCGGCGCGCGCTGCCTGGATCTCTTCGCCGGTAGCGGCGCCCTGGGTCTGGAAGCCCTCTCGCGCGGCGCCGCGGCCGCGGTCCTCGTCGAGCAGAACGCCGTCGCCGTACGCTCGCTCAAAGAGCTGGTCGCGACGCTGGGCGCACGAGGGGCGCGCGTGGAGCGCGACGACGCGCTGCGCTTCCTCGGTCGCGCGCCCACGCCGTTCGATATCGTGTTCCTCGATCCGCCGTTCGCGGCCGGCCTCTTGGCACAGGTCGCGGAGCGGCTGGAGCGCAATGGCTGGCTCGCGCCCGATGCGCTGATCTATGTGGAATCGTCCGCGCGCGAGCCCTTGCCGGCCCTCCCGGCGAGCTGGCAGCCATTGAAGGCGAAGCGCGCCGGCGAGGTCGGGTATCATCTCTTCGCCCGAGCCGCGAGGGGAACCGAGCCCGTATGAGTCGCAACGCCATCTATCCAGGCACGTTCGATCCAATCACGAACGGGCATCAGGATCTCGTACGGCGCGCCGCGGGCATCTTCGACCGCGTGATCGTCGCCATTGCGGCCAATCCCAACAAGACGCCGCTCTTCTCGCTGGACAAGCGCGTCGAGCTCGCGCGGCAGGTGCTGTCGGATCTGCCCAACGTCGAGGTGATGGGCTATTCGGGGCTGACGGTGGAGTTCGCGCGCAAGCACCAGGTGAGCGTCATCGTGCGCGGCCTGCGCGCCGTGTCGGATTTCGAATTCGAGTTCCAGCTCGCGAACATGAGCCGCCACCTGGCGCGCGAGATCGAAACGGTGTTCCTCACGCCGCAAGAGCAGTTCACGTTCATCTCATCGTCGCTGATCCGGGAGATCGCGATCCTCGGCGGGGAGACGCGCGAGTTCGTGCATCCCATCGTCCAGGCGGAGCTGCGGAAGCTGAAACGAAGCTAGCGCTCGCCGCGGAGGCCCGCGGACGGCGCCCGGCGGCGCTTGCGCGCAGCCGAGCGCGCCAGAGTTTTCGCGAGAGTCTTGGCGACTTTCTTCTTCAACGTTTTCACCGCCCGGCGCAGGCGGCGAA
Source organism: Steroidobacteraceae bacterium (assembly GCA_035548535.1). Lineage (GTDB taxonomy): Bacteria > Pseudomonadota > Gammaproteobacteria > Steroidobacterales > Steroidobacteraceae > JADGHX01. The sequence continues at coordinate 3,655 of DASZSS010000114.1, forward strand.
CGCGCGGCAGGCGTATCGGCTCCGCGGGCGCGGGCAGCTTGCCGGCTTTGTGCAGCTCGACGGCACGCCACAGATACCACGCCGCCGCAGACCGATACGGTGCCCAGCGCTCGCCGAACATCGCGAGCGCCTGCGGCGCGGGCATCTTGCGCAAGCCGTATGCGAGCCGGAAGCCGTTGCGCACACCGAAGTCGTCGACCGGCAGCACGTCGCGTCGGCCGAGCTGGAAAATCAATATCATCTCGACGGTCCAGCGACCGATGCCACGCACCTGCGTGAGCCTTTCGATGATCGCGAGATCCTCGAGGCTCAGCAGGGTTTCGCGATTTGGGACGACGCCGGCGATCGTCTTCGCGGCAAGGTCCTTGAGTGACGCACTCTTCGCTGCGGAGAAACCAGCCGCACGCAGCACCGCATCCGGCGCATCGAGCACTTGCTGCGGTGTTGGAAAGGTGCCGCCGCCTACCGTCTCGACGAAGCGTCTGAGAATCGTGTTCGCTGCGGTCGCATGCAGCTGTTGATGGGCGATGGCACGGGCCAGCGCGACGAAAGGCGTGTCTTCGAGGTTTGCCTTCAGCGTGTAGGGCCCGGCGGCTCGAATGAGCCCGCCCATGACGGCATCCACCGTGGACAGGTGGGTGAGGATGCGCTTGCTCATTTCTGGCACGACGGGCAGTAGTACGTGGAGCGCTGCCCTTGCGTCAGCTGCTTGATCGCTGTGCTACACACGCGGCACGGCTTTCCCGCGCGCTCGTACACGTACAGCTTCTGCTTGAAGTACCCGGGACTGCCGTCCGCGCCCACGTAATCGCGCAGCGTGGTGCCGCCAACCTTGATCGCCATGCTCAGCACGGCACGCACGGCGCGAGTGAGCTTCGCGACTTCGGGTCGCTTCAAGCTGCGCGCCTGCCGCGTCGGCCGGATTCGCGCGCGAAACAAGGCTTCGCTGGCGTAGATGTTGCCGACGCCGACGACGCACGCGCTGTTCATGAGCAACTGCTTGATCGTGACTTTGCGCTTGCGCGTGATCCGCCAGAGGTACTCGGCCGTGAATTTGTCGTCCAGCGGCTCGGGGGCGAGGCGCTTCAGCAGTGGATGCTCGTCGAGCTTGCCCGTCGTGTAGTGCAGGCTGCCGAAGCGGCGCGGGTCGTTGAAGCGCAGCGTCTTGCCCGAGTCGAGGAGTAAATCGAAGTGATCGTGTGTGAGCCGCGGTGTATCCGCCGGCAGCACGCGCAGGCTTCCCGACATGCCGAGATGCAGCAGTAGCGTGCCGCACTCGAGCTCGAAGAGCAGGTACTTTGCACGGCGGCCGGTCTGCCGTACGCGTTGGCCCGCGACTTCCGCAGGCAGGCTGTCCGGCACGCGCCAGCGGAGTCGCGGCTCGTGCACCGCCAGCGCCACGATCTTGCGTCCGACGACGTGCGGCTCGACGCCGCGACGCGTCGTCTCGACTTCCGGAAGCTCAGGCATGGCGACAGGCTACAGCCAGTCAGGCGTAGCGTGAATCAGCCGCAAGAGGAGAAGCGGACAGGATCTGTCCGCGAGAGGAGACCGAGCTGCGCGAGCCGTCGCGGCTCGCGGCATCGCTCACTTGATCTTGGTCTCCTTGTACGCCACGTGCTTACGAGCGACGGGGTCGAACTTGCGCACTTCCATCTTGTCCGGGTGGAGGCGCTTGTTCTTGGTCGTGACGTAGAAGTGGCCCGTACCGGCCGATGACAGCAGTTTGATCTTTTCGCGCATGGCTTACACCTTCACGCCCTGCTCGCGGAGCTCCGCGACCACGACGTCGATGCCCTTCTTCTCGATGGTGCGCAGCCCCGCGGTGGACACGCGCAAGCTCACCCAGCGCTTCTCGCTTTCGAGCCAGAATCGCTGCGAATGCAGATTCGGCAGGAAGCGCCGCCGCCTCTTGTTGTTGGCGTGCGAGACGCGATTACCGACAGCCGGCTTCTTGCCGGTGATTTCGCAGACGCGGGACATATCAGCAACCTTCGAGAATCAATGACTTAGCTACGCATCCGCGGGATGCGTGCGGAAGAGCGCG
>DASZSS010000115.1:0-29491 GCA_035548535.1 Steroidobacteraceae bacterium
AATGGCACCGAACTGATTCTCGAGCGGCTGCGCGACGGAGGAGGCCATCGTCTCGGGGCTGGCGCCGGGAAGCTGCGCGGTCACCTGGATCGTCGGGAAGTCCGTCTGCGGCAGCGGCGCGACGGGCAGCAGCGGAAACGCGGCCAGTCCCAGGAGAAAGATGCCCGCCATCAACAGCGAGGTCGCGACGGGCCGATTGATGAACCGGGTCGAAATGTTCATGACGCCGCCCGTGCCAACGCATTGGGGCCGGGCTCTGCGGCAGCAGGCTTCACATGCGAGCCGGGCTGCAGCCGATACTGATTGCTCGTCACCACCCGCTCGCCTTCGGCAAGACCCTCGTGCACGACCGCGATGTCGCCGCTCTCGCCATCCGTCTTGATCGGGCGCGCTTCCACGGTGGAATCCGCCTTCACCACGTAGGCGAACATGCCTTGCGCACCTCGCTGCAAGGCTGCCGACGGAATCGTCAGCGCGCCACGCTGGGTCTTCACGAGCACGCGCGCGTTCACGAACTGGCCCGGCCACAGCGCGTTGTGCGCGTTCGGGAAGGTCGCTTTGAGCTTCACCGTGCCCGTGCTCGGATCGATCTGATTGTCGATGAGCGCGAGCGTGCCGCGGTCGAGCTCCGTCTTGCCGTCGCGCGAAAGCGCCGCGACCGTCACCGGGCCGGCCGCGAGCGCGCCGTTCACCGTGGCCACGTTGTGCTCCGGAAGCGTGAAGACGACGGAGATCGGCTGCACCTGCGTCACGACGACGATGCCCGTGCCGTCGCTCGCGTGCAGATTGTTGCCCGGATCGACGAGCCGAATGCCGGTGCGGCCGTCGATGGGGGAGGTGATGCGTGTGTAGTCGAGCTGCGTTTGCGCGGTGGCGATCGCCGCCTTGTCGGCTTCGAGCTGCGCTTCCAGTTGCGTGACGAGCGAAGTTTGGGTGTCGATCTGCTGCTTGCTGGCGAGGTGACTGGGCGCGAGCGAGTGATAGCGCTCGAGGTCACGCCGCGCATTGGCGAGTTGCGCCGTATCCTTGGCCAGGGTGGCGCGCGCCTGATCGAGCGCAGCCTGATACGTCCGCGGGTCGATGCGCGCGAGCACCTCGCCCTTGTGCACCGTCTGCCCTTCTTTGAAGAAGACCTCCTGCAGCTGGCCATCGACGCGCGCCGTGATCTTCGCGGTGTAGAACGCTTGTACGGCACCGAGCCCTTCGAGATACACGGGCACGTCGGCGCGCTTGACGGTCGCGGTCTGAACGACGACGGCGCCGTCCGGCTTGCCTTTCGGCGCGGCTTCCGCTCGCGTGCCGGGCAGCCACCGGTGCAGGAGAAAGAGCGCCGCGACCAGCGCGCCGGCACCAAGCATCACCAACCGGGTCTTCATCAAAGCTCCCTATGAATCGCATTCGGCTCGACGCGCTCGCGCCTCGGTTCGCCGCGCGCCCAGGGAGCGCGGGCGCGGAGGCGAGCACGCCGGAGGTAAACAGACGGAAAAGCACGGCCGAACACAGTAGCCAGCGCCGGCTTCCCGGAGGATGGGCGAATCATTAATTTCAGTTAATCCGTGCGAGAATGGCCACGCCGAGACAAGAAGGATGTGAATGAGAACGATGCTTCCCGCCGTCCTCGTGGCGGCACTGTCCCTCGTCGCCTGCGCCACCCTCCGCCCGAACGCCGCCGATCAGGCGTTCCGCAAGATCTCGAGCGAAGAGTGGCAATGGCGCCAGCAGCAGCTCGCGGATGACGAAGACGGGCAGCTACCGATTATGGACCACCTGCCGAGGGTGGATCCGCAATCGCAAGCCGAGCGCTTGCGGCACTGGGAAGACGTGCTGAAGCAGCTCGACGCCCTCAACCACGCCGCGCTCTCGCCGCCCGAGCAGCTCAATTTCGACATCTATCGCCGGCAGATCGAAGTGCTCATCACGAGCCAGCGCTTCCGCGACTTCGAGATGCCCGCCAACTCCGACACGGCATTCTGGACGGACCTCGGCTACACCGCGCGCCGTCCGTTCAAGACGCTGCAGGACTATCGGAACTGGCTCGCGCAGATGCGCGACATCCCGCGCTACTTCCACGAGCAGATGGACGAGATGCGAGCCGGGTTGAAACGCGGCTTCACTCCGCCGCGCGTCACGATGGAAGGGCGCGATGCATCGCTCACCAACGTGACCGAGGCCGCACCCGAAGCGACGCTGTTCTACACACCCTTCAAGGAAATGCCCGGCATCTCCGATGCGGATCGCGCGACGCTGCGCGCCGAGGCGGTCCGGACGATTCGCGACGAGGTGCAGCCCGCGTACGTGGAGCTCCTGAAGTTCATGCGCACGGAATACGTGCCCGGAACACGCACCACGCTCGCCGCTTACGATCTGCCGGACGGGCAGGCCTACTACCGCGCGAAGATTCGCGAGTTCACGACGCTGGACCTCGAGCCCGCGGCGATTCACGCGCTCGGCGAATCCGAAGTCGCGCGCCTGCACGAAGAGATGCTGAAGGTGATGCGGCAAACCGGCTTCGAGGGCGACTTCCCGGCGTTCCTCAAGTTCCTGCGGACCGATCCGCAGTTCTACGCCAAGACGCCTGAAGAGCTGCTCATGCGCGGCGCATGGATCGCGAAGCGCTTCGACGGCAAGGCGCCACAGTTCTTCGGCTACCTACCGCGCTCGCGCTTCACGATCCGTCCGGTGCCGGACGATCTCGCGCCGTTCTATACGGCCGGACGCGGCGGGCCCGGCGTGTATCTCATCAACACGTACAACTTGCCGAGCCGGCCGCTCTACAGTCTCACCGCGTTGACGCTGCACGAATCGGCGCCGGGCCACGCGTTTCAGATGCCGATCGCGGCGGAGCACAAGGAGCAGCCCGAGTTCCGGCAGCACACGTACATCTCCGCGTTCGGCGAGGGCTGGGCGCTCTACTGCGAGAAGCTGGGCGTCGAGATGGGCATGTACGAAACGCCGTACGAGTACTTCGGCATGTTGAGCTACCAGATCTGGCGCGCGGCGCGGCTCGTCGTCGACACCGGCATTCATTCACAAGGATGGACGCGCGAGCAGGCCATTCGATACATGCTCGAGTACACGGCGCTGCCCGAGCACGAGATCGAGACGGAGGTCGATCGGTACATCGCCTGGCCCGCGCAGGCGCTCTCCTATTACCTCGGCGAGATGGCGATCGTGAAGGCGCGCGAGAAGGCGGAAAAGGCGCTCGGCAGTCGCTTCAACATCCGCGCGTTCCACGACACCGTGCTCGAGCTGGGCTCGGTGCCGCTACCCGTGCTCGAAGCGCGCATCGATCGCTTCATCGCGGAAGGCGGGAAGGGACCGTACCCCGACCTGGAGTGACGGCGTCGCTCAGTTCGGCCGCAGCTGCACTTTGTCGGCGAGCAGCACATCGCCGGTCATGGTGCCGCGAACGATCACGGTGCGATTCAGGGCGGCCGTGAAGAACTGCTTGCCGTCCGGTCCGCTGAACTTCGTCTGCGCGTCCGTCGCGATCGTGATGCCGAGCACCGTGAAATTCGGGGCGTTCAGCGTCATCACCTGCCCCTGCACGTATACCGACGTGTCCGGCTTGTCGCGCTCGACGAGCGTCGCGGCGAGACTACCGCTCCCATCCGACGTGCCGCGAACCTCGACGTAGTCGCCCGTCCGCACGTCCGCGAGCTTGAAGAGCCGAATCTTCTGGCTCGACTTGTCCTCGAACGACGTCCCGCTCGACACGTTCGCCGTCACGCCGAGCACCGTGACGGTGTTGCTCGTCGCGGAGACCGCATCGACGGGCCCGCGCACCACGCTGAGCGACTGCGGCTTCACCTGGATCTTCGTGGCGAGGAGGGCACCGGACGCATTGAACGTGCCCTGCACGTCCACCCGAGCGTTCAGCGCCACCGTTGCGCCGTTCGGCGCGATGACGGTCGAGCCGTCCGTGACAACGCGCTGCGTTCCGACCACGAAATCCGAGGCCGACGTGAACGCAGTGACGACGCCGCTGATCTGGCCTTTGTCGTTGACTGCAAAGCTCGGCGGACCAATCGCCTGGACGATCGGGGCGATGAGCGCGCCGCTCGGCGCAAATCCGCTGCCCCGCACGAGCACCGTGATGCCGTTGGCGAGCGTGGCGGGCGGTGTAGCCGTGCTGTAGTCGACCGTGAGCGAATTGATGCGGAACGTGTGCGCCACCGTGTCCAGCCACTGCACGACACCTTTCACCTGCAAGCTCGCGCTGGGCGAAGCGGTATCGACCCGCGAGGCGAGGATCTCGCCTGTCGCATTGGCGTATCCGCTCACTTGCACGAAGGCCCCAGCCTGCAGCGATTCGAGCGCCAGGCCGTCGTCGAACACAGTGGAGTCGTCGATCCGCACGGTCTGGCCGAGCACGACCGCCGTCAGGTTGTCGAGGTCGATCTGCGCGATGGGACCGCGCACGTCGCTCGCGTACTCGATGTCGGTGGCCTTACCTGTCGTTCCGTCCTTGTTAATGGAGCCCTTCAGCGTGATGACCTGCCCGACTCGAAGCTGCGACTCGTCGCCCGAGAGATCGTCGATGCGGATCTGCGCGCCCGAGGTGTCGTACTCGACGCCGCCGAGGATCACGCTGCCGAAGCGGCTGATCGGGCCGACCGACGTCACCGCGGCCGCCACCGGCGCGCCCGAGCCCTGAATGCCGGCCATCTGATCGCCGCCGCACGCGCTGAGGCCGCACGCCGCCAAGCCGGCGAGCAGTCTCAGATTCCATCGCGATCGAATAGGCTTCAGCATGCAGTCGCTCTCAATCCTGAATGTGGTAGGTGCCCACGCCGAGGCGAATGACGTCGGTGTCGCCGTCGCTCGCCTGATGCGCGGTAAGCCAGGCATCCGCGCGCTCGAGAAAGGCCTGGCCTTCGCGTTCCAGAAAGCGGCGGAACTCCGGCAGCGCCGCTTTCACGATGCGATCGTTCACCGCGGCGCGCTCGAAGCGCGCGGGTGTCCGGCCGGTGCGCGTGAGGTTGTGTACGTAGGTGGTCGCGATGTCCGCGAGCACCGAGCCCCACAGCCGCACGAGATGCTCGTCCATCGGGTGCGGGATGTAGTTGCGCAGGAGCGGTTCGAGCTTGCCGTCGGGCCGCTTGCGGATGGCTCCTGCGCGCCGCAGCTCCTTCAGCAGCGTGGAGGGCGGCACGTCGCTGCCGGCGCAGCGGCGCACGAGAGCCTCGAAAGTGCCCGGCCCGCCGTCCGCGGCCAGCGCCGCCGGCCGACCCTCGGCGTCCAGGAATTCCGGATCGAGGTGCCAAGCGGACAGGACGAGCGACGCCTTCGTCACGAACCCGGTCGGCGCCTCCGGTGCGGCGGCGAGCTTCTCGCGCTGCTTCCGCACATCACGGCGGGCGAGGCCGGTGAGCATGGCGGTGCGCGAGACGTTCGTCGGCCGCCCGCGCTTGCCGAACTGGGTCGTCGCCACTTCCACGAAGGTGGTCTTGGCGAGCTCCGCGAAGTCGCGCCAGGAAATGCCGCAGCGGATCAGCACGTGCACGATAGGCTTCAGCAACTGACGGGTTGCCGCCATTACGTGTGCTGTGGTCGCCGCTGCCATCCGCGAAGCCTAAGTGGCGCGCGGGTCGGGCGCGGACGAAGCGCGTCGCAGTCTCATGCGATCTTCCAGACGCCGCGTTCGGTCTGGCATGCCACGCCTTTGCGTGTCGACTTTTCCCGACCACGGGTGGCGATAAGTGTGAATTCGCGACAGCTCGCCGCCTGCTCGCCGCGCCCCTTGCCGGGGACCAGGACATAGCTCACACCCGTTGCGGGGTTGTCCCACATCACGCGGCCGCCGGGGCGCACGATTTCCAGGGCATGCCCGAAGCAGCCGCGGTCGCCGTCGTCGAGGTCGCGGCCGATCTTGGCGCCGATGATCGCCCCGGCCGCGGCGCCGAGGAGGATGCCGACCGTGCGGTTCTCCGGGGAGGCGACTTTCGATCCGATCACACCGCCGGCCACCCCGCCGAGGACGGCGCCGATCGCCTCGCGATTGCAGTGGCCGGTGGCCACCTCGTAGTCCTCCTCCCAGGTCGTGCCCGTGTAGCCGACGTACCGCTGGTCGTGCTTCTTGCGCCAGCCGTGCGCCGGCGCGTGATCGGGCGGGTCGGCGAAGGCTTGCAGGCTCACGCTCGTGAAGAGTGCGGCAATGAAGAACACGATGGCGTTGCGCATCGAATGACTCCGGAACCTCATCGAAAACGGGCACGCTGGAAGCTGCGGATGATCCGCATGAGCTTCTGCGGCTCGACCGGCTTCATCAGGTAGTGATCGAACCCCGCCTGCAGGGCGCTCCGCTTGTGCTCGGAGCCGGTCCAGCCACTGAATGCGATGAGCAGCGGGCGATACTCGCCGCGCAGAGCGCGGATGCGTCGCGCGACCTCGCAGCCATCCATCTTCGGCATCTCGAGATCGAGCACGCAGAGCTCGGGCCGCCACTCCTGGGCGATGGTGAGCGCCGCTTCGCCGTCTTCCGCGAGGCGCGTCTCGACACGCAGGCCCGCGAGCAGCAGCGCCACACTCTCCGCCGCATCCGGATAATCGTCCGCGATCAGCACGCGCAGCGGCGGCAGCACATCGCTGTCGACTTCGATTCCGAAGCTCGGCGCCGCGTGCAGAGTGGTGTCGCCTGGGCCCTTGCTCCAAACCCGGTGGTCCCCGCTCATGACACGCGCTCGCGTCGGCGCGCCAGATGCAGCGTCGCGGGGTGCTCGAGTGCGAAGGTGACCTCCGCCTGCGCGACACACGCATGCGGATAGATCCGCTGCAGCACAATGAGCCACTTCTCCGCGTCGCTGCGCGTGGCGAAGTAGCCCATGTGGAGCCACCACTGGTCGATGTTTCCCTCGCGCCCACGGCTGCAGAAGAACGTGAACTTCGTGAGCTCCGCCGAGCGCGGCTGAGGAATGGCGATAGGCTCCGGGACCGGGCACAAATTCAGAACGAAGGGCCCGGCGTCCCCGTCCATGTCATCCATCCACCACCCCCGACTCGCGTAAGAAACGCCGCATATGAGACTACATGTCTCAGATAAAGCAACGTGTCGGGGTTCGGCTACGCGTGACATAAAGTCCGCGCGGCGCCGCGTGCGGTGGCGTTCGCCGCGTCTTCAGCCGGCCTTGCGAAAAGTCAAATTGATCCGCTGCGCGCCGAGCAGGGTATGTGGCTCACCTTCGAGACGGAGCACCCCATGGAAGCGCAGCCGATCCTCGCCACCCCACACCACGACGTCGCCGTGCTGGAGGGGGATGCGCGCGGCGCGATCCGCGCGCTTGCGACCGCCGAACAGGAAGATCGCGCTCATGCCGAGCGACACCGAGACGATCGGGGCCGAGAAGTCGCGCTCGTCCTTGTCCTGGTGCAGTGACATCTTCGAGCCGGGCCGGTACCGGTTGATGAGACAGGCGTCGGGATCGAATTCCGTGAAGCCGAGCGCGCTCGCGGCAACCCGGGCGAGCCGCGCAAACGTTTGAGGCATACCCGGCCACGGGTTGCCGGTCTGCGGATCGATGGACGTGTACCGGTAGCCGCGCCGATCCGTCGTCCAGCCCAGGGAGCCGCAATTGGTGAGCGCGACCGACATCGTGAAACCGCCCGGAGTGACCATGTGCCGAAACGGCGCGGCGCGCTCGACTTGGTCGACGCCGGCGAGCAGCTCCGCCGCCCAGGGGAGCGCGAGGCCCCGCAGCACCACCGCGCGCGGGCCGATGACCTCACGGTCGCCGCCGCTGACCGCGCGGCCGCCTGACAAATTCGCGAACAGGTCACTGGTCACGTTACGGAAAGTCCGTCAGAATTATTGGCTTGCCAACATCTTACGAGAGCTTCTGAACGACGCTCTTCGCTGCGGGTCCGCTCCTGGGGTCCGCGACGGCCGGCTGCGCTCACGCCGGTCGCAACAAAAAGGCGTGTTGCCGTGTTCTCGCGCTACCGCACGAACGAACACTCACCGACTCGCATCTAATGCGACCGTCGATGGGGCTCGAGCATCGTTCCGTGCCCACCGATCGTAAGGGAGACCGGGTGATCTCAAGAAATCGAATCCTCTGCCAGGCAGGTCTCGTTGCCGGCCTCATTGCTTCGCTCTTCGTGCTCGCTGCGTGCGGCAAGGGCAGCGCCAGCGACAACGCGAGCGCGGCGCAAGCGCCGTTGCTCCTGTCCCCGGAGGATTTGCTGACCGTCCGCAGCAACGCGCTGTCGCAGGGTCCGGTGATCACGGGCTCCGTGCAGCCCGAGCGCCGCGCGGACCTGCGCGCCGAGGTGTCCGCGGTGGTGCTTGCCGTTCTAAAGGAGAACGGCGACCCCGTGAAGCGCGGCGATCTGTTGGTGCGGCTCGACGACACCAGCATTCGCGACACACTCGTCTCGGCAACGGCCGCCGAGAACGCGGCGACCCAAGCGTTCGAGCAAGCTGAGCGTCAGTTTCAGCGCATGAAGACGCTTCGCGAGACCGGCATCGTCTCCGCGCAGCAGCTCGAAGATGCGGAGAACCGCCGCAATGCCGCGCAGAGCGACCGCGAGGCCGCCCGGGCACGCGTCGTCACCGCTCGCCAGCAGTTGCAGCGGACGGAGGTGCGCGCGCCGTTCGACGGCATCGTCAGCGATCGCAAGGTCTCCGCCGGCGACACGGCGCAGATCGGCAAGGAGCTGCTCAAGGTGATCGATCCGGACAGCTTGCGCTTCGAGGGGCTCGTGTCGGCCGAAAACATTGGCGCCGTCAAGGTCGGACAGCCGGTCATGTTCCGGGTGAACGGCTTCGGCGATCGCGAGTTCATCGGGACGATCGCGCGTGTGAACCCCGCGGCGAATGCCACGACGCGGCAGGTCGAGGTGCTCGTGACCTTCGATAATCAGAAGGACGCGCCGAACGTCGCCGGTCTCTACGCCGAAGGGCGCATCGAGACGCATCGCACGTCGGCGTTGACCATCCCGCCGAGCGCGCTGGTCCGCGAGGGCGACAACGCGTACGCCTGGCGCGTGAAGAATCGCGCGGTCGAGAAGGTGGCCCTGCGGCTCGGTGATCGCGATCCCCGCAGCGGCGAATTCGTGCTGAAGAGCGGCGTCGCCGAGGGCGACACGCTCCTGCGCTATCCGACGAACACGCTGGCAAACGGTCAACCGGTCGAGCTCGCCGAGGGCGCATCGCTCGCGACGGCCTCGCGAAAGTAAGTCATGTTCCTCTCGAACTTCAGCATCAAGCAGCCGGTGACGACGACGGCGATCGTCATCGTGCTCATGGCCCTCGGGCTCCTGGCGTTCAAGAATCTGCGCGTCAACCAGATCCCGGACGTGCAGCAGCCGGTCATGGTCGTCACCGTGCCGTATCCGGGCGCCTCGCCCGAGACGGTCGAGCGCGAGATCATCAATCGCATCGAGAAGGCGCTGCAGAGCATCTCGCAGGTGTACGAGATCCGCTCGACCGCATCGGAAGGTCAGGCGCGCATCATCATCATCTTCGACTTCAAGAAGGACATGTCCGAGGCGGCGGACGAGATCCGCAACGCCATCAACTCGGTGCGCTACAAGCTGCCGGTCGAGATGCGCGAGCCGGTGCTGATCCGCGTCGATCCGTCGGCGCAGCCGATCATGCAGCTTGCGCTGTCCTCGACGCGGCAGAGCCACGCGGAGATCTCGCGTCTGGCCGAGGACGTGCTGGCCGACCGCTTCCGCGCCATCGACGGCGTCGCCGTCGTGAACGTGAACGGCTCGCTTCAGCGCGAGCTGTCGGTGCTCGTTCACGCGCAGAAGCTGCGTGAGTTCAACGTGTCGGTGAGCGACGTCGTCAATGCCTTGCGCATGCAGAACACGACGGCGCCGGTCGGGCGCGTCAAGGGTGCGCTGGACGAGCAGAGCATCCGCCTCGTCGGGCGCATCGAGTCGCCGAAGGAGTTCGAGAGCATCGTCGTGAAGCGCCAGGGCGACGAGATCGTGCGTCTCGGCCAGGTCGCCACCATCGAGGACGGCTTTGCGGAGCTGAACAGCTACAGCCTGCGCAATGGCCATCCGAACGTCGGCCTCTCGATCATCCGCTCGCGTGAGGCGAGCACGGTCACCGTGGGTCAGAAGGTGCGCGAGCTCGTCGACGAGATCAACGCCACGCTGCCCGAAGGGACGAAGCTCGAAGTGACCGACGACGGCGGCAAGGACGCGGAAATCAGCCTGCGCAACGTCGTCGAGGCGCTCGTCTTCGGCGCGGGGCTCACGATCTTCGTGGTGTACGCGTTCCTGAATTCCTGGCGCTCGACGCTCATCACCGCGCTGTCACTGCCGACCTCCGCGGTGGCGGCCTTCATCGCCGTGTGGGCGTGCGGCTTCACGCTGAACTTCATGACGCTCCTCGGCCTCTCGCTCGCGATCGGCGTGCTCATCGACGATGCCATCGTCGTGCGCGAGAACATCGTGCGGCACATGGAGCGGGGTGAGGATCGCGTCACGGCCGCGCGCAACGGCACGGCGGAAATCGGGCTCGCGGTCGCGGCGACCACCTTCTCGATCGTCGCGGTGTTCGTGCCGGTCGCCTTCATGGGCGGCGTCGCGGGCGAGTGGTTCCGGCCCTTCGCCTTGACGGTGGTGGCCTCGGTGCTCGTGAGCCTCTTCATCTCGTTCACGCTCGACCCGATGCTCTCGGCTTACTGGGGCGATCCGCCCGGGTACGCGCACACTGAGCGGCGCGGCCTGGGCAAGGTCTTCAAGCGCTTCAACGAGTGGTTCGACCGTCAGGCCGATCGCTACGGCAACGTCATCGCCTGGGCCCTCCACCATCGCAAGTGGATGGCCGTGATCTCGCTCGCGGCGTTCGTCCTGGCGCTCGTCATGCAGTTCACGGTGGGCGGCTCGAACTTCCTGCCGAAGACGGACAACGGCATGGTCGCCATCGACGTGCGCACACCCTCGAGCGCGAGCCTCGAATACTCGAAGGTGAAGGTGGAGCAGGCGGCGGCTCTCGCACGCCAGATTCCCGAGACGAAAGCGACCAACTCGTACGTGCAGCCGGGCGGCGGGCGCGTGTACGTCGACCTCGGCAAGAGCACGGAGCGCAGCCGCTCCGCCGAGCGCATCGGCGAGGTGCTGCGCGAGCAGCTGAAGCGGCTGGTCGGCGCCGAGTACACCATTCTCGACGACTTGAATAACGGCGTGCAGAAGCCCGTGCAGATTCAGTTCTACGGGCCCGACTCGCGCCGGCTCATGGCGATCACCAGCGACTACATGGAGAAGATGAAGAAGATTCCGGGCGCGGTCGATGTGGGCCTCTCGGAGCAGGAGCCGCAGGACGAGCTGCGCATCGAGCTCGACCGCGGGCTCGCCACTCAGCTCGGCATCTCGGTGAACGACGCCGCGCAGGCGCTGCGTGTTGCGTTCGCCGGCGTCGAGGTGGGCGACTGGATCGATCCGACCGGCGAATCGCGCGACGTCGCCGTGCGCCTCGCGCCCGAGGATCGCGTCGACGCGTCGAACATCGAGCATCTGCCCGTTGCGGTCGGCAACAGCAACATGCTCGTGCCGCTCGAGCAGATCGCGACCATCACCATGGACAAGGGGCCCGCGCAGATCCAGCACCTCGGCGGCAAGCGCACGGTGACCGTCTCGGCCAACGTGCAGGGGCGCGCGTCGGGTGAAGTGACGGCGGACGCGAAGAAGCTCGCGAGCCAGATTCAGTTCCCGGAGGGGTACGGCATCTCGCTGGGCGGCGCCTCGCGCGACCAGGAGGAAATCTTCAGCGACATGTTTGCCGCACTGATCATGGGCATCGCGGTCATGTACCTCGTGCTCGTGATGCAGTTCGGCTCGTTTACGGCGCCCGTGCCGGTGATGATGTCGCTGCCACTGTCGCTCATCGGGGTGGTGACGGCGCTCCTGATCACGCGCGGAACGCTCAATCTCATGAGCTTCATCGGCATCATCATGCTCATGGGGCTCGTGGCGAAGAACGCGATCCTGCTGCTCGACTGTGCGCGCAAGGAAGAGGCGCGTGGCGTCGATCGCGAGGAAGCGCTGATGCACGCGGGGCGCACGCGCCTGCGGCCCATTCTCATGACGACGTTCGCGCTGATCGCGGGCATGATGCCGGTGGCGATCGCTCTGGGCGAGGGCGGTGAGTTCTATCGGCCGATGGCGGTCGCGATCATCGGCGGGACGGTCACCTCGACGTTGCTCACGCTGCTCGTGATCCCGACGTTCTACGACAGCATCGAGATTGCGCGCGAGCGCGCGCTGGCCAAGTTCCATGCACGCGCGGACCGGATGAATCCGCTGCTCGCGTTCCTCGCGACTTTTGGCGAGGCGATCTGCACGCTGTTGTTCCTGCGCTTCATATATCGGCGCGTGCGAGCGCTATTCGGTGCGAACGACTCCGTCGCGAGGCCGTCGCCGCCGCCGGCCGCGCCTGCTTCGGCGCAGGGCGGTGCGTGACGCTCTGATCCTTCTCCGATAAAGGGAATATCGCTAAACCGGCAAGGCACTGAATGACACGCGCTGGCGCGCGATTCCTTGCGTTCGCTCGCGACGTGCAGATCGTGCGCGCCTGCCGCCCCGGCGCGCAGTTGGCGTGCGGTCATGGGCTCCCGAACTGGAAGTTCACGTCATCGGGCACGGAGAAGTTGTAGCCCTTCGTGAATCCGATCCAGCGAGCCAGAAAGATCACCGTGATCCACAGCAGGATCGAGAAGGCCCCCGCGAGCCGGGCCGCAAGCGGCGGGCGCACGTCCTGATCCCACGTGCTCACCGCGCGAGCGGTGATCCCTTGGAAGATCGCCATGTTCACGCCGGCCCCGAGCAGCGCGAGCATCTTCAGACGGAAGGCCGTGTTCTCGTAATACGTGTTCGCATTGGCCGCAAACATGAGTGACCCGGCGATCAGGGCGACGACGAACGCAAGCCACGTGAGCCGCAACATCTCGTGCGAGATGCGCGTGAATGGGCGCTGCGTGTTCGGCAATCCGAGAAGGCGCAGATCGACGATGAAGATGGTGCCGAAGACCGTCGCCGCCGCGAGCACGTGCAGGGCCTCGACGATCGGCATGGCCTTCACCGACGTGCGCATCCACTCGGCCGGTCCGGAGGCCTGGATGCTCTGGATGATGCTTGCGATATCCATCACTCCGCTCACGCGTGCCGCGACAGGGAGCCCCACACTTCGGTGTCGTAGGCGATGGCCCGGCCGAGAAAGATGATCGCGAGCCACACGATGATGAGCGCGAGCGCTCCGCTCTTGGCGGCCGCCGAGAACTGCGCCGGGCCCGCTCCGCCGGCCGCCGCCGCGCGGAGCGCGCGGCCGAAGAGCGCCGTGCTGCTCACCGCGACGAGGACGAGCGTCATCTTTACCCAGAAGGACAGGGTCGTGACCTCGCGGACCGGCTCGGCCAGCACGAGCAGCAACCCCGTGAGTGTCATGACCGCGAGCCCGCTCCACATCCAGGGCGCGAAGCGCCGCCACACCGCGCCGAAGGGCTCATCGACGCGCATTCGCCCGAGAACGCGCAGCGCGATCATCAAGCTCGAGACGAACACGACGCCGATCGTCAGGATGTGGATCGATTGCAGCAGCGGCACCATCCACTTCGACGCCTGGATGCCGACGCTGACGGGCGTCGTCTGCAGCCACTCCGCGAGCTCGCGCACGCGCGCTTACTCCTTCGGCTGCGGCAGGCCGCCGGTCCCGTACGCCGTGTTGCCCGGGACCGAGTCGCAATGTTTGCCGGGCGCCGGCGGCGTCTTCGGCGGGCACTTGTAGATCGTGCCGCCGCGGCCGCGCGTGCCAGCGTGCTGGCCATCGCGCAGCGGATGCAGGCCGACGCTGAAGATCGTGCCCGGCGGGAACGTGTTGACGGAGATGCCTTCGGCCGCGGACTGCGCCGAGCCCATCATCTCGACGGCCCAGATGATGGGCTTGCCATCCTCGCCGCGAATCACGTTCTTGCGCTCCTCGTTCATCGGCGCGAAGAAGATCTGCAGGTGATTCGCGTCGGGGTTGATGCGCGTGACGACGCCGGTGAACACCTTCGTCTTCTCCATGTCGTAGGCCGCGAACGAGTGGTGCGCGCGAGCGGGCAGAGCGCCGAGCGTCGCGGCCGCCGTGGCCGCGATGGCCAGGCCGATGACCGTACCTCTTGCTGTCGTCATAGTCCCCTCATTTGAAGGTGAAGATGTCTTCGTCCGTGGGCCGCTGCATGCCCTTCTCGAAGTACTGTTCCCAGATCTGCGCCCACGGGCGGCCGAACATGTCGGGCACGCGGTACTCGATCACCGAGCCCGGCACGACCGGCGACATCCTGCCGTTGATCGGGAAGATCGTCTGGTTGCACTCGATGTAGACGTACGGATCGCCCTGCTCGTAGCCGCTCGTCTTGATGTAGTTGCGCACGATGCGGATCGGCTCCACGAGCGCCTCGGGGTCGTAGAAGATCGCCTCGTGATTGAGCCCGATGAACTTGCCGTTGGCATCGTGGTTCGGCGAGTAGATCTCGATCGTCTGCATCTTGTTCGAGTACTCGAACGCGCCGTGCACGGTCCAGCCCTGGATGTTCGAGGTCCACGTGATCAGCGTGTCGTGGTCCCAGAAGCCGATCGTCTCGCCGTACCAGCGCGGCACGTCGGCGCCGAGGCGCGGCACCGCGCCGTCCATCTTGAACTCGCGCCCGATGTGGATGTTCGTGATGAAGTTGCGGGCGACGCCGGCGAGGATCTGCACGAGTGAGGGCGTGACGGTGATGTCCCACTCCCACGTCGCGTACTCGTGCCAGCGCCGCATGAAGCCTTCCGGCCAGCAGTACTGCGAAGGCCACTGCGCGGCGTTCGTGTTGCCCTCGTGAAATTCCTGCTGGACCATCCGCTTCTGATATTCGGGCGTCAGCAAGGAGAGGATCGTCGGCAACTGGTTGTGCCGCATGCGATACCAGTACGCGTTGCCGGGCGTGAAGCCCGGATGCATGTAGCGGCCGGTCCATTCGCCGGGCACCGTGGCGTACGTGTGCTGCGTGGGGCCGCCGCGCTTGCGCGTCTCGGCGAGTAGCGCCTCATAGTGCTCCTGGGCCGTCTTGAACTTGTAAGGGCTCACGATCGCCGCGCGCGGATAGTCGCGGTCGCAGCGACCCCACGGCGCGGAGGCGGCGCCGCTCGGGCCGATGAGCCGATCGCCGTTCGCGCCCCACATCTCCTCGATGGCCGCGGAGCTGTTGCAGCGGTAGTAGCGCGGGTCCATCCACAGCGCCTTGTCCTTGTAGAAATCCTTGGTCGTGAAGAGGTCGACAGGCAGGGGCTTGATGCCGGGAGGAGGCGTGCCGTCGCGCGAGAGCCCGACGAACTTCTTCGAGGAGGCCGGTGCGCCGAACGGCCCGATGAGACTTGCGCCGACCGGCTCGTACGTCCGCAGGTCCGCGGCGAGCGGGGCGCCCCGCCCGACGCTCTTGAATCCAGGATCGGCCACCTGCTGTGCCCAGGCGCACGTGCCAACGAGACTCAGCGCAGCGCTGGCGGTTGCGCGCCAAATGACCTTGAGCATTCCCCACCCCCCTGCTGCAGGTTCGCGCAGATACTAATGGGGAAGCCCGTCGTGCGAGCGATTCACGCGCGCGGCGTTCGCAGCGTGATGGGTCGGCCGCGCCGCGGGTGTATAACCGATTGTATTTACTGCGCTCGCAACGTCAGGAGTGTGCGAGAACCGCGGCGATTCCCTCGAGGTTGATCGGCTTCACGAGGTGCAGGTCCATCCCCACTTCGCGCGTCTGACGCCGGTCGCGCTCCTGCCCCCAGCCGGTGAGCGCCACGATGATCATGGCTCGACCCCACGGCTGGGCGCGGATCTGGCGCGTGGCCTCGATGCCGTCGATCTGCGGCATGCCGAGGTCCATGAAGATGATGTCCGGCTGGAAGAGCTCGGCGAGCTCCACCGCTTCCCGCCCATTGTGCGCGGTCCGTGTCTCGTGTCCCTGCATCTGCAGCAGCAGCGCCAGCGAGGCGGCGGCATCCACGTTGTCGTCTGCAATCAGGATGCGACGCGCGTGCTCCTCGACCGGCTCGCTCGCGTCCTGCGGGGCTCCGTGTACCGAGACGAGCGTGCGCAGCAAGGGCAGGCGCACGGTGAAAATGCTGCCTTTCCCGGGGCCGTCGCTGTGCACTTCGACGGTTCCGCCGTGCATCTCCACCAGACTGCGCACCAGCGCGAGGCCAATGCCGAGGCCGCCGCGGGCATGCAGCCGATGCGCCTCCACCTGCGAGAACATGTCGAAGACCGTGCCGACCGCGTCGAGCGGGATGCCGATCCCGTTGTCGCGCACGCTCACGACCGCCTGCGAGCCGTCCTTGCGGATCGACACGTCGATGTGGCCACCGGGCTCGGTGTACTTCACGCTGTTCGAGATGAGGTTCGCGAACACTTGCGCGAGCCGCGCGAAATCGCCTTCGACCAGAATGGGCTCGGCCGGAACGTCGATCGCGAGCGTGTGGCGGCGCGCGGTGACGAGGCTCTGGCAGCTCTCGACGGCGGATTCGAGGGCGCGCGCCAGCGGAACCGGCGCATGGCGCAGCTCGAAGCAGCCGCGCGAGATGCGGCTGACATCGAGCAGATCGTCCACCAAGCGTTGGAGCTGCGTGAGCTGACGCGCCATCATGTCGCGGATGCGACGTAGCCCCGCATCCCCATTCGCGGCCGGGCGCAGCAACTCGACCGCGTTGACGAGAGGCGCGAGAGGGTTGCGCAGCTCGTGCGCCAGCAACGCGAGGAATTCGTCCTTGCGACGATCCGCTTCGCGCAGCGCTTCCTGGCTGCGCTTGATCTCGGCCTCCGCTTGCTTGCTCTCGGTGATGTCGCGCGCCACCTGTGCGACACCCACGACGCGCCCCGTGTGATCGCGCATCGGTGCGGCGCTCAGCGAGATGTCGAGACGTCGCCCGTCCTTCGTATAGCGGACCGTCTCGTGATGACGGATGCGCTCGCCCCTGCTGATCCGATCGAGAACGCCGTGCTCTTCCGGTGGCGGGCTCAGGCACAGGGCAGGGTGGCCGAGCATCTCTTGGGCGGTGTAGCCGAAGAGCTGCGTCGCGCCCGGATTCCAGGAGGTGATGCGGCCGTCGAGCGTCATGCTGACGATGGCGTCGTCCGACGAGTCGACGATGGCCGCGAGCAGATCACGCGCCTCGGCGACGCGCTGGCGATCGGTCACGTCCGTGATGGCGACGACGTAGCCCGCGACACGCCCGGCGGGCGTACGCGCCGGGCTCAGCACGCAGTACATGCGTTGCCGCTCACCCGAGGGGCGCTCGACATCCACTTCGTACTCGAGCTGCTCGCCCGCGAGAACCCGATCGCGGTAGGGCTGGATCTCGCTCCACAGCTTGTCTCCGAGCAGGCTCGCCACCGTCTGGCCGATCACCTCGGCCGAGCCGCCGAAGCGGCGCGAGTACGCAGCGTTCACGTACCGATAGCGATGCTGGTCATCGACGTACGCCAGCAGCACCGGCGCATTGTCCATGACGAGCCGCAGCCGCTCGCATTCGGCTCGGCACTCTGCCATTTCCCTGACGAGTGGTTCCTCCTCGTTCGCCGCGCTGGGCACCCTGAGATCGTGCATGGAGGAGTCCGGAAGGGTCGGGATTCTGGACTCGCATGAACACCACTCGCAAGGACAATTGCGAGCCGAAGCTTCAGGTGCGCGTTACCAAGGGGCCGGCTTGTAGTCCTTCAGGAACTGGCCCCAAACGTGCACGCCCGTCAGCTCGCCCACGAAGATCGGGTCGACGATGCGCGCCGCGCCGTCGATGATGTCGAGCGGCGGCGCGAAGCCGAGCTCGGCCTTGCGGGCGGCGTGTACGGCGGGATCTTCGTCCGTCACCCACCCCGTATCGACGGCATTCATGTGGATGCCGTCCTGCACGTAATCCGGCGCGCTGGTGCGCGTCATCATGTTGAGCGCCGCCTTCGCCATGTTCGTGTGCGGATGTTTGTCGGTCTTGGTGGCGCGATAGAACTGCCCCTCCATCGCACTCACGTTGACGATGTGCTTGTGACGCCCCGGCGTGCGTACCATCAGCGGCTTGAGGCGCGCGTTGAGAATGTACGGTGCGATCGCATTCACGAGTTGCACTTCGAGTAGCTCGGGCGTTGCCACTTCGTGCATGCGCAGGCGCCAGCTGTTGATCTCGCGCAGGTCGATCTGTTGGCGGTCCTCGTCGTAGCGATGGGCGGGAAAGAGCGCCTCGCCATCGCGGTAGTCCTCGTCGAGGTAGCGGCGCTGCGAGAGCGCGGCGCTGTGCAGAAGACCTTCGGCGTGCGCGCGCGCGTCGGGCGCGAGCAGCGCGCCGGCGGCGCTCTCCTGCGATGCGGCCAGGGCTCGCGTCAATTCTTCATGGCTCGCGAGCGGCGCGCGCAGCGCTTCCGGAAGCCGGGACACTGCCTCGGCCTCGCGCGCGAGCAGATGCTGAAAGAAGCCGGCCGGCCGCCGTACCGTTTGGCACGCGTTGTTCAGGATGTAATCGAGGCGCGGCAGCCGCTCGAGCAGAAAGCGCGTGAAGATCTCGACGCTCGGCGTGTGTCGCAAGTCGAGGCCGTGAATCTGGAGCCGTTCGCGAAACTCGGCGAAGTCGGGCTCGCGCGCATATCGATCCGCCGCGTCGATCGGGAAGCGCGTGGTGACGATGACATGGGCGCCGGCGCGGAGGAGTTTCAGCGCGGCCTGGTAGCCGATCTTCACCCGTGCGCCGGTGACCAGCGCGTACCGGCCCGTGAGGTCCGCCGTCTGCGCCCGCTTCGCGTAGTTGAAATCGCCGCACTCCTGGCACATCGAGTCGTAGTAGCGATGCACCGTCGTGAAAGGGCGCTTGCAGATGTAGCAGGCGCGCTCTCGTTGGAGCTGCGGGCGCTCCTCGAGGTCTTCCGGTTTCGGCGGCTCCAACCAGAGCGGTGTGTACTCCGCCGCGCGGCGCTGGATGCGCAGCCCGGCCTGCTCGATGGCCTTTCGGTCGCGCTCCTGCGCGGCCGCCCGGTCGGCGCGACGGAACGCCTTGGCCATCCGCACCAGATTATGGCGCTCCGGCTTCGCGACGAGGCCGGCCAGCGTCAGCAGCTCGCGACGCTGCTCCTGGGTGAGGCGGGTGAGGTGGGAACGATCGGCGTCGATGGCACGCAGAACTCGCACACACATCCGCACGTCGTCGTCTGATAGTGTTTCCATTGCAACATTTTATGTCGTTCCAGGAACAATCGCCTGCGGCGACTGTCGGCATAGGCTTGTGTTTTCGAGGATCAACGATGGGTTCGCGCGCGTGGGGTCCGCTGCTATGGGTTGTGGTTTTCGTGTCGTGCCTGAGCGCTGCTGCGCCGGCAAGCGCGTCCGGTGAGCACACACTGAACGCGGAGATCACCTCGCGCTTCTTGCAGGCGACGCAGACTTTCGAGCAAGCACGGGCCGGCAGTGCCGCCGCCGTCGGGCCCGCGCAAGCCGCGTTCAAACGCCTCCTGGATGAGGACGGCTCGAATCCGCTCTTCATGGCGTACTACGGCACGACGTTCGCCATGCAGGCGCGCGATGGCGGTCTGCCTTGGCAGAAGATCAAGCTCGTCAACGAGGGCATCAGTCACATCGACCACGCGCTGAGCTTGCTCGGTCCGCAGCACGATGCGGAGCAGATTCGCGGCATTCCGGTGTCGCTCGAAACGCGCTTGGTGGCGATCGCCACCTTCGTGTCGCTGCCCTCGTTCTTCAGGCGCCTGGACGTCGCCAAGCAGCAGCTCGCGACTGCGATGTCGAGCCCACTCTTTGCTTCCGCATCCAGCGAGCTGCGCGGCCGCTTTTACTACGAGGATGCGCTAATCGCCCACGCCGAGGGCGACAAGGAACGCGAGCGTCGCTCGCTGCGCGTGGTCGTGCAGTACGCGCCGCCTTCTCTCAACATGGTAGAAGTGCGCGAGCAACTCGCGAAACTCGGCGGCTGATCGCCGCGCGCAATATAGCGTCCAGGCATTGCGAGATCGCGAACGAGTTGTCGTCGAAGGCGCGGAACGTGCCTATAGCCGCTTTGTCGGTCGATGGAAGCCGCAGGGACCGAAGAGCGAGAGCAGGTCCACTGCCATGAGCTAAGGAGCGCTTCGGGCTTGTCAATTTTATGTCCGGATTCGGACACTGACGCTGGGCACCCTTCTTGCTGAACGGCGATTCGGGCGGGTTCCCTGCGGCGGCCTCGATGATTCAGCTGACCTTGAGTGGCGCGGCGGGCGCGCCGGATATCTCGTTGGGTGTTCCTCATGTGCGCATCTTCGGCGGTACCGTGTGGGATCGCGTCGATCTCGGCGTCATCGCCACGTACTCCGCCGGCTGCTGGGTGCGTCGCTCGGTGGACTACCAGTGGATTCTCTTCGAGGGCCATTTCCGGCTGCTGTTCGGCCTGATTCGCGACCCATCGCCCATCTCCGAGCCGGTGCAGATCCTCACGCTTTCCGGCCCGATCATGTACCTGAACGATGCGCCGTTCGCGGAATACATGCCCGCGATGCAGATGTGGCGCGGCATGAGCGAATCGCGGCTCTGGTGGCCGTCCCTGCACCTGACCTCGGCGGATTTCGTCGATCCGCACGACGAGGCTGCGGGAGCGCAGCGCACGCTCGATGTCACAAGGCCCGGCGAATTACCGCGGCGGCGACTCCTGTAGCGAAGCGGCGCAACGCGGCCGGCAGATCGAGCGGGGTGATCAGCATCTCCGCCGCCATCCGACTCGGGAAGTGTGCGCGCGCGATCTCACGAACTCTCTTGCGCCACGCGCCGTATTCGGCGCGCGTGGGCGCGCGGCCCCCGTTGCGAAAGCGGTAGGCGTGCAGAAAGGCATGCCAGCCGTCGTCGGCCGTCATCTCGAACGTCCGTTGCAGCACGCAGCGGGCGAGCCGCAGTCGGCTCACGCCGCGCTCGTCGCGCATCATCCGCAGGTAGCGATAGAAATGCTTGAAATGCCGCACTTCGTCGCGCCGAATATGATCCAGCAGCTCGCGTAGCACCGGCTCGCTCGCCGCCTCGTGCAGCATGCGGTAGTAGCTGGCGGTGCCCATCTCGATGGTGCAGCGGGCGGCGAGCTCGAGCGCGCGGTCGGCCTCCAGGTGCTCCGCATTGCAGACCCGTCGATAGTCGTCGAAGAAGGCGCGGAACGCCGCATCCCAGTCGTACTCGGGCCAGACCGCGCGCACATATGCGGCGAGCCCGCGACCGTGGCGCAGCTCCTCGCGTTCCCAGGACTCCGTGAGCCACCGCTGCACGACTGGAAACGCGCTGTAGTGCTCGATGAGATTGCGTGTGTAGAGCTCGGATCCCGACTCGATGAAAGATGCCGAGACGAGCATGTAGAAGAGCGTCTCGTCCTCGCGCACGCGGCGGCGATCGATGTGCTCGAAGGCGAGCTCCTCAAGTGACCAGTCGTGCCGCTTTTCAGATCCCGCTGGGGGATCGAGCTTCGCATGGGCTACCATCGCTTCGATTGCAGGGGTTCGTGCGTGTCTTGACGCTGCTTCAGGCTGTGGCTTTGGCGTAGAGTTCCATTTTGCGTGGCCGCGGGCAACGGCCGCTCGGTTGCAGGACATCGCGTGCGATCCATCTACACGGCCCGACTGGTCAACGGTGTGTGGGGAGACCCCGGCCTTTGCGTCGACCTGCCGTTCCAGCGCCGCGCACTGCTGTTCGACATCGGGGACGTCTCAGCGCTGCCCACCCGCATGCTGCTGCGGGTGAGCGACGTGTTCGTCAGCCATACCCACATGGACCACTTCGCCGGCTTCGATCATCTGCTGCGCGTCTGCCTCGGGCGCGATACGGGCGTGCGCATGTACGGACCGGAAGGATTCATCGACCGCGTCGAGCACAAGCTCGCCGCGTATACCTGGAACCTCGTCCAGAACTACGCGACGGACTTCGTCGTCGAGGTGCACGAGCTGCAGCCCGACGGACGCGTTCCGCGCGCGCAGTTCAGGAGCCGTGCTCGATTTGAACGCGAGCCTTTGCCTGCGGAGCGCGCGTTGGACGAGGTTCTGCTGGAAGACACGCAGTTCCGCGTGCGTGCGCGTGCGCTCGAGCATCACGATATCGTGTCGCTGGCGTTCTCGTTCGAGGAGGGCACTCACATCAATGTGTGGAAGAGCCGCCTCGAGGCACGCCGCTTACCGAGCGGTCCCTGGCTCACCGAGCTGAAGCGGCAGGTCCGCGCCGGCGCGCCGGATGACACGCCGATCCACATCCGCTGGCGTACGCGCGAGGGTGCGCGCGAAGAGGTGCTCCCGCTCGGCGAGCTGAAGCGCGACGTCCTCGAGTTCGTGCCCGGCAAGAAGCTGTGTTACGTGACGGACGTCGGCGGAACCGAACGCAATGTGGAGAGCGTCATCGGTTTCGTGCGCGATGCGGACCTGCTGTTCATCGAAGCTGTGTTCCTCGAAGCGGACGCCGATCTCGCCGCGCGCAAAGCGCATCTGACCACGACGCAAGCGGGCGAGATCGCGCGGCGCGCGCGCGTCAAGCGCGCCGAGCCGTTTCATTTTTCGTCGCGCTATCGGGGCAGCGAAGCGGCGCATCGCGAGGAGTTCCTGCGCGCGTGGGCGCCGGCGTAACGCGTCAGAGCATCGGCCGCCCACCGGTGACAGGCAGGACCGCGCCGGTGATGTAGCTGGCTTGATCGGAGGCGAGGAACACATACGCGGGTGCGAGCTCAGCGGGTTGCGCGGGTCGTCCGAGCGGAGTGTTCGCGCCGAACTGCGCAGCCTTCTCGGCCAGCATGGTTGAGGGAATGAGCGGCGTCCATACCGGCCCCGGCGCGACGGAGTTTACGCGAATGCCTTCGGGCCCGAGAAGCTGCGCAAGTCCCGCCGTAAAGTTGGAGATCGCGCCCTTCGTCGTCGCGTACGCGAGCAACTGCGGCGTGGGGTGATCCGACTGGATCGAGCTCGTGTTGAGGATCGAGCTGCCGGGCTTCATGTGCGGAACCGCGGCTTTGGCGAGAAAGAACATGCTCTCGATGTTCGTGCGGAACGTGCTCTCGATCTCCTCCGCCGTGAAGTCGTCCAGCTTCTCGTGCGTGCGCTGGAAGCCGGCGTTGTTGACGAGCACATCCAGGCGGCCGAACGCTTCGATGGTGCGTCGGACCAGCTCACGGCAGTGCTGCTCGTCGCCGACGTTGCCGTCCACCAGCACGGCGCGCCGCCCCGCCTTGCGCACCCAGCGCGCGGTCTCTTCCGCATCCTCGTGCTCGTCGAGATACGAGATGAGCACGTCCGCACCTTCCCGCGCGAACGCGATCGCGACGGCGCGACCGATGCCGGAATCGCCGCCCGTGATGAGCGCGGCGCATCCACTCAAGCGCTCCGCGCCGCGATAGCTGTCCTCGCCGTGATCGGGCGTGGGATCGAGATGGGCGGTCTTGCCCGGCGCGGGCTGCTGTTGAGCAGGAAATGGCGGACGAGGTCCGAGGGAGCGAGGGTCTCGTGGCATGCGTGACGTCCGGCAGCGGGAGGGATTGCCTGCACTAACTCGCGGCGCGATGCACGGGTTCCGAAGGGACGGCCAAGCTGATGGTTACGCGTCTGTTGTCTATACACCGCACCGCGGTGCGCGCTGGGGCCATGTTGCAAAAGACAGACAGGTTGCCCATGTGGGAGTACTAGTCTCATATGTGGCACCATAGCGCCGCGACGGGGGTCCTGAATGGACTGTGGGATGCAGCTGATGCACTGGACGCAACGCGAGAACGACCAGCCGGACGTGGCGAGCTCCCCGCACAGCGTGTACGCCGCACGGCGCCGCGCCAACCCGAACAACACTCGTGTCCTCATCGCCGATGACTATGCCGACGCGGCAAAGAGTCTCGCGTTGCTGCTCTCGATTGCGGGCATCGAAACGGCCGTGGCCATGGATGGCGAGGAAGCGCTCGCGGTCGCGGAAAGCTGGCATCCCGACATCTGTCTGATCGATCTGCTGATGCCGAAGATCGACGGGCTTGCGGTCGCGCGCCGCATTCGCGAGCAGCAGTGGCATGCGCGGCCGCTCTTGATCGCACTGACCGGACGCACCACCGCACAGGATCGGCGCCGCGCGGCCGAGGCCGGCTTCGATCACTACATGACGAAGCCGGCCGATCCCGCAACTCTGGTGCGCACGATTCAGAGCTACGCGAGCGGCGATCGGCGCTCGTGTACGGCGTGTGACACACCGTCTTCATGAGGTCCGCGAATTCAACGCAGGTGCTGGCCGCGACGCGCCAGTGGCTGAAGCCTGCGATACACGTGCTGCTCCGGTGCGGAGTCACCTGGAAAGAATTCTCCGAGCTGGCGAAGAGCACCTATGTCGAAGTGGCGAGCGAGCGCTTCGGCAAACGCGGCCGTCCGACGAACGTGTCGCGCACCGCCGTGCTGACCGGGCTCGCGCGCCGTGACGTACGCAAGCAGCGCGAGCAGCTCGCGCGCGCGCCGGAGCCTCTTGCGGGATACGTATCGAAAGCGAGTCTCGTCTTGACGGCGTGGCACCTGCACCCGGATGTCCTGGACGAGCAGGGCAAGCCCGCGTTGCTCGCGCTCGAGGGCGAGGGCGCCACGTTCGAATCGCTCTTGCGCCGCTGTGGTGCCGGCGACGTGCGCCCATCAACGTTGCTGAAGGAGCTGGTCGATGCCGGCGCGGTGCGCATTCGCGCTGACGGCCGGCTCGAAGCGCTGGCGCGCAACTACATCCCGCATGCCGTCGACGAGCACCTCGTGCGCCTGTGGGGCACGGTGCTCGCCGACGTCGCGGCCACGTACGCGCACAACATGATGCGTGATGCGCGCACGCCTGCGCGCTTCGAGCGCGCGGCCGTCAACGCCCGCATCGACGCCGATGCGCTTCCCGAATTTCGGCGCTTCCTCGAGAAGGAGGGGCAGAGCTTTCTCGAGCGCGTCGACGCCTGGCTGACCGCGCACGAAGTGCCCGCTGCACCGGCCGAGCGCGCCGCCAGGACTCTGCGTCTCGGCGCCGGGCTGTATCACATTCAGGACTGATGGACGACAGTGAGGAACCTATGACTATCTCTCACGCGGTACGAACGACGCGCATCGCGGGCCTGCTCGGCGCGGCGCTCGTGTGCTTGCTGTTCACGGCGAGCGAGGACATTTCCATGGCCGGTATCCAGGGCTCGGGTTTCGCGTACCGCATGACGGCACGCGGTCACATCACGCAGTTCGGCAGCATCTTCGTGAATGGTGTCGAGTACGACATCTCGGGCGCCAACATCCGGATCGACGGCAAGCCGGGCTCGGAGTCGGCGCTGCACGTCGGGCAGGTGGTCACGGTCAAGGGTGACGTGAACGCCGAAGCGACACAGGGCGCCGCGCGAGAAGTATCCGCGACCAGTGCGGTCGTGGGGCCGCTCGCACAGGTGGACCTCGCGGGCGGCACGCTCGTGGTGCTCGGTCAGCGCATCCGGCTGCTACCCAGTACGTTCCTCGATCAGGCGCTGAATCTCGGAGGTCTCGGTGGACTGCTCGGGATCGTGCCGGGTATCAACGTGCGCATCAGTGGCTTCCCGAACGCGGCGGGCGAGATCGAGGCGACACGCGTGGATCTCGCCATCGGGCTGCAGAGCCTGCGGCTCACCGGGATCGTGCAAGGGCTCGATCGCGACGCGCACACGTTCAGGATCAATTCGCAGGCCGTGCAGTACGGCGCCGTTGGTGACGTGGAGGCGCTCGCGAACGGCGCGACGGTGACGGTGCAAGGGAACATTCCGCTGCTGCAGACGACGCTTCACGCCACCGATATCCAAGTGTTGAGCGGCATCGGCGGTGGGGCGGACGAGCTCGGAGAAGTGGAGGGGTTGATCACGACGTTCAACTCGGCAGCCGACTTCACCATTGAAAGCCAGCGCATCGTGACGGATGGCAACACGGTGTTCACGTTGCGCGGACAGACGCTCGGTCCGAATCTCCCGGTGGTCGTGCGCGGCACGTTCGACGACGCCGGGGTGCTGGTCGCGAGCGAGGTTGTTGCGACTCCGTCCAGTCAGGTGGGCGTGCTCGGCGCGGTCGAGTCGATCACGAACGGCGTGGTCCGCGTGCTCGGCGTCGATTTCGCCACCACCGATGCCACGGCGTTCGATGATCAATCGAATCAGAACGTGCGGCCGTTCGGGGTCGGGGCGCTGCACGTGGGCGATCTCGTCGAGATCCGGGGCGGGGCCGCAGCGGGCGCGGTGCGCGAGGCCGCCGCGGTGAAGCGCGCCGATGGCGCGACGTCATATTACGTGGAGGGTGTTGCGACGGATCTCGCGGCGCCGAGCTTCAGAGTGCTCGGCGTGCGGGTGCTGACGACGCCGCAGACGCGCTACTCGCGCGGCGGCTTGCTCGGCGCGCTCAAGTTCTTCGCGGGCGGCGCGAACCAGAAGGTCAAAGTGCGCGGCATCCTCTCCGGCCAGACGCTCATCGCGGAGGAAATCCGCACCGAGTAGTCGGCAGCCGCGCTGTGAATGATCAGGGCGTGCTCGCGCCGTAGAGGCGCGGCACGGGGCAGCGGGGCGCGCTGAGTTTCGAAGGCTCAGCGCGCTCCGCGGTCCGATGAAAGTCGACCGCCCGCGCGGGCGCAGGCGGCTCGAGGCGCAGGCGCCAGCGTTTCTGCATCCATTCGATCGACGCATCCGCCACGTTGAGCGCCGCCGCTTCTTCGCCCGACGCGTCGACGACGACCAGCGCATCCTCCGGCTGCATGATGTCCCACAGCCGGCGCGCAGCTTCGGCGGCGGTGAAACGCGATCGCACGTACCAGAACGTGCTGAACAGCCGCACCGCCTGCCCGAGATCTTCGATGGCGGCGAGCACGAGAGAAGGTTCGCGCACAGGGTCGCGCGCGTCGAACGCGACGAACAGATTGTTGCTCATGCCCACATCCCCTTTCTTTTTCTGGAGCGAGCGTTTCTATAGCAAGCGATTCAGCTCTTCGTAGTCGACGGGCTTCGCCAGATAATGATCGAACCCCGCTTCGAAGCAGCGGTCGCGATCGCTGGCGCGCACCCATCCGGAAATCGCGATCAACAGCACCCGCCGATGCTCGCGGCTGCGTCGGATGCAGCGCGCCAGCTCATGCCCACTCATGGACGGCATGGCGATGTCGAGGATCGCGACATCCGGTTCGAATCGTTGGAAGCAATCCCACGCGCTCGCGCCGTCGCACGCGGAGACGACCTCGTGCCCGTCCATGCTCAAGAGCAACGCACAGCTTTCGGCGGCATCACGGTTGTCGTCTGCAACGAGAATGCGCTTGGGCTTGCGGCGCGATCCGCAGTGAGCGCGTGTGTCGTGTGCAGGCACCTGGCGCTCGTCGATCGATTGATTTGCAGAGGGCGACAGCATGAACGTTCTTCCGGCAGCGGCAGGCGGCGAACCGTACCACCGCGCGCGCCGTGAGGTCTTTGCGGTGGATCAATTGAGGAAAGTCTGCGCGCGCATCGCGTCTTCCGCTGTGAGTTTCCGTTGGAACGCGCTTTGCTTCGTTGAAGCGGATGCACACAAGATGGAGAGCGTGATGGAATCAGGCCTCAGTGCCGGGGACCTACTGGAGCTCAGGGCTCAGCTGCAAAAGCGCGAGCGTGAGCTGATTGCGGAGCTCGAGGCCGGCCGCGAGCGTGCCTCGAGCGAAACGTTCGAGCGTTTGGCCGGCGAAGCTCCCGACAGCGGCGATGCGTCGGTAGCCGACACCGAGCGCGACGGCGTGAACGCGGAGCGTGAGCGCGATTCGGCGGAGCTGCGCGAGGTGCGCGACGCGCTGGCGCGAATGGATGCGGGCACGTACGGCGTATGCCTCATCTGCGGCGGCCCCATTCCGCGCGAAAGATTGCGCGCGTTTCCGACCGCCCGTTACGACGTGGAGCATCAAGCGCAGCAGGAACGCTTTGCGGTGGCCACGCCGAAGCTTTGAGTGGCGCGCGCCTCGCGCTCGATGCGCGCGCTTATTCCCCGGCCTGCAGAGTCGCCGTGATTTCCAGCTTTCTGCCGGCGCGCCAAATCTCCAGCCGAACCCGATCTCCCGGTTTGTAGTCGTCGAGCCGCGCGAGCAAGCGCGCGACGCTTTCGACCGGCTTGCCGTTCACCGCCGTGATGACATCTCCGGGGATGATCGAATCGCGCGGCCCGATGCGGGCGCCGCGCAGACCGGCGCGCGCTCCGGGGCCGTCGGGCCGCACGCGCGCGATCGCGGCACCGGTGACGCCGAGCTGACGTGCGACGGCGCGGCTCAGCAACTCGTCCGTCTCGATGCCGAGCCCCGGCGGCGCGTAGTAGCCGGTCTGAATGATCTGCGGCACGACGCGATTGATCGTGTCGATGGGCACGGCAAAGCCCACACCGGCGCTGGCGCCCGAGGGGCTGTAGATCGCCGTGTTCATCCCGATGAGCCGGCCGGCGCTATCGAGCAGCGGTCCTCCCGAGTTGCCGGGATTGATGGCGGCGTCCGTCTGGATGAGGTGCTGCGTGAGCACGCCGTTGTCGCCCTCGAGCGAGCGATCGAGGGCCGAGACGACTCCCGTAGTCAGCGACCAGTCGAGACCGAACGGATTGCCGATCGCGAACACTTTCTGTCCCACCTGGAGATCGCCGCTCGTGCCGATCGGAATCGGCCGCGGCCGGTTCGAGCGCACCCGGATGCGCAAGACCGCGATGTCGTGCGCTTCGCTCGTGCCGACGAGATCGGCGGGATAGTCGCGCCCGTCCGCGAGCCGCACGATCGCCTCGGCGGCGCCTTCGATGACGTGCAGATTGGTCACGACGTGGCCGTCTTCGTCCCAGATGAAACCGGAGCCCGTGCCGCGCGGCACCGTGAGCACGTTGCGCGTCCAGACGTCGTAGACGCGCTCGCGCGTGGAGATGTAGACCACCGAGGATTTCGAGGCCTCGAAGATCGCGATGTTCGATTTTTCCTCGGCGGTGAGCTCGCCGCGCGGCGTGACGGGTCGCGCTGCAGAGTGGACAGGGGTGGCGTGGAGTCCCGCGGCCACGAGCAGCGCGGTGAGGATGCAGGCTCGCTGTTTGCTCATCGACGGCTAGTTTAGCGGTCTTGCACGCTCGAGCTACAACTCGTGCACTCGAGGACGCACCCCGCCAGGTGTGCGGCCGGCGCATTGCAGGTACCCTGCCACTGGAATCGGCGACCGCTGGGCTCGCGCGCAATCGCACGAGGAACACATGCTCACCATCTATCACTGGGAACCGAACGCCAACTCGGGCAAGCCGATCATGGCCGCGTACGAGAAGGGCGTGGAGTTCGAGAGCCGGTACGTGGATTTGCTGGGCTTCGACCAGCACACGCCCGAGTACCTGAAGATCAACCCGAACGGCACCATTCCGAGCATGGTGCACGATGGCCAACTCATCGCCGAATCCACGGCGATGATGGAGTACATCGACGCGGCGTTCCCCGGGCCGCCGCTGCGCCCGAGCGATCCGTTCGAGCGCTGGCGCATGCGCTGGTGGTGCCGCTTCTTCGATCAGTT
This sequence comes from Steroidobacteraceae bacterium, assembly GCA_035548535.1. Lineage (GTDB taxonomy): Bacteria > Pseudomonadota > Gammaproteobacteria > Steroidobacterales > Steroidobacteraceae > JADGHX01. The sequence continues at coordinate 29,473 of DASZSS010000115.1, forward strand.
CGTCGGGCCCTCGATCAGC
>DASZSS010000116.1:0-7739 GCA_035548535.1 Steroidobacteraceae bacterium
GTGCCGGGAAACACGACCAGCCCGCGAACCGGCAGGATGAGGATGTCTTCAGGTGCGTCGGCCATGACCTACTCCCGACTGAGATGCAGCTCGAGACAACCGTTCACCATTTGCCGCTCGCGCAAGGCGTAGCGGCCGGGAGGCAACGCGATGCGCCGCTCGAATACGCCATAGGGAATTTCGAGGCGCCGGATGCGTACTGAGTCGAGGCCGGCGCGCAGCGGGCGCTCGGTCTGCACCACGAGCTCGGCGGCGTCGACCCGCAGCGTGACGTGCTCGGGCGGCACGCCCGGCAGCGCCACGACGATCCAGATGTCGGTGTCCGTTTCGAAGATGTCGACCGGCGGTTCCCAGGCCGACTCGTACTTCGGCGCGCCGAGAAGCGCAAAGAAGCGGCGATGCTGCTGCTCCGCGCGCTCGAGCGCGAGCACCGCTTCTCTCCACATCCAGTCGGCGTCGAACACACGAGTCATGGTGCGCTCCTTTGGGGGCAGACCGCGCCGCGCAGCACGCGACATGCCCAGCTACGGTCGAGCGTGGCGGGCGGCACACGGGATGCTTCGCTTTGCGCTCCCGAATTCCGGACCACACTTAGGAGACGCTGATGGCAACGCTGGATGGCATGAAGGTCGCGATTCTCGCCGCGGAAGGTTTCGAGCAGAGCGAGCTGCTCGAGCCGCGCAAGGCGCTGGACGACGCCGGAGCGCAGACGCGCGTCGTCTCGCCGGCGCAGGGTGAAGTGCAGGGGTGGAAACATTTCGACAAGGGAGAGAAGGTGCGCGTCGACGTGCCGCTCGATGAGGCCAATGCGACCGATTTCGATGCGCTGATGCTGCCGGGAGGCGTGGCCAATCCCGACCAGTTGCGCATGCTGCCGAAGGCGGTGGAGTTCGTGCGCTCGTTCTTCGAGGCCGGCAAACCGGTGGCGGCGATCTGTCACGCGCCGTGGACGCTCATCGAAGCCGGTGTGGTGAAGGGGCGCACGGTGACGTCGTGGCCTTCGCTGAAGACGGACCTGACGAATGCCGGCGCGCGGTGGGTGGATCAGGAGGTCGTCACCGACAACGGACTCGTGACCAGCCGCAGGCCCGGTGACATCCCGGCGTTCAATCGCAAGATGATCGAGGAGTTCGCCGAGGGACGGCACGAATCGCAGGCGCGCGCGTCGGCGCGGGCGCAAGGGAAGGAGCAGCGACCCACCGCGTAGGAGGAGACTTCACCGCGTAGGAGGAGACTCACCGCGAAGGAGGAGATAGCCCCCCACCGATCGACGCGGCCGTGCTCGGGATTAGCGACAATCGCCGCGCCGGACGCGTGGGTACGGGGAGCTCTTCGGCGGAGGTGCGAAAGGGGGTGCGGAGTCTTTACCCGCAGACGCGCTGGCTGACGTCTTCCGTGTTGACACGCCGTGAGCGCTGGCTCACGGCGGCCGCGCGCAAGCCAGGGTGGGCTGGCGGATCTGGCGGCGGCTCGGTGGCGGGTCGTGACGCGTGCTCACGCGCTGCAAGTCATCGGCCTAGCTCGGGCGATGACTCGCAGCGCGGCCGATCACTCGCTGCGCGGGCGTATCACCCGCAGCAGCGGGCGTATCACTCGTAGCGCAGGTGATCACTTGCAGCGCGGCGAGCCTCGCGCTGCGCATATCGACGACCTATTGTCGGGTGCTCACACCCTGCGGTTGATCGCTCAGCCTGTCGCGTCCGGCGCGCGCCGCGCTGCGGGCTGCCGCGTCGTGCGGCGTCATGCCCGTCTCAATGAACGTCTTCAAGCGCAGCAGATCCTCATCGAGCTGCCGCTTCGGGTCCACCCCGAACAGTCGCGCGACACTGTGGCCGAGCACGCCGCCGGGCGGGTTGTACGACATGCGAACATCCAGTCGCGTAGCGTCGCCGGCGCGCTCGCAGCGAATGGTGCCGGCGTGGGCGACGGGCCCGCTGCGCACCGTGCGCCAGGCGAGCACCTCGTTCGGCCGGCACATCGTCAACTCCGAATCCCACTCGACGGACGTGCCCGCCGGTCCGGCCACGACCCAGTGCAAGCGGCCGTCCCCGACATTCCGCACGCTCATCACGTTGCGCATGAACGAAGGGTAGCGCTCGAAATCCGCGAGCGTTTCATAGACGCGCTCGACAGGCGCTTCCACCTGAATCGTTTTACGGACGTCGATCGCGCGCCGCCCGGCGCCCCCGGCGAGCCGTCGCAACGGCGCATTCGTCACGCTGCGCAGGATCAGGGCGCTGCCGACGGCCAGCTCGGCGCCGCCGAGCAGTCCGGATCCGCGCGTGCTGAATAGCTGGCGTGTGCCCCACGCCGCGAGCGCGCCTCCAGCCGTCCCCATTCCCAAGCGCACGGCCGGCGACCAGTTCTCTCGCAGCAGCGGAAAGCGCGCGCGCCCACGATGCCGACCGCCTTGCAACTCGGGCACGCCCCTCGCCGATTCATGCACCGCGAGCTCATCCGCGACGTCGCCGACGCCACGCACGGACCAAACGGTATCGACGAGCTCGTCATGCTCCTCGGCCAGCACCGAGCCCATCAGCGTCACGCGCCCTTGCGTCACCGCGACGGTGATCGCACCCGGATGCGAGACCGCGCGTCCCAAGGCCGCGCGCACGCGCTCGGCGAGCACATCGTCCGGCACCTCCTCGTGCCGGAACAACGAAGTCAGCCGCGAGCGCACACCGCGCGCACGATGCTTCACGTCGCGGGCGGCGATGCCCACGGCCTCGTTGAAGTCCGTCGTCGCGCTGCCGAGCCGATCGAGAAAAACTGCACGCCGCCGCCGTCCCGAGCGTGGATCGAGCCAGAACATGGCAGCGGCACCAAGCGCCACTCCTGTGAGGGATCGTGCGATGGGAGTCATGGCGAGCGCCTCCGTCGAAGTGACTGCGCCGGACAAGCAAAGCGCGCACCCGCCGCGGCAGTACCCGCGACTCAAAGCGCGAACGGATACGTGTCCGGTACGCCGGCCTTCGCATGCTGTGGCCCGAGCGGCGTGACGGCTGTCGTGTCATCGAACCATATGTACGCATCGAACTGCCGCGGCGACCTCGATGCTCGAGAACATGCACCAGCGTGTCGAACATGTGCGTATCGCGCAGATTCCACGACTCCGCGCCACCGTACATGATGCGGTAGTAGTGCTCGGTCCACGCGACCAGCCGCGTTCAGAGTCGCGTCGAGCTGCTGCCATCTTCCTTCCACCCGTGTTCGCCGATCAGCGGGACGAAGGCGACACCGCCGAGCGTGTCATCTTCGTACGCGCCCTCGCCGACGCGAGTGATCTTCCGCAGCGTCTGCATGCCGGGCGCGGTGCCGACGGGGATGATCAGCCGGCCGCCGATGGCCAATTGCGCTTTCAATGTCCCGGGCACTTGCGGCGCGGCGGCCGCGACGAGGATCGCATCGAACGGCGCATTCTCGGGCCATCCCTGCGTGCCATCGCCCGTGCGCACGTGAACGTTGTCGTAGGTTAATGCCGCGAGCCGCTGCGCGGCTGCGCACGCGAGCGACTCGTGGCGCTCGATCGTATAGACCTCCGCGGCAATGCGGCTCATCACGGCAGCCGCGTAGCCCGACCCGGTGCCGACTTCGAGGACGCGCTCGCCCGGCTCGATCTCGGCGGCATCGATCATCAGGGCCACCACGTACGGCTGCGAGATCGTCTGCCCGGCGCCGATGGGCAACGGCGCGTCTTCGTATGCGAACTCCGCGACTTCGGGCGCGACGAAGGCCTCGCGCGGCACGGTCGCCATCGCCTCGAGGACGCGCGGATTGCGCACACCGCGACGCGCGATCTGCGTCTCGACCATGCGCTGTCGGGCTGTGGACAGATCCTTCATGGCACTGAGTACTACGCGCGGATCGTCTCGCGGCTCCACTTGGCCGCAGGCTGAAGTGCTTCGCGCCGCTTGCACAGAAAAATTTCACTACCGGCGCGCGCGCTCCGCCTCTATATTGTTACCGCACCGTGATCGAAGGGGGTTCATGCGCATGCAACGAGGGCGACATAAGCAAATGTCTCAACGCCCTACGGAAAGCGCTCATTGGGCTCACAAGGTCTGCTCCGTAATTTGCCGCCACCTCGCCAGGGAGCGGTTCTGATGTCGAACGACTTGACACCTTCCGAAACGCGCTTCGTGCAGGCTCTGTGCGGAGCGGGTCCTCTTGGCATCCCACCACTCGGGCTGGCGCGCGCCTTGGGTGTGACGCCTGCGACGGTGGGCAATCTCTCCACCATCGTCGAGCGCAAGGGGTTCTGTATCCGCGAGCGCTACGGCATGCGCATCTTCCTGCGGCCGACGAGCACGGCGCTCGCGCTGGTCGCGTCGCTGGCGTCGGCGGACACGCCGCTGCCGATCGCGTCGGCATCCAGCGAGACGAAGAAGACGCGCGCACCGCGGGCGCCCCGCATGCGCTGATCGGGCGCTCGACACGGCATTCGCCACGGCAAGCGACGTGAGCTCGACGGGTCCCGCGGTGCCGCGCCCGCGGCTCAGTTCCCCGTGGCCGTCGCGGCCGGGCGCAGCGCCCTCGTCACCGAACCAACCGACCGGAAACTCAAAGAGCGCCTGCCGCGACCCCGGCGGACCGCGCAGCAGCCGTACCTTCTGTCGCGGTCGAAAGTCGCCTTGACGCGATTCTGACGCCGGCCCGACCAGCCGGCGTACGCAAGCCCGCGGAGAGCGCAGCCTCGGGTGTGGTAGCATCCGCGCGCTTCGGGGGTCGAGTCCCGACCGCGTCAGAGCCCACGAATCAACGGGTTACACAGTAATGCTTCAACGGATCAGAGATAGTCTGCAGGCGCAGAAGTGGCTTGCCATGGTCATCCTCGGTGCGCTCGCGCTGGTCTTCGCGGCCTGGGGCGCGTACGGCATCGTCGACCTCGGGATCGGCACCGGCACGTATGCGGCGAAGGTGGAGGGCGAGAAGGTCTCCATCAAAGATGCGCAGGAGGCCTGGCAGCAGCAGCAGATGCAGTGGCAGCAGCGCATGGGTGGGGAGCTGCCCGCCGACTTGAAGGAGCGCCTGCAGGATCGGCTTCTCGAAGGAATGGTGCGTGACGCCTTGATCAACAAGCACTCGCACGATCTCGGCTATCGCGTGAGCGACGCGCAGCTACACGATCAGATCCGCCAGATTCCGGCGTTCCAGATCGACGGCAAGTACAACGCGGCGCAGGCGAAATACGCGCTCGATCGCGTCGGCATGTCGCCGGCCATGTTCGAAGCGAGCCTGCGGCGAGATTTGCAGCGCGGGCAGGTCGAGAACGGCCTGCGCATCTCGGACTTCGTCACGCCCACGGAGCTCAAGCGCTTGCAGGAGCTGCAGTCGGAGCAGCGCGAAGTGCGCTACGCCACCGTGCCGGTGGACAAGTACGCCGCCGAAGCGAAGATCGACGACGCCGCGATCGAGGCGTACTACAAGAAGAATCAGGCCCAGTACATGACGCCCGAGTACGTGCAGCTCGCGTATGCGGAGCTGCGGCTCGATCAGCTCGCGAGCCAGGTCACCCTCAGCGACGAGGAGATCGCGGACTACTACAACAAGAACAAAGACAAGTACGTGCAGCCGGAGAAGCGGCACTCGCACCACATCCTGATCGAGAGCGGCAAGGACGACGCGGCGGCGTTGAAGAAGGCGCAGGACGTGCTCGCGCAGGCCAAGTCCGGCAAGGACTTCGGCGAGCTTGCTAAGAAGTACTCGCAGGACCCGGGCTCCGCGGAGAAGGGCGGCGATCTCGATTGGGCGGAGCGCAGCTACTTCGATCCGGCGTTCGCGGACGCGCTCTTCAGCATGCAGCCGGGCGAGATTCGCGGGCCGGTGAAGACGCAGTACGGCTATCACATCATCCGGCTGGACGAGATTCAGCCGAGCAAGGGGCGGAGCCTCGCGGAAGCGCGTTCGGAGATCGAGGCGGAGTTGCGCAAGGACAAAGCCGCGGACCTCTTTGGCAACGCGCAGGAGCAGATCCAGCAGCGCTTGGAGCAGCCGGGTGCGGACCTGAACACCCTGGCGAAGGACTTGAACCTGCAGACCGGCGAGGTCGCGCAGTTCGAGCGCGGCAAGGGTGGGGCGCCGCTCGGCGATTCGCCGGAGCTGGAAGACGCGGTGTTCAGCACGGCGGTGCTCGATGAGCACAAGATCGGTGGGCCGATCGCGCTCGGCGAGGATCGGCTGGTGATCGTGAAGGCGCTGAGCCACAAGAAGCCGGAGCCGAAGCCGCTTGCGACGGTGCGCGAGGAGATTGTCGCGGCGCTTCGCAAGGAGCACGGCACGCAGGCGGCGGCCGCCGCGGCCGAGGCCGCACGCGCGAAGCTGAATGCCGGCACCCCGTTCGATGACGTGGTGAAGGAGCTCGGCGTGACGGCCGATGCGGCGCACTTCGTCGGGCGCGAAGACCCGTCGGTGCCGGCGCCGGTGCGCGAGGCCGTGTTCAAGGCCCCGAAGCCCGCCAATGGCAAGCCCGTGAATCGCGCGGTGTCGCTCGAGAACGGCAACGCCGCGATCGTGTCGGTGAGCGCCGTGCGCATCGAGCCGAATCCGAGTCCGGAGGATCTGGAGAGGGAGAAGCGGCAGGTGATTCAGCGTCACGCGCAAGGTGACGCGATTGCCTACCTCGATGAGTTGCGTCGCACCGCCGACGTGAGCAAGAACCCGAAGGCGTTCGAGTAAGCCGCTGCTGGCGTGGCTGTTCAGTGAGCCACGCCAGCTCAGTGCAGCGCTGCCTCGGCTTGTCGCGCCACGAGACCCGATTCAGTAGGGCCGGCCGCCCACGACAAAGCCACTGAACCCACGACAAAGCCGCCGAACCCGCGACGAAGCCGCCGAAGCAATCGAGCTTCGACGGCCTCTCTCAGCAGCACAACGGGTCTTGCACTTCGCGGCCCGAGTGTTCCTCCGACGCTGATCAGCCTTCCCCGCCTTCGTGCGCGAAGCTCATCCCGACGGTGCTGAAGCCGCTGTCGACGTACAGCACTTCACCCGTGATGCCAGCCGAGAGATCGGAGCAGAGGAACGCCGCGGCGTTGCCGACGTCCTCGAGCGTGACATTGCGCCGCAACGGCGCGACCTCCGCCACCTGCGCGAGCATCTTGCGAAAGCCCGCGATGCCCGCCGCCGACAGCGTCTTGATCGGCCCCGCCGAGATCGCATTCGCGCGAATGCCCTTCGGCCCGACATCCGCCGCCACGAAGCGAACGCTCGCTTCGAGCGCCGCCTTCGCCACGCCCATCACGTTGTAGTTCGGAATGGAGCGCACCGCGCCGAGGTACGACAACGTCAGCAGCGCACCGGCGCGACCTTCCATCAGCGGCACGGCGCGCTTCGCAAGCGCGATGAAGCTGTACGCGGACACATCGTGCGCGGACCGGAACGCCTCGCGTGAGGTGCTCGCGACGAATCCACCCATCAGTGCTTCACGCGGCGCGTGGGCCACGGCGTGCACGCAGATGTCGAGGCTGCCCCATTCGCGCTTCTGCAAGTCGAATCCCGCCTCGATCTGCGCATCGTCCGTCACGTCCATCGGCATGACGAGCTCCGAGCCGAGCGACTGCGCGAGCGGCACGACGCGCTCCTTCAGCTTGTCATTGAGGTACGTGAAGGCGAGCTCCGCGCCTTCGCGATGCATGGCCTGGGCGATGCCCCAGGCGATCGAGCGTTCGGTGGCCACGCCCACGATGAGGGCGCGCTTGCCCGCGAGAAAACCCATACGAAATGCCTCCCGATCGGCAAAGGCC
>DASZSS010000117.1:0-9396 GCA_035548535.1 Steroidobacteraceae bacterium
AACATGGGCACGGTATCGATCACCTCGACTCCGCGTGCGCGCAGGAGCGCCGCGAGGTGCTCGTGATGCAGCGGCTCGGCGAGATCGTGGCTGACCACCTCCGCGTACAGCGGCATGATCACCACGACGAAGCGACCGCCCCAGCTCTCCGTCGTCCGCCGCGCCAGGTCGATGCTCTGCTCCCACGGCCGCAGGTCCGTCGGTTCCGCAGGCTTCTCGAGCAACTCGGGCAGATGCAGGCGCTTGCGCAGCAGTGAAAGCGTGAGGATTCCCGCGAAGCGGTCGCGCTCCGCGGCTTTCACCGCGCGTGCGATGCTTGCGTCCGCTTCGTATTGCACCTGAATGGCGATGCTGCGCATCGCCTGATCAACCTCGGCGCGCCGCTCGAACAGGTGCTGCGAGAACGTTGGATCGAGATAGCGGCTCAGCACCGGATCGTGCAGCTCGTCGCGCGTGTCCGCCGTCCACGGATGCATGATCCACAGCACGAGCGGTGGTTTGAGCGGCTCGACGTATTCGCGGAACGTGCCGAGCATCGAGAGCGTGCCGCTGCCGGCCATGCCGAAGTTCGCGAGATTGGGATAGATGTGCCGGAGCCGCGCGATGAGGCTCGAGCCGTTCGCGACGCAGTGCCCGAGCGTGAAGGACGCGCCGATCGCCGCCACGCCGACGTGACCGCTCGCGATCAAGCCCGGCGGATTGTTGAACCCGAATTCATCCGTGTGAAACGTGACGTAACGGCCCGCCTCGTTGCACTCGACCACTGCAACGTTCGAAGCGTGCGAGAGCGGGAACAAGCCTTCCGGCAACTGCTGGCGCACGCGCGGTTGGCGCGGCCACTCACGCGAGATGCCGGGCAAAGCGTCGATGCCCTGGGCACGCAGCTCGGCCACGATCTCGGATTTGGTGCGCAGGTCGAAAGGCAGGCCGAGCCGGTCCGCATCGATCTTGCGCGCGTGCTGCGTGGAGGGCGGATCGGGCGACACGATGTGGATCATGATCTCGGCGCCGAGCAGCGCCGCGATGAGCGCGCCAAGCTCGAGAGTCACGCGCACGACACCCGTGGAGGACAGCTTCAGGGCGGCGTAGCCAGTGGCCAGCGCGGTGCCGACCAGCAGTCCGACCACGCTGATCGCAGCGGCGCCGGACATGGCTGCGAGCCGGCCGCTCAGCGCGAACAGCGCCAGCACGCCGAGTGTTCCGACGCAGAAGCCGAGCAGCGCTAGCCTAGCGAGCCAGGCCGACGGCGATTTAGCCTTCCCCATATGGTGTTCTTGTGCTTATTGCCGGCTCGCTCTTGTCGGCTCCTCGTTATCTTGGAGCTCTCGGCGCGCGCGGTGAGCGATGCATTGTCTCCGAGTGGGCCGCCGGGTGCACGCACCTTCAGACATAACGTGCGCTCCGTCACGGTCTCTGAAAAGGAGCGGCGCCATGATTTGTTCAAAATCTGGAGCGCCAATTGATTATCGACGGGCGAAGTCTCCCGGCGCGCACCCAGCTCGCGGCGGATCTCTGCATCGTGGGCGCTGGCGCTGCAGGCATCACACTCGCACTCGCGCTCGCGGACGCCGATCTGAGCATCGTGGTGCTCGAAAGCGGGGGTCTGACGCCCGAGCCCGATACGCAAGACATGGCGCGCGGCCGGAATGCGGGCCTCGACTACGTGCCGCTCGAATCCGCGCGGCTGCGCTGCCTCGGGGGGTCCACGATGCACTGGGGCGGCTGGTGCCGACCGTTCGAGCCCATCGACTTCGAGCGGCGGCCGTGGGTCCCCTACAGCGGCTGGCCAATCGATTTCTCCGCAGTCGAGCCCTACTATCCGCGCGCGCAGGAGCTGTGTCAGCTGGGCACATTCGATTACGACCCGGCGGCATGGGATCTGCCCAAGGGTGCGTTGTTGCCTCTGCCCGCTGACCGCGTGCATTCGCGTCTGATTCAGTTCAGCCCGCCGACGCGCTTCGGCGTGCGGTATCGGGATGCGCTGGAGCGGGCCCCGAAGACGACGGTGTACCTGCATTCGAACGTCACGCAAATCCTGCCCACCGCAAACGGAGCGTCGATCACGGGCGTGCGTGTCAAAACCCTCACGGGCAACTCCTTCAGCGTCTCGGCGAAGCGTTATGTGCTCGCCTGCGGCGGCCTGGAAAATCCGCGCATCCTGCTCGCCTCCAACGAGGTCATCGCGAGCGGCATTGGTAACACGCACGATCGGGTTGGACGGTTCTTTGCGGATCACATCCAACTCGATACCGCCGCTGTGTTTCCCGACGATGACGGGTTACGGCTGGATTTCTATCAGCCCTCCTCGCGTGATGTGAGCCGCCGCTCGCGGAAGCCGGGAGGCCGCTCGGCGAACATGATGGCGTATCTCACGCTCGATCGGCGCGTCCAGGAGTCGCGCCACACGCTCAACTACAGTGCCAATCTGCTCGAGACGACGTGGTCGGACTATCTCACCGCGGCCGAGACCGCCAACGTCGTCGAGCGCTCGCTCTGGGAAGAGGTCAGTCGCTCGCTACGCAGCCTTTGGGCGAATCTGGACGATGCGATCGCGGCGACCTTGCACTCGGGCGGCAAGCCCGCTCGCATCTACAAAATCGTGACCACGCAGGAGCAGGCTCCGAACCCCGACAGCCGCGTCCGGCTGAGCACCGAGCGCGACGCGCTCGGCATGCCGCGGATCCAGCTCGAATGGCGTCTCACGGATCTCGATCGCCACTCCATCGAGGTCGCCGTCGATGAGCTCACGCGTGCCTTCGGCGCCGGCCGCATCGCCAAGCTCCATTCGCCAATCGATCTCGGCAAGCAGGGGTGGCCCACTCACGTGCCCATTAGCTGGCATCACTGCGGGACCACCCGCATGAGCACCAATCCCGAAGACGGGGTCGTCAATGCCGACGCACGCGTGCATGGAATCGATAATTTGTACATCGCCGGCTCGTCGATCTTTCCGACCAGCGGCAACGGCAACCCCACTCTGACGCTGGTGGCGCTGACTTTGCGGCTCGCCGACCACTTGCGGAGTGCCTTGCACGTGAAGCGAGGCGCGTCCTGACATGAGCACGCAGTGCAAGAGCCCCAAGCGGCGCGAAGTCCTGCGCTACGCACTCGCGGGTGGCGTCGTCGCGATGGCGGGCACCGGGCTCGCGAGTCGCGCATTCCTACCCGAGATCCGACGGATTCTCGCGGAGTCGGCGGACACGACGAGCGCGGTACGCGCCTTGGCGCGGGCTGTCGTATTTGGTCCGCGCGCCGTGCCCGTGGCCATCGATCGGTGGAGCAATGCGCGGCTAAGACATAGAATCCGCAGCAACATTCTTGCGGATTATCGCCAGGGGAGAATCGTGGCCGTGGCTTCCTGGCGAATCTCGGCAACCGAGGCGGATGCGCTCGAGCTCATGCGCCGGCTAGAACTGATTTGAGCCTTCGACTGCGATAGAACCTCGAAATGGCCGAGAGTGCATCCACCTCGGGCGGCTCCGTCGCCACAACGCTCGCGCAGCCGACCGCACTGGAGGGACCACCCCGCCGCGAAAGACGACCGCGATTGATCGCTTATCCCAAGAGCGGCATCGACTATTGTGAGCAGCTCTACAGCGCGGTCGCCGAGCTCGGCATGCCGGTCGTCGAAGGTCAGTGGGCCGGCCGCTGGATCGTGCTGAACGTGCGGCGCGGAGATCTGGTACACATCCATTGGCCCTCGTTCCTGTACTTCGACGCGCGCCGGCCGGTGAGGACGTATTTCTATCTGCTCCGCTTTTTTGTGCTCATCAGCATCATTCGGCTGCTCGGCGCGCGCATCGCATGGACCGCGCACAACCTGTACCCTCACGATGGTGGGCGTGCTCGTTGGGTCCATCGCGTCGCGCGGCGCTTCATCAGCCGCATCGCGCAGACCATCTTCGTGCACGGACCGGCCGCGGCGCGCATCGTCGGTGCCGAGTTCAACGTGGCGGACAAGCTCGTCGACGTGCCGCACGGGCATTGGCGCGCGCGTTATCCGAATTCGCCCGAGCGTACGGAGGCGCGTCGCCGCACCAGGCTGCCGCTGGACGTGGTGCTGTACGGCTTCGTCGGCTCGTGCCGTCCGTACAAGAACCTCGAGTCGCTCCTGGCGGCATTTCAGGGCTTGGACGCGACGAGCCACCTCGTCGTCGCCGGAGCCTTCTCACCGCCGGAGTACTCGAGGAAGATCGAGAGCATCGTGGGCACGGCGCGCGATCGTGTGCACCTCGTCCCACGCTTCCTGGCCGACGAAGAAATCATGACCTACGTCGCCGCGCTCGATGTGCTCGTGCTCTCCTACAAGAGCATTCTCACCTCGGGCGCGGCCATGCTGGCGCTGAGTGCGGGCGTGCCGGTGATCGCCCCGCGCATGGGCGGGCTGACGGATGTCGTCAATGACACGTGCGGTCTGCTCTACGATCCCAAAGCGCCGGATGGGCTGCGCAATGCCATGCGCGCCGCGACCCGCCGCTCCTGGTCGCGCGAGGCGATCATCGCCCACGCCCTCTCCTTCGACTGGAAGGTCTCCGCAATGGCCCTCATTCAGATCGTCGAAGGACACACCGTGCCCGTTCGGGCGGTCTGATATGGGCACTCTGAAGGGGAGCGTGACGCGGGGCGCCGCCTGGATGGTGCTCTATCGTCTGGTCGACCGCTCCCTCGGGCTCGTGAGCACGCTTTTCCTGGCCCGCTTGCTCGTGCCGGCGGACTTCGGCCTGGTCGCGATGGCTACTTCGCTCATCGCGATTCTCGAGCTGCTCAATGCGTTCGGGCTCGATGTCGCGCTCATCCAGCGCGCGAACGCGGAGCGCGTGCACTTCGATACGGTCTGGACGCTCAACGTATTGGCCGGGCTCACGATCGCGACATTGCTCGTGTTGCTCTCGTGGCCGATGAGTCTCTTCTATCACGAGCCGCGGCTCATCGCGCTCATGTGCGTCCTGGCGCTCGGCTCGGCCGCGTCCGGCTGCGAGAACATCGGCGTCGTCGCGTTCCGTAAGGAGCTGAACTTCGACCGCGAGTTCCGGTACCTCTTCACCAAGCGCGTGCTCACGTTCGGCATGAGCATCGCGCTCGCGCTCACGCTGCGCAACTACTGGGCGCTGGCCATCTCCATGACGGCCGGGCGCATCATGGGAGTCGCCATCAGCTACCGCATGCATCCGTTCCGGCCGCGCTTCTCGTTCGCGGCGCTACCGGATTTCATGCACTTCTCGACCTGGGTGTTCCTGCAGAACATCTGCTTCCTGTTGAAAGAGCGGTCGGCGGATTTCATCGTCGGCCGCATCTCCGGCCCCTACTCCGTGGGCGTGCTGAACGTGTCGACGGAGATTGCCAGCATGCCGGGAACGGAGCTGGTTGCACCGATCAACCGCGCGGCGCTTCCGGTGTACGCGCAGCTCGCCAAGGATTTGCCGCGCCTGGCCGCGCAATATCTGAGCGTCACGGGTCTCGTCGCCCTGCTGGTCACGCCGTGTGTGGCGGGAATCGGCGCACTCGGCAGTGTCGTGACCGCGTTGCTACTCGGCCCCAAGTGGCACGACGCCTCGACGCTGATCAGTCTCGTCGCGTTCGTAGGCATCGCGAACGTGCTGCTCAACACCTCGCATCCGGCGGTGCTGGCCGTGGGCAAGCCGGCAGTGTTCGCGCGCATCACCGCGGTACAAGTGTGCCTGCAGATTCCGGCGCTCATCGTGCTGACGCGCGCATCCGGCGCGACGGGCGCCGCTCTCGGCTACGTCGTTTCGTCGGTCGGCATATTGCCGTTCAGCTTGTACTTCATCCTGAGGACGATCGGCGTGCGGTACCGGGATTACCTCGGATGCATCTGGCGACCGCTCCTTTCCGCCTCGGTGATGTATCTCGTCTTGCGGCTGGCAATGCCGCAGACCGATGTGCTTCACATGAGCACGCTCGACGCCGTCGTACTGCTCGCCAAGTATGCGCCGGTCGGTGCGGCGCTCTACGTCGCCAGCTTGGCGGTGCTTTGGCTGCTGAGTGGGCGCCCCGACGGCGCGGAGCTCAAGGTTCTGCGCGAGCTGGCGGGGCGCTGGCAACAACTGCGGCACCGGTGGTGGATGGCCGGCCGCGCGCCACGTTGACGAACTCGATGATCGCACGCACACGCGCGTGAAAGCCGAACCACAACGTCGCCGCATAAACGAGCGCGCCCAGCCCGACAACCACAGTGAGCGACACGGCCACCGGCAAGTCCGGCGGAAGCACGAGGCGCGCGAGCAGAACGGCCATGGACATCGCCGCGCATGCGATGCCGGCCGGCTTCAGCGATCCGAACCAGTCGCGATAGGAGATATCGATCGTGCGGAAGCCGAGAATCAGCGGCGGTATGTTCACGAGCGGATACACCACGGCCCACACGAGCGCGACGCCCTCGAGCCCATGATGCACGGCTATGAGAAACCCGAGCGGTAAGACGACGCCCGCAAGCACCGTGCACCACATGAGCGCGCGAAACTGCCCCGTCCACGTGAGGACATGCGCAATCAGAATCTGGCAACCCTGGAACGCGGCGTAGAGACAGAGCAGGCGTAGCGGCCCGACCGCATCGCCCCACTTGGGCCCGAGTGCCAGCCGCACGGCGAGATCCGCAACGAGCGCGAGCCCAATCGACATGGGCAATGTGAGATAGGCCAGAAACTCGGTGAGGAGGAGGAAATACCGGCGCAGCTCCGCTCGGCTCCGCTGCACGTCCGAAAAGACGCCCGGCACCACCTTGCTAACGATTGCGCTCACTTCCTGAAACGGCAGATACGCGAACGTCGTCGCGAAGGAGTACGCGCCCAGCAGGTCCTTCCCTAGTACGCGCCCGATGAGGAGCTGATCGGCCGAGCCAAACGCATATCCGGCGATGCGCCCGACGATGACACGCCAACCCTGCAACAGCGGCAGCGCGAGCTGACCAAGCTGTCGCGGCCAGGCCAACGAGTAGGGACACCACGCAAGCAGCACGGCAGTCACGACGACCGCTCCGGAAATCGTGCTGGCGATCAGCGACCAGAAACCCCAGCCGGCGACCGCTGCGCCGACCAGCACAGCCTGCGTCGCGATCGTCTGCACGAGCGCGAGAGACGCAATGCGCCGGAACTGCAGTCGCCGCTGCAGGGTTGCACGTGGCACGACTTGCAAGGCATCCGTCAGGAACAGAAGGCTCAGTGCCGCGATGGCGGCGGCCACCTGAGGCTCTTTGAAGAATCCGGCGATCGGCTTGGCAAGCAGTATGAGACAGGCGCAAAACGCCATGCCCACGCTCAGGATCAACCCCGCGAGGCGCGCCTGTTGCGTGCCGACGATGCCGCGGTCCTGGACCAGAATCGAGTCGAAGCCGAAGTCCTCGACCATGCGCAGGAAGCCAATCCCCAGCATCGCCATCGAGACGATGCCGTAATCGCCCGGCACGAGCACGCGCGCCACATAAAAGGTCGCGACCCAGCTCACGGCCTGCGCGGTCCAGCGCAGTACCGCGGTCCACGCGATGCCCGCCACGAGGGCGCGATCGAGGGACTGACTGTTCGAAGAGGTGGGCATGGGGTGTCCGCCGGTGTGCCATATTTTGTTTAGCTTCGCGGCGTAAATTGAATTCTAGTACGCAGATCGCGTTTCTGTTCGGATTCCATGTCATTATCTGCGTATTAGAAAAATGACTCCAAGTGCGCCCCGGCGGCGGATCAATCGCGATGAGATTCACGGAATGTGACGTAATCGGCGCTCGGGTGATCGATCCGAGCCCCCACACCGATGCGCGCGGTCGATTCTTTCGCGCCTGGTGCCGGCGCGAGTTCCTCGATAACGGCATCGATTTCACGCCTGTGCAGGCGAACATGGCCGTGAGCACCCGCAAGGGCACCATGCGCGGGCTGCACTACCAAGTGCCGCCTGCTCCCGAGGCCAAACTCGTGCGCTGTACGGCGGGCGAGATTTTCGATGTCGTCGTCGATCTGCGGCCGGAATCGGCCACGTACTTGCGCTGGTTCGGCACGTATCTGAGCGCGGCCAACGGTCGGATGTTGTTCGTGCCGGAAGGCTGCGCACACGGTTGCGTGTCCATGCACGACAACACAGAGATCCACTATCTGACCTCGGCCTTTTATACACCCCAAGCCGCACGCGGAATCAGGTACGATGACCCGGCGATCGGGATCACTTGGCCAGTGCCCATCACCACGGTTTCCGAGCAAGACCAGAACTGGCCGCTCGTCGAACCCCACTGAAGAAACGGAGAACCGCCATGAAACGGGACCTGTTCGCGACGCCTGCCCATAACTTCTCCATTCACAGCGTCTTGCAGATGCGGGAAGCGGAACGACAACCCATTCGCGTGGGCATCGTCGGCGCCGGCGCGACGGGCCGTGCGATCGCTCTGCAGCTCGGCACCCCCGTGCCGGGGATCCGTCTCGCGGGAATTGCCAATCGCACGCCGGCGCATGGCGAGCGCGCCTTTCGGGAAGCAGGCATCGCGCAGTGGCGCGCGGCGGAGACGCCGCAGGATGCCGCGGCGGCCATCGCGCACGAGGTGCCGGTTCTCACGGACAACTTCGAGGTGCTCACTCGCTGTAACGCCATCGACTTGATCGTCGAAGTCACCGGCACAGTGGATTTCGCCGCTCGCGTCGCGCTCGACGCGTTCGCGCACGGCAAGCCCGTCGTGCTCGTGAACGCCGAGCTCGATTCGCTCATCGGCCCGATTCTCAAGGCCAAGGCCGACGAGGCCGGTGTCGTCCTCACGCACACCGACGGGGACGAGCCCGGCGTCGCCATGACGCTCGTTCGGTACGTGCAGTCGGTCGGCCTGAAGCCGGTCGCGGCGGGCAACATCAAGGGCATGGTCGACTACTACCGCACGCCCGACACCCAGCGCGACTTCGCAGCACGACACGATCAGGACGTGCGCAAGGTCACCTCCTTCGCCGACGCCACCAAGCTCTCCATGGAAACCACGGTGCTCGCGAACGCAACCGGCTTCGGCGTCGCCAAGCGCGGGATGACGGGCCCGGCGTGCGGATACGTCCGCGAGCTCGCGAAGCTCCTGCCGCCTGAGCCGATGCTCGCCGGCGGCATCGTCGATTACTCGGTCGGCGCGGCCCCGCACACGGGCGGCTTCGTCGTCGTGCACGAAGAGAACCCGTACAAAAAGACACAACTGGCGTACTACAAGCTCGGTGATGGGCCTTTCTACGTTTTCTACACGCCCTATCATCTGCCGCACATCCAGATCCCGTCGACCATTGCGCGCGCCGTGATCCATCGCGATCCCACGGTCGCCCCGCTCGCCGGGCCGTCCTGCGAAGTGGTGACGGTCGCCAAACGCAATCTGAAAGCTGGCGAGCGTCTCGACGGCGTCGGCGGCTTCTGCAGCTATGGGCTCATCGACAA
>DASZSS010000118.1:0-4449 GCA_035548535.1 Steroidobacteraceae bacterium
CTCGAGATGCTCGAGCGCCGGCTCCGCGAGCGACGCTTCGACGCGGATGACATATTGAAAGCCGTCGAAATCGATGACGTTCGGAATGCCGACCGCGGTGAGCACGAACGCGCGCTCCTCGCACTCGGCGCTGCGGGGCGAGCGAAACACTTCCAACAGCGTCTCTAGCATTGCGGGATCGGCCATCGGGCGGCTCACGTTACCGGATGGATGCGGGTTGGCGTCTGCCCGTATCCGGCGCGCGAGCCGAGGTCTGCAACGTTGCGGCGGCACCTGGCGCTTTCAACTCGCCGGCGCGCAATTTCGCCGCCGTCCTGCCGGTCTTGATCGCCACCCCCGCAAGAGAGGAATCCGTCCCATGAGAGGTTCGTTCGCATTCGCGCTGCTCGCTTCGCTGCTCTCCGCATCGGCGCTCGCCGCGCTCCCGGACGGCGCCAAGGCGCCGGACTTCACGACGCAGGCCTCGCTCGCCGGCAAGACCTTCACCTTCTCGCTGGCGGACGCGCTGAAGAAGGGGCCTGTGGTCCTCTACTTCTATCCCGCCGCTTTCACGCCGGGTTGTACCGTCGAAGCGCACAACTTCGCCGAGGCCACCGACAAGTTCAAGGCGCTCGGCGCCACGGTGATCGGCGTCTCCTACGACAAGATCGAGACGCTGAACAAGTTCTCCGTGAGCGAGTGCCGGAACAAGTTCGCGGTCGCGTCCGATGCCGATCAGAAGATCATGAAAGCCTACGACGCCGTGCTCGCGCAGAAGCCCGAGCTGGCGAACCGCACGTCGTACGTGATCGCGCCGGACGGCCACGTTCTGTATTCGTACACGGACCTGAACCCCGACAAGCACGTCGAGAACACGATGGCGGTCGTGCAGAAGTGGGCCGCGGCCCACGGGCAGAAGTCTTGAGGAACGCCCGGTCCTGACGAGCCTGTCCTCCCGTCGGCGCCGGCCTCGTCCAAGGCCGGCTCGCGCGGGCAGGGGCCGCGACCTCCGCGCCGGAAGGTGACCGGACAGGCGCCGCTTCAGCACGCCGTGGCTCGCCGGCGCCAGACCGTCGCTGCGCCGCTACGTGGGCCTCATTTCGGCCAGCCACGTCGCGCTGGCGAGGCCTCTACCGTCATCTGCCCGCGTGTTGTGCGTTTTCCGCCGGCACCGTAGCATCTTCGGGCAAATGACAACGGACCTTTGACGTCCAGGGGATTGCCCGATGAGTGCTTTGGAGCGAGAGGTCGCGTCGCGGACGGACCGCACCGGCCGCACGCCGCCTGCCGAGGAGCCGACGGTTGCGCCGCCGCCGGCGGCGCGCGGCACGTCCGTTGAAGGCAAGCTGCTCGCACGGCTGCTGTCGTTCGTCGGTAATCCGCCGGTGGAGTTCGTCTTGTGGACAGGCGAGCGCGTCACCACGGCGACGGCGCCCATCGTTGCGCGCGTGCGCATCACCGATCGCGCCACGCTCCTCGGTCTCGTCAAGGACCCGCACATTCGCTTCGGAGACGCGTATAGCGAAGGCCGCATCCTCATCGAGGGCGACCTCGTGAGCTTCCTCGAGGTGATGTACCGCGCCGCGCCGGAAGCGCCGAAGGCCGCGCGCACGCTCGGCTCGATCCTGCGCGGTGCGCATCGCTCACGCCGCAACACGCTCGCGGGCTCGCGCGAGAACATCCATCACCACTACGACATCGGCAACGAGTTCTACTCGCTCTGGCTCGGCGACACGATGGCGTACACGTGCGCGTATTACCCGCATCCGGACGCGACGCTCGACGAGGCGCAGCTCGCGAAGTTCGAGCATGTCTGCCGGAAGCTGCAACTGCGTGCCGGCGAGACCGTCGTGGAGGCGGGCTTCGGCTGGGGCGGGCTCGCGCTCTACATGGCGCGCAAGTACGGCGTGAAGGTCCGCGCGTACAACATCTCGCACGAGCAAGTCGTGTACGCGCGCGAGCGCGCGCAGCGCGAGGGGCTCGCCTCGCAGATCGAGTACGTCGAGGACGACTATCGCAGCATCTCCGGCCACTACGACGCGTTCGTTTCGGTGGGCATGCTCGAGCACGTCGGCGTCGAGAACTACGCGCAGCTCGGGGGCATCGCGCATCGCGTGCTCGGCAGCAACGGGCGCGGGCTCATTCATTCCATCGGCCGCAACCGGCCGGCGCCGCTGCATCCGTGGATCACGAAGCGCATCTTCCCGGGCGCCTATCCGCCCTCGCTCGCCGAGTTCATGCAGATCTTCGAGCCGTGGGACTTCTCGGTGCTGGACATCGAGAACCTGCGCCTGCACTACGCGAAGACGCTCACCCACTGGCTGGAGCTCTACGACAAGTCCGCGGGGCGCGTGCGCGCCATGTTCGATCAGAAGTTCGAGCGCATGTGGCGGCTGTATCTGGCCGGCTCCATCGCCGCCTTCACGACGGGGACGCTGCAGCTCTTCCAGGTGGTGTTCGCGCCGAAGCAGAACAACGACGTGCCGCTGACGCGCGCGCATCTGTACGCCTGATCGAGAGTCACGGTGCAAACAGTCGACGTGCTGATCGTAGGCGGGGGGCCTGCGGGCTCCTCCGCCGCCCGTGTGCTGAAGCGCGCCGGCGCGGATGTGCTGGTGCTCGACAAGGAGCAGTTCCCGCGATTGAAGCTGTGTGCCGGCTGGATCACGCCGGAAGTGGTGCGGGACCTGGAGATGGACGTCTCCGAATATCCGCACCGCTTTCTCACGTTCGATCGCCTGCACGTGCACGTGAAGGCGCTGTATGTGAAGCTGCCGTGCGTGCAGCACTCGATCCGCCGCATCGAATTCGATGCGTGGCTGCTCGAGCGCTCCGGCGCGCGGGTGGTGCAGCACACGGTGCGCAACGTGCGGCGGGAGGGCGAAGACTTCGTCGTCGATGACACGTATCGCTGCAAGTACCTCATCGGCGCGGGCGGCACGCGCTGCCCCGTCTATCGCACGCTGTTCAAGGAAGCGAATCCGCGCGCGGCGGAGCTGCAGACGGTGACGCTGGAACACGAGATTCCCTACGACTGGAAGGACGGCGACTGCCATCTCTGGTTCTTCGACAAGGGCCTGCCCGGTTACTCGTGGTACGTGCCGAAGGAGAACGGCTGGCTGAACGTCGGCGTCGGCGGCATGGCCGAGCGCTTGAAACGCAGCGGCAAGGACATCCGCTATCACTGGTCGCACTTCACCAGCTTGCTCGACAAATCGCTCGCCGCGGGCGCGCGCTACGAGCCGACGGGGTATAGCTACTTCCTGCGCGGCAACGTCGATGTCGTGCGCATCGGCAACGCGTTCATCGCCGGTGATGCGGCGGGTCTTGCGACGCGCGACATGGCCGAAGGTATCGGCCCGGCCGTCCGCAGCGGCATCCGCGCCGCCGAGGCGATCCTGCTCAAGAAGGAATACCGGCTGGACGATGTGACCGGCGCAAGTCTTGGCGGCGGCTTCGTGAGCCGCATGTTCGACTGGGCGATGACGCGCGGCGCGGGGCAGGTGCGTCCCGCGGCACGCGGCGACCTCGCCGTGCGCGGCTAAGCCGCGCCGGCGGCCGTCCCGTTGCTCGGGCTCAGGGTGAAATAGAACGTCGCGCCGCGATCGAGCTGCGCTTCCGCCCAGATCCGGCCGCCGTGCCGATGCACGATCCGCTGCACGGTGGCGAGCCCGATCCCGGTGCCGGGAAATTCCGACTGCGTGTGACAGCGCTGAAAGGGCCCGAAGAGCTTGCCCGCGTAGCGCGGGTCGAAGCCTGCGCCGTTGTCGCGCACGAAATAGACGCGCTCGCCCCGCGTGCCGTGGGTCGTGCCCATCTCGATGCGCGCTTCCGGCCGCTTCGAGGTGAATTTCCACGCGTTGCCGAGCAGGTTCTCGAGCGCGATGCGCAGCAGGCCGTCGTCGCCTTCGCTCACGAGATCCGGCGCGATCACGAATTCGACGCGGCGCTCGGGCGCCGTCCGCGCGAGGCGCTGCGCGATGTCGCGGGCCGCGGCGCTCAGATCCACGGTCGTGAGGCGCATCGGCGTGCGCACGATCCTCGACAGGCCGAGCAGGTCTTCGATGAGCTTGTGCATGCGGCTCACCGAGCTGCGGATGTGCCCGAGGTGCCCGCGGTCGGCGTCGTCCAGCCGATCGCGCAGCGTGTCCTCGAGCACTTGCGTGAACCCGTCGATCGTGATGAGCGGCGCGCGCAGGTCGTGCGCCACCGAATAGGAGAACGCCTCGAGCTCGCGGTTCAGCAGCTCGAGCTCGGTCGTGCGCCGCTTCAGCTCCGCGGTCCGCTCGGCGACGCGCTTCTCGAGGTTCGTGAACACGTCCACCGCTTCCATCGCGATGGAGGTGCTGTCGGCCAGCGCTTGCAGCAGGCTCACCTCTTCGGGCGTGGCCCGGCGAGCCGTGGCCCAGTACGTGCCGATCGCGCCGATCGGCTCGACCCGGCGAATGGGCACCATCACGAGGCTCTTCA
>DASZSS010000119.1:0-4431 GCA_035548535.1 Steroidobacteraceae bacterium
AGGAGGCCGTCGCACCGGGTGCACTGAGCACGCGGGCCCGACGAGCACGCCGCGCTGAGGAGCACGCTGCGCTGATGAGCACGCTGCGCTGATGAGCACGCCGGGCCGATGAGCGCACCGGGCCGATGAGCGCACCGGGCCGATCAGCACGCTGCGCTGATGAGCACGCCGCGCTGATGAGCACGCTGCGCTGATGAGCACGCCGGGCCGATGAGCGCACCGGGCCGATCAGCACGCCGGGCCGATGAGCACGCCCGGCCGATCAGCGCACCTGGCAGATCAGCGCACTGGGCCGATCAGCACGCCGGCCCAACGCGAGCAGGCCGCGGCTCGGCACGCTAAACTTCACACGATGTCAACCCCTTCGCGCCGCCCCCAGCCACCGGCGGCCGCCTCGGCTCCCGATCTCAAGCTCGAGTACGACCCGGCGCTGCCCATCTCCGCGCACCGGGCGCAGATTCTCGAGGCGCTCGCGCGCCACCAAGTCATCGTCGTCTGCGGGGCGACCGGCTCGGGCAAGACAACCCAGCTGCCCAAGCTCTGTCTCGAGGCCGGGCGCGGCACCCGAGGCCTCATCGGCCACACGCAGCCGCGCCGGCTGGCCGCGCGCGCACTCGCGAGCCGTCTCGCGCAGGAGCTGGGCACCACCGTGGGCGGCGCCGTGGGGTACAAGGTGCGCTTCAACGATCGCACCGGTCCGCAGACGCGCGTCAAGCTCATGACGGACGGCATTCTGCTGAAGGAGCTCGAGAGCGACCGCCGCTTCCGTCGTTACGACACGATCATCGTCGACGAGGCGCACGAGCGCAGTCTCAACATCGATCTGCTTCTCGGGGTGCTGAAGCAACTGCTGCCGTCGCGGCCGGAACTGAAGGTCATCATCACTTCCGCGACGATCGATCCGCAGAAGTTCGCGGATTTCTTCGGCGGCGCGCCGATCATCGAAGTCTCCGGACGCAGCTATCCGGTCGAGGTGCGCTACCGTCCGCTCATCGTCACGGAGGACGACGACGAGGAGGCCGCCGAGCTCTCTTTGCCCGAAGGCATCGTCGCGGCCATCCGCGAGCTGGATGCGACCGCGCCGGGCGTGCGCGGCGACACGCTCGTCTTCCTTCCCGGCGAGAAGCAGATTCGCGAAGCGGCCGAAGCGCTCGAAGCGGCGGAGCTGCGCAACACGCAGGTGCTCGCGCTGTACGCGCGACTCTCCGCGAGCGAGCAACAGCGCATCTTCGAGGGCCACACCGAGCGCCGTATCGTGCTCGCCACGAACGTCGCGGAAACCTCGCTCACGGTGCCCGGCATCCGCTACGTCATCGACTCAGGGCTCGCGCGCATCAGCCGCTACAACGCACGTGCGAAGGTGCAGCGGCTGCCGATCGAGAAAATCTCGCAGGCGAGCGCGGACCAGCGCAAGGGACGCTGCGGGCGTGAAGCCGAAGGCATTTGCATCCGCTTGTACTCGGAGGAGGACTTCTCGCTGCGTGAAGCGTTCACGCCGCCCGAGGTTCTGCGAACGAATCTCGCGAGCGTGATCTTGCGCATGGCGGCGGTCGGCCTCGGTGATCCCGAGCGCTTCCCTTTCCTCGATCCGCCGGACACGCGATTGATCAACGACGGCGTGCGCCTGCTGCAGGAGCTGAAGGCCATGGACGAGGAGCGTCGCGTGACGAGCCTCGGCCAACAGATCGCGGGCTTGCCGGTCGATCCCCGCCTCGGGCGCATGCTGCTCGCGGCCACGCGCCACAACTGTCTCACGGAAATGCTGATCATCGCGGCATTTCTCGAAGCGCAAGACCCGCGCGAGCGCCCGGCGGACGCGCAACAGCACGCCACGCAGAAGCATGCCGAGCTCGCGGACAAGCGGTCGGACTTCGTCACGGTGCTGAACCTCTGGCGGCTGTACCATGAGCAGGCCGCGACGCTCTCGCGCAATCAGCTTCGCAAGTGGTGTCGCGAGCATTTTCTCTCGGCGATGCGCATGCGCGAGTGGCAGGACCTGCACGCGCAGCTCGCGGACGCCGTCGCCGAATTGAAGCTGCGGCCCAACCAGGTGGAGGCGAGCTACGCGGAGTTGCATCAGGCGATTCTCACGGGATTTCTCGGCTCCATCGGCAACCTGGACGAGCGCCGCGAGTACGATGGGCCGCGTGGGGTGCGGTTCGTCATCGCGCCGGGAACGCCACTCGCATCGCGGCCACCCAAGTGGGTGGTGGCGGGAAGCTTGATTGAGACCACGCGGTTGTACGCGCGCATGGTGGCAGCGGTGGATCCGGGCTGGATCGAGGCGGCGGGCGCGCATCTGCTGAAGCGTGTGTACACCGAGCCGCACTGGGTCGATACGCGCGGCTATGTGTCCGCGTACGAGACGGTGACGCTCTATGGTCTCACGCTCGCCTCGCGTCGCCGTGTGAATTACGCGATCGTGGCTCCCGCGCAGGCGCATGAGATTTTCGCGCGCGAGGCGCTCGTCGCCGGTCACTCCGACGTGAAGGGCGCCTTTCTCGCGGCCAATCGCGAGCTGCTGCGCGAGGTGGAGAAGCTCGAAGCGAAGATTCGGCGACGAGACATCCTCGTCGACGAAACGACGCTCGTGAACTTCTACACCGCACGCATTCCGGAGCGCGTGAGCACCGTCGCGGCGTTCGAGAGCTGGCGCGGCAAGGCCGAGCGCGCCGCGCCGCGCTTGCTCTACATGACGCTCGGGGACGTGATGGCGCGCGAGACTCCCGAGATCACGCCGGAACAGTTCCCGGACGACTGGCCGGTCGGCGCGAATCGCTTGCCGCTGAGTTACAAGTTCGAGCCGGTCGAACGGGACGATGGGCTCACGCTCACCGTGCCCGAGCCGCTCGTCGATTTGCTCGATGCGGGGAAGCTCGCGTGGCTCGTGCCGGGCATGCGGCTCGAGAAGGTGACGGAGCTGATGCGGGCGCTGCCCAAAGAGCTGCGCAAGCCGCTCGTGCCGGTGCCGGACTCGGCGCGTGCCGCGCTGGCCGAGCTGCCTTCCGGTGCGCCGGTCGAGCAGTTGCCGGATTTCTACGAGTGGCTGGCGCAGTGGATCACGCCGAGAGTGGGCCAACCCGTGACGGCCGCGCAGCTTGCGGAGCTGGAGTTGCCGGTCTACTTGCGCATGAACGTCCGCGTGGTCGATGCCAACGATGACGTCATCGCCGAGGGGCGGGATGTCGCCGCGATCCGGCGCGAGCTGCGCGGACGACCGCCATCGTCGCAGTGGTTGCGGTTGGCACGCGCGAGTGGCGGTGACGGCGCGAGCGGTAGTGAAGGCGCGAGCAGTGGTGAGCGCGCGGGCCATCGCGAGCACACGATCGGTGGCGTGCGCACCAGTGGCGGTGGGGGCACAAGCGGCGCGGAAGCGGGCGCGCGCGGTGCGGCCGCGGGCCCGGGCGGCGAGGAAGCGAGCGGGAGCAACGCGGCGCCGGGTGCGGGGCGTACCTCCGGTCTCGGAGCAGCCGACGGCTCGGCAGCACGTGAGTCCTCTGGTCACGCGGGAGCACGCGCTGCCGGGCCCAGCAGCGCCGCCGCTGCGCATGCCGAACACGAGCACCGCCGCTGGGACTTCGGCGATCTCCCGGAGAGCGTCGAGGTCCATCGCAGGCGACTGCGGTTCAACGTCTACCCGGCCATCGAGGATCGCGGCACTTTCGTTACGCGCGTCGAGGCACGCACGGCGGCTGAAGCCGAGTGGCTCTCCCGTGCTGGCATTACGCGACTGATCCTGCTCTCGCTGCCTCAACAGGTGAAGTACATCTCCCAGCGGATTGCTCAGAATCGCGAGCTCGTGCTCCTCAGCTCCGGCCTCGAGCTCTCACAGCCGTTGCCGCAATCGCTCACATGGCGAGCCGTGCGTGAGTGCTTCTTGCCTGAGGAAACGCCGCTGCCGCGCTCCGAAGCGGAATTCACCGCGCTCGTCGAAGCACGTCGTGGCGATCTGGCCGATACGGCTGACCGGCTCACGGCATTGGTGCAGGAAGTCCTCAAGGATTGGCGCCAGCTCCGCCTTTCGCTCGACCGCTTGCGCGCACCCGCATTCGCCGCATCCGTCGCGGACATCGAAGCGCACCTCGCCGATCTGCTGCCTCCGGACTTCGTGCGATCGACGCCGCAGCGATGGCTTGCGCAGTTGCCGCGCTACTTGAGGGCGCTACGCCGGCGCGTCGAGCGGCTGCAAGACAATGTCGCTCGCGATGCGCAACTCATGACCCAGACCGCGCCGTTTGCGACGGCGTTGCGCGCGCTCGCTTCGCAATCGTCCGGGCCGGGGCCGCGGCCCGAGCTGGAGCAGTTCCGCTGGATGCTCGAGGAATATCGCGTGTCGCTGTACGCGCAGGAGCTCAAGACGCTCGTGCGCGTGTCCGACAAGCGTCTCGCGGAGCAGCTCGAGCGGGCACGCGCCGAAGCGCGCGGGTGATG
>DASZSS010000120.1:0-11565 GCA_035548535.1 Steroidobacteraceae bacterium
TCGCCTCGGTGCGCTGGTCGCGACGATTGCGCTCGTCGTCGCGGCACTGGCCACCCTCCGCCGGCGCAACAAGCGCGGCCGCGCGCGCATCGCCGCTTGCGCAGTGCTCGCTGCCCTCGCGCTTCAGCTTCTCATCGGCACGTCGATGGTGCTCGAGGGATTCCCCCTCGCGCTGGCGACGGCGCACAACGCGGGGGCCGCGCTGCTCTTGCTGAGCACGCTCGCCTTGTTGCGCTCACTACGTACTAGCTGATTTCCGCGGCCGGAAGGCCCTTCCGTTCTGTTACTCTGGCGAGCCCTCACCGGCCCGCCAGGGCTCACCCCATTCTCAGGTAGGAACACGTCATGCCTCCCACCGCGACCGCCCCTCTGGAACGCGCTTTGAGCAACGAGCAGGAGCTGCTCGACGAGTGGGTCCAACTGCAACTTTCCGGCGCGACGCTGCGCTCGGGCTTGATCACCGAGCGCGAGCTGCGGGAGCAGTCGCGCGAATTCATCGCATTGCTGCGTCCCGCGGCGGCGAGCGGAGCGTATTCCCCGAACGCGCCGGCGTGGGCCGGCGTGCGCGAATTTCTCGCCGGCCTCTCGCGCTCGCGCGCGCACCAGGGCTATTCGCCGTCCGAGACCGCGATGTTCGTCCTGTCGCTGAAGCAGCCGCTGTTCGCGCGCCTGCGCCGCGAGCCGGATCCCGCGGCGCTCGCCGACGCGCTGTGGAGTGTGAGCTTCGAGCTCGATCGGCTCGCGCTCTACACCACCGAGATGGCCCAGAAGAGCCGCGAGGACGTGATCACGCGCCAGCAGCAGGAGCTTCTCGAGCTGTCCACGCCGGTCGTCGAGCTGTGGGAAGGCATCCTTGCGCTGCCGCTCATCGGTACGCTCGACAGCGCCCGGACGCAGGTGGTCATGGAAAGCCTGCTGCAGGCGATCGTTCGCACCGGCGCCGGGATCGCAATCATCGACATCACCGGCGTGCCAACCGTGGACACGCTCGTCGCGCAGCATCTCCTGAAGACCGTCGCCGCGGCCCGGTTGATGGGCGCCGATTGCATCATCAGCGGCATCCGGCCGCAGATCGCCCAGACGATCGTGCATCTCGGCGTGGACCTGTCCGAGGTCACGACCAAAGCCACCCTGGCGGATGCCTTCACGCTGGCGCTGCGCCTGGTCCATGCAGCGGTCCCGGGCGCCACCAAGATCTGAGGGCGCGACGATGGAGAAGATCCCGATTCTGCGCATGGGCCAGTTCCTGCTGGTCACGATTCAGGTCGACATGCACGACCGGCTCGCCGTGCAGCTCCAGGACGACCTCACGGCGCGCATCGTGAAAGATCGCGCGCACGGCGTGCTCATCGACATCTCCAGCCTCGAAGTCGTGGACTCGTTCATCGGCCGCATGATCAGCAACATCGCCGCGATGGCGCGCGTGCTCGACGCGGAGACCGTCGTCGTCGGAATGCAGCCGGCGGTGGCCATCACGCTCGTCGAGCTCGGCCTGTCCCTCACGGGCGTGCGCACCGCCCTCAATGTCGACAAAGGCATGGCGCTGCTGCGCGAGCGAGTCGCCGCGGCGGGACGTCACTGAGGCGTCGGAGCCGCAGACTTGCATGCCCCTGAACGATCGCTCCATCCAGCAAATCCGCAGCGCCGAGGACATCGTGCGCGTCCGTCAGGCGACGCGCGAGCGCGCGATCGCGCAGGGATTCTCGCTCGTCGATCAGACGAAGCTCGTCACCGCGGCGAGCGAGCTCGCCCGCAACACGCTGGACTACGGTGGCGGGGGTGAGGTCACGATCGAAGCCGTGCACGAAGGCGCGCGCAAAGGCGTGCGGCTCGTGTTCGTCGATCGCGGGCCGGGCATCGCGGACGTCGAGATGGCATTGAAAGACGGCTTCACGACCGGCAGTGGCCTCGGCCTCGGATTGAGCGGCGCTCGCCGGCTCTGCAACGAGTTCTCCATCGAATCCAAACCCGGCGAAGGCACGCGTGTCGCGATCACGCGGTGGCGCTGAGCTCGAGCGCTCGACCTCATGCTCATGCCGCCGCAGACCACCTACCCGATCGACGACAGCAGTCAGATCGGCAACGCCCGGCGCGCCGCGGCCGACCTGGCCGCGCTGCTCGCGTTCGACCCGACGCAGGCGGGTCGCCTCGCGCTCGCGATCAACGAAACGGGCACGAACATCTTGAAGCACGCCGGCCGCGGTCGGCTGCTGCTCCGAAGCATCGAGCACGCGGGCATCGGCGGCGTCGAGCTCATCGCACTCGACAAAGGGCCCGGCATCGCGGATCTCGAGACGAGCCTGCGAGATGGATACTCGACTCGCGGCACACTCGGCGGCGGCCTTGGCGCGCTGTCGCGGGTGGCGTCGAATTTTCAGATCTACACACAGCCCGGGAAGGGCACGGCGCTGCGCATGGAGCTGTGGAGCCGGCCGATTCCCGCCCGCGAGGACGCCGTCGAGCTCGGCGGCGTGTGCCTCGCGAAGCCGCGTGAGTCCGTCAGCGGCGATGCGTGGGCCGTGGAATTTTCCCGCGCTGGCGTCACCGCGCTCGTCGCCGACGGATTGGGTCACGGCAGCGACGCGCACGACGCGGCGCGCCTCGCGACGGACCAGCTCGCCGCGCATCCTCATTCCGAACCGCTCGAGCTCTTGGAGATCTGCCATGCCGCGCTCGCGCGAACCCGGGGCGCGGCCGTGGCCGTGGCCAAGCTGATCGCGCCGGCGGGGCGCGGCTCGTACGCGAGCGTCGGGAACATCGTGTGTCGCGTCGAACACGCGCCGGGCTCGCGCCAACTCGTTTCCTACAACGGCATCGTTGGCCACACGATGCGCAAGACCCAGGAGCTGGCGTTTCCCTGGCCCGAGCGCGCGCTGCTCATCCTGCATTCGGACGGGCTCGGCACGCAGTGGGACCTGGCGGCCTACCCAGGTCTGGCCGCGCGCCATCCGGCTTTAATCGCCGCGGTGCTCTACCGCGACTATGATCGTGGCCGCGACGATGTCACTGTCGTCGTGCTCCGTAACCGCGGCACCGCGCCGCGTCAGGGACTCGTCACCGGACCATGAGTAGGGCGCTGCTGACCGTCGCGATCCAGTACGAGCAGGACGTCGTCGTTGCGCGCCAGCGTGCGCGTCAGATCGCCGCGCTCGTCGGATTCGACGCGCAGGACCAGACGCGAATCGCCACCGCGGTATCGGAAATCGCACGCAATGCGTTTCGCTACGCCCGCGGCGGGCGCGTCGAATTCGCGCTCGAGGGCGAGAGCGCACCGCAGCTCCTGCTGGTGAAAGTCTCGGACAAGGGGCCCGGCATCGCGGACGTCGCGCGCATCCTGAGCGGCCACTACCGGTCGAGTACCGGCATGGGCATCGGCCTCATCGGCGCGCATCGTCTGATGGATCGCGTCGACATCCGTACTGCGCCCGGCGCGGGCACGGACGTCACGCTGCGCAAGATGCTGCCGGCGCGCACGGGACTCATCACCCCGGCGCGTGTGAACGAGCTCGTGCAGCAGCTCACGACCCAGCCGCCGGTCGGCCCGCACGAAGAGCTGCAGCAGCAGAATCAGGAGCTGCTGCGCGCCCTCTCGGAGCTGCGCGAGCGTCAGGAAGAGCTGCTGCACTTGAACCGCGAGCTCGAAGATACGAACCGCGGCGTCGTCGCGCTCTACGCCGAGCTCGACGAGAAGGCGGATCACCTGCGCCGCGCGGACGAGATGAAGTCGAGGTTCCTCTCGAACATGAGCCACGAGTTCCGCACGCCGCTCAACTCGATCCGCGCGCTCTCGAAGATGCTGCTCGACCGGCTGGACGGCACGCTGACCGCGGAGCAGGACAAGCAGGTGCGCTTCATCGCCAAGGCCGCGGACGATCTCACCGAGCTCGTGAACGATCTGCTCGACCTCGCGAAGATCGAAGCGGGCAAGATCGACGTGCGCCCCGTGGAATTCGAGGTGGCGAACCTGTTCAGCGCGCTGCGCGGCATGCTCCGGCCGCTGCTCGTGAGCGAAGACGTGAAGCTCGTCTTCGAGGACCCGCCGGCCTCGCTCGTCATGTACAACGACGAGGGCAAGGTCTCGCAGATCCTGCGCAACTTCATCTCGAACGCCATCAAATTCACCGAGCGCGGGGAGGTGCGCGTGACCGCGACGCCCTCCGCGGATGGCCGCACGGTCGTGTTGTCGGTGACGGACACCGGCATCGGTATCCGGGAAGAGGATCAGGCGCGCATCTTCGAGGAGTTCACGCAGGTCGCCAATCCGCTGCAGGGCCGCGTGAAGGGCACGGGGCTCGGGCTGCCGCTGTGCCGTCGACTCGCGCGGCTGATGCATGGTGAGGTCGACGTGCAGAGCCGGTTCGGCGTCGGGTCGACGTTCACCGCGACATTGCCGATGCACTACGACGACCGGGTGTCGCCCGCCGCAACCGTCGCGTCACCGCTCGAGCTCGAGCTCGATCCGGCGCTCGTGCCGGTGCTCATCGTCGAAGACGAGGTGGAAACGCAATTCATCTACGCGAAGCTGCTGAAGAACACGCGCTATCAGCCGCTCGCCGCGCGCACGCTGCGCGAGGCGCGCGAGATCATGAGCCGAGTGCGGCCGCGCTGCGTGGTCCTCGACGTTCTCCTGCGTGGCGAGGACAGTTGGCGCTGGCTCAACGAGCTGAAGGCGAATCTGGAGACGGCCTCCGTGCCGGTGCTGATGGCCACGAAGGTCGAAGACGAGCGCAAAGCGCTCGCGCTCGGCGCCGACAGCTACTTGGTGAAGCCCTTCTCGCGCGTCGCCCTGCTCGATCGCCTGAACACGCTCGTCGGGCGCGACGTGCTCGTGATCGACGACGATCCGGCGGCGCGGTATCTGCTGCAGAAGCTCATCGGCGACAACCGCACGCGCGTAGTCGAAGCCGAGGATGGCCACAGCGGGCTGCGCGTCGCACGCTCCACGCGCCCGGCCATGATCTTCCTGGACCTGCAGCTCCCCGACAGCAACGGCGAGGACGTTCTCGGCGCGATCCGCCGCGACTCGGAGTTGCGCCAGGTGCCAGTGGCGATCGTCACGTCGCGCTTGCTCTCGGACGAGGAACGCAGCCGGCTTGGCGAGCAGGCTCAGGCCGTGCTGCAGAAGAGCGAGTTGAACGCCGACACCGCGCGCGCAATCCTCTCGCGCAACGGCCTATGACCCGGCAGGACGGCGCGTGAACGCGGCATCCCTCACCATTCTCAACGTGGACGACACGGCGGCCTCGCGTTACACGAAGTCGCGCATTCTGCGGCAGGCGGGCTATACGGTCGTCGAGGCAGACAATGGCACGGACGCCGTGCGCCTCACGCGCGAGCTGCTGCCGGCGCTCGTCGTCATGGACGTGCGACTGCCCGACATGAGCGGCATCGATGCCTGCCGCAAGATCAAGGCGGACCCGGCGACGCGCTCGATTCCAGTCGTGCAGATCTCCGCCACGTTCGTGACGCCGCAAGATCAGCTACTCGGTCTCGAAGGCGGTGCGGAGATCTACCTGACCGAGCCCGTCGAGCCGGTGGAGCTGACGACCGCCGTCCGGGTGCTGCTGCGTCTTCACAGCATCGAGCGCGGTCTCGTGCAGAGCGAAGCGCGTTGGCGCAGCTTCGTGGACTCGAACATCATCGGCGTGATCATCCTGAAGAATGGCCGGTTCCTCGAAGTGAACGACACGTTCCTGCGCATGACCGGCTACGCGCGCGAGGAGCTGGTCGGCTCGACGCTCACGTGGCGCTCGCTGACCGCACCGGAGAGCCTGGAGCGCAGCGAGGCCGCCGCCGCGGAGCTGCGCATGCGCGGCACCTGCGCGCCGTTCGAGAAGGAGTACTTGCGCAAGGACGGTTCGCGCGTCTGGGCCATGACCACCGCGACGCTGATCCACGACGCCGAAGACCAATGGATGACATTCGTGCTCGACATCAGCGATCGCAAGCACGCCGCGCTCGAGCGTGAAGCGGCGTTCGCGCGCGAGCACGCGGCGCGCACGCAAGCCGAAGAGGCGACGCGCCTGAAGGACGAGTTCCTCGCGAATCTCTCCCACGAGCTGCGCACGCCGATGAACGCCATCATCGGCTGGTCGCATCTGTTGCGTTCCGGGCGGCTCGAAGAGAGCCAGCGCCAGCGCGCGCTCGAATCCATCGATCGCGGCGCGCGCTCCCAGGCGAAGCTCATCGAGGACTTGCTCGATGTCTCGCGCATCGTGAGCGGCAAGCTGAGCCTCAACGTGCAGCCGGTGGATCTCGCCTCCGTCATCGAAGCGGCCCTCGAGATCCAGCGGCCGGCGGCGCAGGCCAAGGGGCTGAAGCTCGAAAGGAGCCTCGCACCCTCCGAATTCATGGTGATGGGCGATGCGGGCCGGCTGCAGCAGGTGTTCCTCAACATCCTGGCGAATGCCGTGAAGTTCACGCCCGCGGGCGGTCAGGTCCACGTCGCGCTCACCTCGAGGGGCGGCGAGACGGAAGTGGCGATCAGCGATACGGGCGAGGGCATCTCCGCCGAGTTTCTGCCGTATGTGTTCGACCGCTTCCGGCAGGCCGACGGCACGAGCACGCGCACCCACATGGGCCTCGGCCTCGGGCTCGCCATCGTGCGGCACGTCGTGGAGCTGCACGGCGGCACCGTGCGGGTCGCGAGCCCCGGCATCGGCAAGGGCGCGACGTTCACGGTGACCCTTCCCGCGGCCACTGGGGTTGAAAGTGCCGTCCGCAAGCCGCTCCCGGAGCGGATGCCGGGCGCTTACCCTGCGGCCGGCGCGCTCGGTATCCGGGTGCTCATCGTCGAGGACGATGCGGAGACGCGGGACATCCTCGCCGCGATCCTCGAGCGCAGCGGCTTCTCGTACCGCGTGGCGACGCGCGCCGGCGAGGCGCTGAGCATGCTGGACGAGTGGCTGCCCGATGCGATCGTGTCGGATATCGCCATGCCGGGCATCGACGGCTATGAGCTCATGCGGCAGCTCCGTGCGCGGCCGCCGCATCTCGGCGGCTCGATTCCGGCACTCGCGCTGACGGCCTACGCGCGCGCCGCAGACCGCGATCTCGCGCTGCGGGCCGGCTATCAGGCGCACGTGGCCAAGCCTGTGAGTCCGGTAGACCTGGTCCGGGCCATCACTGAGCTCACCGGGCGATCGGTGTCCCCGGGCGACGCCCAAATATGAGATTCTGCGCGCCTATCTGAGCGGCCGGACCGATCTCCGGCACCCTACGACACATATCTTGGCGACCGAAACGCAGATCTCCGCCGCCGCGGCGGGCCCCACGTGGCGTCACTACTTCGAGCTGACGAAGCCGAAGGTGGTGGCGCTCATCACCTTCACGGCCATCGTCGGGACGCTCCTCGCGAGCCCGGGCTGGCCGCCGCTCGACGCATTGATTTTCGGCAACCTGGGCATCGCGCTCGCCTCGGCCTGCGCGGCGACCATCAACCACGTGCTCGATCGTCGCATCGACGAGCAGATGGCGCGCACGCGCGGTCGGCCGCTGCCGACCGGTCACCTGAAGGAGCGGCAGGCGCTCGCGTTCGCAGCCGCGCTCGGCGTGACGTCGATGGCGATCCTGGCGTTCCTCGTGAATCTGCTGACGGCGGTGCTCACGTTCGCATCACTCATCGGCTATGCGGTGATCTACACCGTCTGGCTGAAGCGGGCGACGTCGCAGAACATCGTGATCGGCGGCGCCGCCGGCGCTGCGCCGCCCGTGCTCGGCTGGACGGCGGTGACGAACCACGTCGATCCGCACGCGCTGCTGCTGTTCCTGATCATCTTCGTGTGGACGCCGCCGCACTTCTGGGCGCTCGCGATCGCGCGGCGCGACGAATACGCCAGGGCGGGCATTCCGATGCTGCCGGTGACGCACGGTGTGGAGTTCACGCGGCTACACGTGCTGCTCTACACGGTGCTGCTGGTCATCGTGACCCTGCTGCCGTTCCTCACGCGCATGACGGGCCTCATCTATCTGGCCGCGGCGCTCGTGCTGAATGCGGGATTTCTGTATTACGCGTTCGCGCTGAAGATCACGGCGCGCGAAGAGCTGCCGATGCGCGTCTTCAAGTTCTCGGTGACGTATCTGATGTGGCTGTTCGCGGCGCTGCTGATCGATCACTACGTGCCGATCAAGGCCTGATCACTTCTCGAACTCGAGCTTCTTCAGCTCGCCGCCTTCGAACGTGAGCACGGCGGGGAACTTACCGGGCGCGCGCTTGTAGCGCCAGATCGTTTTCGTGATCGTGCCCGTCTGGAACATGTAGCCGTAGGCGTTGCGCGCGTACGTGGGCTCGCTCACGTTCAGCGTCTCGTCGGGCGGACCGCACTTCTCGCGCACTTCGGTCTGCATCGCGCCTTCCGCAATCAGATACTTGCCGCAGCGGAGCGTGTCCGCGCGTGCGCCGGTCGCGAGCGTGAGCGCGGCGAGGGTGAGGAGCGAAAGCGTCTTGCGTGTCATCGTCAGTTTCACTTGTCCCGCGTCAGCGCGACGCGCCAGGAGGACAAGCGCCGCCCCTCGAGGAACAGGACGCCGCAAGCCTCGTAGTGGTTCGGATCGAGCTGTATCAGATGCTCCGTGCCGTAGTAGCCCGGGCCGCCGTCGCAATGATACAGCGACACGATGGATGGACCGACGATCGAGAACGAGCCTTTGAGCTTGCCGATCGCGGAGTTCTCCGAGGTCCACGTCGTGCTGATCGCGTCCGGCGCGGGCGCCTTGATGGAGTAGTGGTTGACGAACTCGACGGGCGGCGAGGAGAGCACCTTCAGCGTGCCGGCGAGCAGCCAGCAGTCGTCCCGATGCACGATCTCGGTACGGCCCTCGGCCGGCGTCGCCTTGCCGTCCTCCGTCCAGAACGTGCCCACGCCCGACCACAAGCCGGGCTGGAACAAGAAGGTGTGTGGTGTCATACCCGCCTCGACGTGAATCGGCGTGGGGCATTCCCTAGCTGCGAGGCATTATGGCCCCGCGAGTGCCTTTGGGGTACGGTGGCACCGCAATTTCGTGGGACATGCCTCAATGCTGATCGAGCGCATCTGGGCGGCGAACGCCTATCGGAATTTCCATTATCTGATCGCGTGTCCGCAGACGGGCGAGGCGCTGGCCATCGACCCGCTCCGGTGGGAGTTATGCAACGAAGCCGCGCGCCGCCGCGGCTGGCAGATCACGCAGATCGTGAACACGCACGAGCACGGCGATCACACCGGCGGCAACGCGGGGCTCGTGGCCGCCACGCGCGCCAAGGTGCTCGCGCATGCCAAGGCGGCGGGCCGGATCGGCGGCGTGGATCGCGGCCTGAGCAAGGGCGATGTGATCCGCGTCGGTCGCACGGTCGAGCTGGAATGTCTGGATACGCCGGGTCACACGATGGCGCACATCTGTCTGCTCGCGCACGCGGAGCAGCCGGCGCTCTTCTGCGGCGACACATTGTTCAACGCGGGCGCGGGCAACTGTCACAACGGCGGTCATCCGGAAGCGCTGTACGACACGTTCGTCACGCAGCTCGCGCGCTTGCCGGACGACACGCGCGTCTATCCGGGTCACGAATACGTCGCGCGCAACCTGGAATTCACGCTGGATCGGGAGCCGACGAACGCGGACGCGCAGGCGCTACTCGAGCGCGCACGCAAGGATGAGCCGCAGAACGCCGTCGTCACGACGCTCGCGGAAGAGAAGCGCGTCAACACGTTCTTCCGCCTGCAAAGCCCGACGGTGATCGCGCGTTTACGCGAAGCCTTTCCGGACATTGGCGAGCAGCCCGACGCGCGGACGGTCTTCCTGAAGCTACGGGAGTTGCGCAATCGCTGGTGATTGAACCACGCGGGGAACGCAGCGGAACTCAGAGGAACATTGTGTGGCGGCGGGTCGCCGGGAGAGGGACATGGCCAAACTGATTCGGCTCGCGCTGGCAGCCGTGATGGAAGTCGTAATCGTCACTCTGGTGGTGGTTGTCGCCGCCGCCACCATGCCGGCCCGATCGGCCTCGACCGGCCCGTCGAGCATGCCGTCGTCCTTGCCGAACCTGCCCGAGCGTGAGATGACGCCGGAAGAGAAAGCGAAGATCGCCTTCAATGCCGGCGTGCGTGCCGTCAGCAAGGCCGACAAGTACGCCGCGAGCGCCGACAAGGCGAGCGATGCGCGCAAGAAGGAGAAGGCGGCGCAAAAAGCGAACGAGCGTTACGCGGATGCGCGCGGCAAGTTCGAGCAGGTCGTGCAGCTCGCGCCGACGATGCCGGAGGCGTGGAACTATCTCGGCTACACGCGCCGCAAGCTCGGCGACTACGACGCCGCGCTCGCGGCGTACGATCAAGCGCTCGCGCTGAAACCCTCGTTCGCGGAAGCCATCGAGTACCGGGGCGAGGCGTACCTGCGCATGAAGCGGCTCGACGATGCCAAAGCCGCCTACCTCGACCTGTTCTCCAGCAACCGCAAGCTCGCGGACAAGCTGCTCGACTCGATGAAGAGCTGGGTCGATGCGCAACGGCGGGCCAGCGACGCCGGCGTCGAGGAATTTGCGAAGTGGGTGCAGGAGCGCAGTCAGATCGCCGGCCAGACCACCGCGCTCACGCGCGCGGGCGCCGGCTCGAGCTGGCCCTGAGGGCCGAATCGGCTCTGAGGGCAGGGCACGTCGGGCTCGCGCTGCTGCTGGCAGCCGTTGCGGTCGGCGCGCACGCGGCGATCCCGGGTGAGACTGCCGCCGCTCGCGCGGTCGCCGAATATCAATGGCACCTGCCGCGCGGCTTCCCCGTGCCCGCCGTGCCCTCCGACAACCCGATGTCGGAAGACAAGGTCGCTTTGGGCCGGCGGCTGTTCTTCGAAACTCGCCTCTCCGTTACACATGCGTATAGCTGTGCGAGTTGCCACGACCCCGCGCGCGCCTTCACCGACGGCCGCGCCGTGGCGCTCGGCGCTACCGGCCAACCCACCGCCAACGGCGCCCTCCCGCTCGCGAACGTGGCGTACAACATCAGCTTCGGATGGGCGAAGCCGAAGGTGCGCTCGCTCGAGGCGCAGATGCTCGAGCCGCTGCGCAATCGACATCCCGTGGAAATCGGCCTGGCGGGACGGGAAGGCGAAGTGATCGCCTGGCTCGGCGCCGAGCCCGACTATCGAGCGGCCTTCGCTCGGGCGTTCCCCGATTCCGCCGGCCGCCTGACGCTCGATCTGATCGTGAAAGCGATCGCCGCATTCGAGCGCACCCTGATCTCCGGCCGCTCGCCCTTCGACTTATACGTATTTGCAGGACGACACGACGCGCTAACGCCGGAAGCAAAGCGCGGCATGGCGCTGTTCCATTCGGCCCGGCTCGGCTGCTCGGGCTGTCACTTCGGGTTCAATTTTTCCGGCAATTGGCGCGATTTCGCGGGCACGACGGGCGCGGCGACCTTCGCCCGCAACGGCACCTCCACGACGCCGCTGCGCGTACCGACCTTACGCAACATCGCGTTGACGGCCCCCTACATGCACGACGGAAGATTCTCGACGCTCGAGGCCGTGATCGATCATTATCAGCGGGCCGGCGCGGCCGCGAACGAGAAGAAGGAGCCGCGCCTGCGCGCATTCGTGCTG
>DASZSS010000121.1:0-2988 GCA_035548535.1 Steroidobacteraceae bacterium
CGATGTGCCGCCGTTCGATGCCGGTGCGATCGCGAATCCATTCGTCGCTCGTGTCGACCATCTTCTCGAGATCGAAATTGGTGAGGACCTTCGCAGGCAGATGCGCGCCTGTGCCGACGATTCGCGAGTAGATCAATGCCCCGGTTCCTCTAGATGCAGAGCCTGCGCAATGTGCGCCGTCAGGCCGCGACGCGCGGCCAGCGCGGCGAGCGCAATGGCCCGCGAGAATGCGATGCTGTCCGCGCCGCCGTGGCTTTTTACCACGATACCGCTCAAGCCCACCATGCACGCGCCGTTGTAACGCCGCGGATCGAGCCCGGCCGCGGCACGCTTCAGCACGGGCCGCGCCATGAG
The DNA here is from genome assembly GCA_035548535.1 of Steroidobacteraceae bacterium. GTDB lineage: Bacteria > Pseudomonadota > Gammaproteobacteria > Steroidobacterales > Steroidobacteraceae > JADGHX01. The sequence goes on from DASZSS010000121.1 coordinate 355, forward strand.
CCCCGCCAGCCTGCTGTACAGGTTGGCGGCGAACTCGCCGCGCAGCCGATCCGCGATCAGATGCGCGGCGCCCTCCATCGTCTTGAGCGCAACGTTGCCGGTGAACCCATCGGTTACGACAACGTCGACGTCGCCCGAGAAGATGTCGTCGCCCTCGACGAAGCCGATGTAATTCAGACCGCTCGCGCCGATGAGCGCATGCGCCGCCTGCACGAGCTCGTGCCCCTTCATGTCCTCTTCGCCGATGTTGAGCAGCCCGACACGCGGCTGCGCGACGCCATACACGTCGCGCGCCACGACGGAGCCCATCGCGGCGAACTGCGCGAGCTGCGGCGGCGTGGCCTTCGTGTTTGCACCGAGGTCCAGCATGTGGGTGTGACCGTGCGCGGCCGGGATGGCGGACATGATGGCCGCGCGCTCGACGCCCGGGACGGTCTTCAGGACGAAGTGCGCCATCGCGGTCAGCGCGCCGGTATTGCCCGCGCTGACGCAAGCGACGGCCCTGCCCTCTTTCACGAGGTCGACGGCAATGCGCATCGACGACTGCTTCTTGCGCCGGATCGCTTCACGCGGCGCTTCGTCCATTGCGACGACTTCTTGCGCGTGCACGGACTCCACGCGGGTGCGCAGAGTTGCCGACAGCATGGACTGGACGAGCGGCTCCATCACAGCCGAGTCGCCGACGACGAGCGCGCGCAGGTCCCGATCCTCGTCGAGCGCGCGCGCAAGCCCCGCAACGTATTCGCGCGGCTCACGGTCGCCGCTCATGACGTCGACGGCTATGGGTTGCACGCGAGAGACCCCCCGCGGCGAAGTTCAGCGTACGGACGAAGCGGCGCGGCTCGCGGCCGATACAGAACGCACGGCCGGGCGCTTATTGCTGTTCTTCGGTCTCGGCGCGCTTCTCGATGACCCGCTTGCCGCGGTAGAAACCATCCGGCGTCACGCGATGACGCAGGTGCGTCTCGCCCGACTGCGGATCGGTCGACAGCGCCGGCGTGGCGAGCCCGTCGTGCGAGCGGTGCATGCCGCGCTTGGACGGCGTCTTGCGGCTTTTCTGAACGGCCATTGCAAACTCTCCTCGAAATCGAATCAGCAGGCGAGCTAGTGATTGCGCTTCAACAGCTCGCCCAGCTGTTCAAACGGCCTTTGCGTCTCGTGCACCGGCGCCTCGGCTTGCGCATCCGGCTCACGCTTGGCGCCGCATTCCTCCGCTCGCTCGTGCAGCGGCGAGATGGGCAGCGTCAACAACAATTCTTCCTCGACGAGGTCGCGCACACGGATGCGATTCTCCGGCACGTGTATCGTCTCGAGCTCTGGCGGCACGCGGTCCGCCTCGCTTTCCGAGACGAGCAGCGCAACGTGCGCGCTGGCCTCGACCGGCACCTGCATCGGCTCGAGGCATCGCTGACAGACGAGCCGCGCTTCGCCGCTCATTTCGAGGTCGGCGACCCGGAACCCGGCCTCACGACGGAAGCGCGCAATACCGCGCACCTTGCCGCCGGCGCTCGCGAACTGCTCGCGCACTTTCGGCATTTGATCCACCGGGATCTCGAAGGCGACTTCGGCGTGCCTGTCGGCCAACCGGTCGACATCGGTCAGTTGCGACCACGGCTCCGACATGGGGCGCGTATGATAGGTATCGACCCCCGGCAAGTCAAAGCGAACTGCCCGCTAAGCCGTTGTTTCTCGTAGCTGAATTACTCGAACTGTGCAGCCCCTCATCCTGGCCTCGACTTCCCGTTACCGCCGCGCGCTGCTCGAGAGGATCGCCCCGCCCTTCGAGGTGCTGAGTCCCGGTGTGGACGAAACGCCTCGCCCCGGAGAGGCGCCGCGTGCGCGAGCCGTGCGACTCTCGCTGGAGAAGGCCCGGGCCGTGGCCGAGCGGCACCCGCGCGCCATCGTGATCGGCAGCGACCAGGTGGCTGCGCTCGGCGAGCACGTGCTGGACAAACCGGGAGATGAGGAAACGTGCCGCGTTCAGCTTGCGGCGCTCAGCGGACGGCACGCGCAGTTCTTTACGGGTTGCGCGGTCGTGGGCGTCGAGGCTGGCCTGACGCTCGAGCACCTGGACACGACCACGGTCGCTTTCCGCATGCTCACCGACACCGAGATCCGCCGCTACGTCGCGCGCGAGCAGCCCTTCGACTGCGCCGGAGGCTTCAAGGTTGAAGCGCTCGGCATCACCTTGTTCGAGCGCATCGAGAGCAATGATCCCACCGCGTTGATCGGGCTGCCGCTCATTTGGCTGGCCGGCGCGCTGCGGCGAGCCGGCTATCTGATGCCGTGATCGCGCCTACTTGCCGCGCGACCAACCTCTACCGCTCTCAGGTCCCTTACCGCTCTCAGGCCCTTTAGTGCTCGCACGACCCGTCTGGATCGCACGACCCGTCTGGATCGCACGACCCGTCTCGATCGCACGACCCGTCTGGATCGCACGACCCTTCTCGATCGCAGGGCCCTTCTCGATCGCTCGGCCCTTCTCCATCGCTCGGCCAGTCGCCATCGGACGACCCTTGTCCATCGCACGACCCCGGCCCATCGCACTCAGGGCGTCGATGACCTTCGACAACTCCGGCGGCAGCGGCGCGCTCGCGCTGAACGCGCCGCCTCGCGGCCAATCGAAGCTCACGC
>DASZSS010000122.1:0-6531 GCA_035548535.1 Steroidobacteraceae bacterium
GACGGCGTCGTCAACGTGGTGACCGGCGGCGGAAGCGTTGGCGCGGCGCTCGTTGCGCATCCCGCTGTCGCCAAGATCGCGTTCACGGGGTCCACCGCGACGGGCCAGGCCATCGCGTCCGAGGCTGCGAAGCGCAGCGCCCGGGTGACGCTCGAGATGGGCGGCAAGTCGCCGAACATCATTTTCGCGGATGCCGATCTCGACAACGCCGTGAACGGCGTGATGGCCGGCATCTTCGCTGCCAGCGGCCAGAGCTGCATGGCGGGTTCGCGCGTGCTGGTGCAGGCGCCGGTGTACGACCGCGTGTGCGAGATGCTCGCGGAGCGCGGTAGCCGCATGATCGCCGGCGATCCGCTCGGTCCGGCAACACAGCTCGGACCGCTCGCCTCGCGCGCGCAGATGGAGAAGGTGCTGTCGTACTTCGAGATTGCGCGCGATGAGGGGGTGACCCTCATCGCGGGCGGCAAGCGCCTCGATCGCCGCGGGTATTTCCTCGCGCCGACGCTGTTTCGCGATGTGAGCCCCGCGAACCGCATCTCGCGCGAGGAGATCTTCGGCCCCGTCGCCGCATTGATCCGCTTCGCCGACGAGGACGAGGCCATCCGTATCGCTAACGATACGCGCTATGGGCTGGCGGCGGGCATCTGGACGGAGGATCTGCGGCGCGCGCATCGCGTGCTTCATCGCCTGCGTGCGGGCACGGTCTGGGTGAACACCGACCGAGTCGTCGGTCACACGCTGCCGTTCGGGGGATATGGGCAGAGCGGCATCGGCCGCGAGATGGGCGCGGCGGCGCTCGAGGCCTACACCGAAGTGAAGAGCGTGTGGATCGATATGGGCAACAAAGTCGAATTCAGAACAGGCCCGGCAGGCGACACACGATGACGTACGATCTGGTGGTGGTTGGCTGCGGGGCTGCCCCGGGCCAGGAGTTGCGTCGCTGGAGTGCTGCGCGGCTCGCGCCTGGTGAAAGCGCGGAAGTGTTGGCGACAAACGAGCTGCAGATGACGGAAATGGCTGTGCGGTCGATTGGTGACCTCCAGGTCCAACGTCGATCGGATGCGCCGAGCAACAATGCCATTGTGACGGAGAGCCGCTGAGCATCCAGATCGTCAGCGTGGGATTGTTGGCGCTCGCGCTGTACACCGGGCGGCTGGCGTGGCTCGCGTGGTCCTCGCGGAACTGGCCGACCGTGCCGGGCCGCATGCTGTACTCGGCGATTCGTCCGGGTCGAGGCGGCGTGCCGACGGGAACGTACGTTCACTACTCCTATGTCGTCGATGGCGTCGCGTACGAGTCGAAGCGGCTGCGCTTCGGATTGTTTCCGCCGCGTGAGTATCAGATCGCGCTATCGCAGCTCGACAGATTCCAGAGAGCCGGGAAGCTGCGGGTCTACTACGATCCCAAGAAGCCCTCGCGAGCATGCCTGCTGACGGGCATGAACGAGCTGACGTTCGCGCTGCCGTTTCTGTTTCTGATTCTGAGCATGGTGTTCACGGCCGTCGACTACGTGGTCTCGCTCGGACCGTGATGCGCTGATGCGCGCGCTGAGGCGATCGGTTCTCGTGCAAATTTTGGCGTCGCCGCTTCTCGTCGCTTTCAGAGTATAGCGTATGCAGCTCTTGCAGTAAGGCCTGGGTCGTCCAGCACGATCGCGCGCCATTCACGGATGCGCGAAATGGAGAACGAATGCTGGTCGAGCACGCGGTCGTCATCGCCGGAGCAGGTCCAACAGGTCTCATGCTGGCCGCCGAGCTGGCGCTAGCGCGCATCGACGTGGCCCTCGTCGAGCGACGTGTCACGCAGGAGCTGGACGGCTCGCGCGCAGGCGGGCTGCTCCCGCGCACGATCGAGGTGTTCGATCAGCGCGGAGTTGCGGATCGCTTCATCTCGCAAGGGCAGCGGCATCCAGCGGTGCACTTCCACGTGCCTCTGGACATCAGCGATCTGCCCACGCGTCACAACTACGTGCTCGGTCTCTGGCAGAGACACATCGAGCGCATCTTGGCCGAGTGGGTTGGGCAGCTTCCCGTACCGATCTATCGCGGGCGCGAAGTCGCAGGGCTCACGCAAACTGCGGCCGGCGTCGATGTCGACCTGGCGGACGGCGGGGCGTTGCGCGCGCAGTACCTGATTGGCTGCGATGGAGGACGCAGCGTCGTCCGTAAAGCCGCTGGCATCGAGTTCCCAGGATGCGACGCCACGATGAGCTGGCTGATCGCCGAAGCGGCGGTGACCGCAGAGCCGGAACTGGGCTTCCGTCACGATGCGATCGGTACGCATGCCATGGGCCCATTGGAGAATGGGCGCGTGCGCGTCGTGCTCACCGAGCGGCAGCTCGCGGCTGCCGGCGAACCGACTCTTCGCGACGTCCGCGAAGCGTTGATCGCCGTGTACGGGACGGATTTCGGCATTCACAGCCCCACGTGGATCTCTCGCTTCACTGATATGACGCGCCAGGCCGCGGCTTACCGCGCAGGACGCGTGCTCCTCGCCGGCGATGCGGCACATGTGCATCCGCCGATGGGCGGGCAGGGGCTCAACATCGGCGTGCAGGATGCCGTGAATCTCGGATGGAAGCTGGCGCAGGTAATCAAGGGCACCTCACCCGAAAGCTTGCTCGACACGTATCACGCCGAGCGCCAGCCCATTGCGGCTCGCGTCCTGCGAAACACGATGGCGCAAGGCGCGATTCGTCGGCCCGATGAGCGCACGAAGGCACTGGCGGAGAAGTTCTCCGAGCTTCTGCGCATGGACGAGGCGCGCCGGAGCTGGGGCGCAGAGCTGTCGGGACTGGATATAACCTACGACCTCGGCTGTGGCGATCCGAAAGAGAGACACCCGCTACTCGGGCGACGCATGCCGGATCTCGACTTACTCACAGCCGGCGGCGTCGTGCGTCTCTTCACGCTCTTGCACGAGGCGCGACCGGTGCTGCTCAATTTGGCGGGAGCGGATCGGTTCCACATCACGCCGTGGGCGGATCGCGTGAAGCAGGTGGACGCCGAGTACCGCGGTGCGCTCGAGCTGCCAATACTCGGGCGCGCGCCGGTGCCGACTGCCGTGCTGATTCGGCCCGACGGGCACGTGGCGTGGGTAGGCGAGGGGACTTGGGACGGCCTTGGCGATGCGCTGACTCAGTGGTTCGGGGCAGGCAAGGAAGATCGTACGTACTGATCGGCAAGCTGAGCGAAGTGCTCGCGGAAGAGGTCAATTCCCTTCACCACGGGAATTGACCTCGAAGCTCCTCGAGCGCCTGCTGCACGCGGTCGTCTTGCTCTTCCTTCAGGCTCAGCGTCAGCGACAGAGGGTCAACTTTCGCGGCGCGCTTCATCAGGCTCGGGGTGTAGCTCCACACCTGCCATTGAGAAGCATCCGGCCGCGACACCGGAAGCGCCTTGACGCCCGCTTCCTGAGCGATTCGCCACTGCACTGGACCGAGCGCGTAAACCGGGTGCTCAGGCTCCGCGAGCATTGAGTAGGACGCCAGTGCACTGAGCCCGGCCAACAGTGGCTGAACTCCCTTGATACGGCCCCGATGATCGACCCACATGGTCCGCTTGACCGGGCTGCGGAGAAACGGCGCGGCATGTTCCCACGCCTGGGCAGGCGGATGATTCACGCGTACGCCGCGCGCTCTTCCTTTCTGGCTCGCTATGACTAGCCCTGCGGCCGTAAGCTCGCGAACGGCCCGAGAAAGCGTCATCGCCGTATAGCCCAGATCCGCGACGATCTCAGCGGGTCTCAGTTCGCCTTCCCATTCCTTGCGCAGCAAGGTCGCGATGAATACCGCTTGCGTAGCCGGGGTGAAGGCGGTCACCGCCTTCTTCGGCTGGCGAAAGTACTCGCGGAAATCGATGCCCAAGTCAGGCAAGTAAAGCTGATTGCCGGGCACCACGAACGGGACCTTTTGCTCGACGAGCCTCTTTCGCTCGTAGGACGCGAGCGTGCTCGTCGCGAACACGACGGGCCGCTCGGCGATGTCCGCCAGCTTGCCCAGTTGCGCGCGCAGGGTGCTCAGAGCGGGTAGCCGCTCTCTGCGGCTACTGGCGAGCAGGATCTGCTTGTCACGCAGTTGGAGCTCGTGCAGGTCAAATGCGTCCTGGAGAAAGTAGGGCAGCTTTTGCGCTCCGCTCCAGCGATGGATGCGCGCATCCGCGCCGAGCGCTTCGTGCAGGTATACCCGCACGTCGGAAGTTAGCGTCTGGTCGGTGCGCGCACTCGGTAACATAGTATTCGCACGATAACAGCGCTCAAGTTATCGTGCAAATTCCGTGTTAGATAGCTAATTTACGTAGCGACGTGACGGGCGTGGCAGAAGCCGCCGGCGGCAAAGATCCCGCCGTTTTCGTGCGGCGCCCTCCGGGCACGAAAGGCTTGGCTGCGGTCGGCCGCAAATCGAGTGTCCCGGCGCCAGATGGCGGGTCCTTCGGCCGGGATAATGGTTCTAGAACAATATGTTGGAAGCGTTCAGGCGGCCACGTGAGGCCGTTCGCGTAGAGCCAGTGAGAACGGGGCCTTGCGGCCCCGCCCTCGATGTCGTCCGTCGATGCGAGGCGCGCGTGCTTACGCGTTCGCCGCCGCCTTCGCCTTCGCGACTTCCGCGATCACTTCATCGGCGACGTTCTTCGGCACCGGATCGTAGTGCGAGAACTCCATCGTGTACGACGCGCGACCCGAGGTCATCGAGCGCAGCTGCCCGATGTACCCGAACATCTCCGACAGCGGCACGGTGGCTACGACCGCGATGTTCGATCCGCGCTCGAGCTGATCCTGGATGGTGCCGCGCCGGCGGTTCATGTCGCCGATCACATCGCCGAGGTACTCGCCCGGCGTCACGGTCTCCACCTTCATCACCGGCTCGAGCAGGATGGGATTCGCCTTGCGGATCGCCTCACGGAAGCACGCCTTGGCCGCGATCTCGAACGTCAGCGCGTTCGAGTCGACGTCGTGATAGCTGCCGTCGATCAGGGTCGCGCGGAAGTCCACGGTCGGGAAGTGCGCCAGCACGCCGTCCTCCTTCTGCATTCGCAGGCCCTTCTCGACCGAAGGCACGTATTCCTTCGGCACCGAGCCGCCGACCGTCTTGTCGACGAACTCGAAGCCCTTGCCGCGCTCGAGCGGCTCGAACTCGATCCAGACGTCCGCGAACTGACCCGAGCCGCCCGTCTGCTTCTTGTGCACGTAGTGCTCGGTGATCTTCTTCAGGAAGGTCTCGCGATACGCCACCTGCGGCTCGCCCATGATGCCTTCGACGTTGAACTCCGTGCGCATGCGATCGAGCGTCACCTCGAGGTGCAGCTCGCCCATGCCGCGCAGAATCGTCTGTCCGGTGTCGCGGTCGGTCTCGAGGTGCAGTGACGGATCGGCGCGCACCATCTTCGAGAGCGCGTTGCTGAACTTCTCCTGATCGGCTTTGACCTTCGGCTTCACGGACACGCTGATCACCGGATCCGGGAAGCGCATGCGCTCGAGGATGACCGGATTCGCGGCATCGCAGAGCGTGTCGCCGGTCTCCGTTTCCGCGAGCGAGACGAGGGCGATGATGTCGCCGGCGCGCGCCTCTTCGATCGGGTTCGCATCCTTCGCGAACATCTCGACCATGCGTCCGATCTTTTCGCGCTTGCCGCGAGTGGTGTTCTGCACCGACATGCCCTTGGTCAGCACGCCCGAGTACACGCGCACGAACGTGAGCGCGCCGTACGCGTCGTTGATCACCTTGAACGCCAGCGCCGCGAACGGCTCGTCGTCCGAGCACTTGCGCTCGCCGACGACATTGCCATCCGCATCCAGCGTCTTGATCGCCGCGACGTCCGTCGGCGACGGCAGATAATCCACGACCGCGTCGAGCACCTGCTGCACGCCCTTGTTCTTATACGAAGAGCCGCACAGCACCGGATTGAACGCGCCGGAGATCGTGCCTTTGCGCAAGCACTTGCGCAGCACGTCCGCGGAGGGCGCGTGGCCGTCCTCCAGGTACTTCTCCATCGCCGCGTCGTCCATTTCGAGACACGTGTCGACGAGCTCGCTGCGGTACTTCTCGACGTTCGCGAGAATCGCGCGATCCGTCGGCACGGTGATGCCGAGCTTGTCCGCGAGGTCCGGCGTCACATCGAGCGTCTCCCACTCGGCGTCCTTGTCGTCCGAGTGCCAGACGAGCGCCTTCATGGCCACGAGGTCGACCATGCCCTTGAAGTTGTCTTCCGAGCCGATCGGGATCTGAACGGGCAGAGGGCGCGCACCGAGGCGCTTCTTGATCATGTCCACGCAACGCGTGAACGAGGCACCGCTGCGGTCCATCTTGTTCACGTAGCAAATGCGCGGCACGCCGTAGTTGTCGGCGAGACGCCAGTTCGTCTCGGACTGCGGCTCGACGCCTGCCACGCCGTCGAAGACGACCACGGCGCCGTCGAGCACGCGCAGCGAGCGGTTCACTTCGATGGTGAAGTCGACGTGCCCGGGCGTGTCGATGAGGTTGATCTTCTTGTTGCGCCAGAACGCGGAGACCGCGGCCGACTGGATCGTGATGCC
>DASZSS010000123.1:0-13698 GCA_035548535.1 Steroidobacteraceae bacterium
GATCGCCGCGACGCTCGAGGAAGAATTCTCCGAGCACTTGCGGCGGCAGGCGTGGCGCCCGTACGCGATCGTCGCCGGCATCAACGGCGGGACGCAGCGCGAGGTCTGGGAACAGCTAATCCGCGGCATCGAGGATGCAGCGGAAGCGAACGCGCAATGCGCGCTCGCGCGTCATCACCGTCCGCAGCTCTCGAAATCGATGTCCGCGCACCAGCAGAGGAAGATCGCGCGCGAGATCGTGCAGCACCTCGAGGCAGGTTACGGTCTGAGCCTGCTGCAGATGGCGACGCACGCGGAATGGCGGCAATTCATCAAGGGCGCGGCCGTGGCGAGCGGGCAGCCCTCGCGCATCGAGCACTTCCGCGTGCTCGCGATGCTCGCGCACCTCGAAGTGTGCCGTCTCGAAATCGAAGATGCGTGGAACGCGCTCATCGGCAAGCACAGCAACGCCCTCTTCCGGTCGATGGGCGAGGAGCCGGAGCTGGCGGCGCGCGCGCTGACGGACGAGATTCGCCGCTGCCTCGACTGGCATGCGCAGACCTGGAGCGCGCTCGTCGCGCGCCTGACGGCGGAAGGACTGCAGCTCGATGAGCTGATGGCGCTGATTCCGCGCGAGCCCAGCCCGCTCGCGGAATATCACTCGATCGAGCGGCTCGCCTCCGAGGTGCTCCCCCCGATCCTGGCCGCCGAGGCCGATCGCCGTAAGCAGCGCGAGCTCGACGCATGGTTTCAGCAGCTCGCGACGCTGGCGGCGACGGTGGATCCCACCGCGCAGGGGCAAGGCTGTGTCGCGCAGATTCTCGCGGCGGTCGAGTCGCACGATGCGGCCGGCTATCGCGCGGCGCGCGAGTACGTGCGACGACTGCACGCCGTGAAGCCGCTGGTCGATGAACGTGACGCGCTGCTCGCGCGCCTGCGCACGGCTGCGCCACGCTGGGCCGATCGCTTGCAGGACCGCACCCCGCCGCACGACAAGGGGCATCCGCCGGGAGAGATCGAAGCGGCGTGGATCTATCGCCAGCTCTACGACACGCTCGTTCAGCGCGACCGCCTCGACGCGCAGACCCTGCAAGGCGAGGTCGATCGCGTGCGCGACCTCCTGCGTCCCGTGACGCAGGAGCTGATCGATGCCACCGCGTGGGGGCAGCAGCTCGCGCGCCTGCAGGGCGACAACTCGATGCGGCAGGCGCTCATTGGCTGGCTGGACACCGCCAAGCGGCTCATGTCGACGCGCCATCCGGAGCGGCGGCAGACGCTGCTCACCGAGGCACGCAAGCTCATGAAGCACTCCGTCGCAGCCGTGCCCGTGTGGATCATGCCCATCTCGATGGTCGCCGAGACCTTCGATCCGCGTGCGACGCGCTTCGATGTGGTCATCATCGACGAAGCGAGCCAGGCGGACCTGAACGCGCTCATCCCGCTCTATATGGCGCGCCAGGTGGTGATCGTCGGCGATCACGAGCAGGTGACGCCGCTCGGCGTCGGCAAGGAGCAGAGCGTGCTCGAGAATCTGCGCAAGTCGATGCTGCACGACTTGCCGAACGCGCATCTCTTCGATGCCATGTCCTCCATCTACGACATCGGACGGCAGGCGTTCGGGGATGCCGTGCGGCTCGTCGAGCATTTCCGCTCGGTGCCGGAGATCATCTCGTTCAGTAACCAGCTCTCGTACGAAGGCAAGATCCGGCCGCTGCGCGCGGCGAGCTCGACGCACCTGAAGCCGGCGTGCGTGCCGTATCGCGTGGACGGCGTCCGCGAGGGCGACGTGAATTCGCGCGAGGCCGAGGCGATCGTCGCGCTGATCAAGGCGATGACGCAGCACCCGGCGTACGCCGGCAAGACGATCGGCGTCATCTCCATGGTCAAAGAGGACCAGGCGGCGCTCATCCAGTCGCTGCTCCAGAAGCGCATCGACGCGGTCGAGCTGCAGAGACGGCGTATCCTGGCCGGTCTTTCCGCGGAATTTCAGGGCGACGAGCGCGACGTCATTCTGCTCTCGATGGTGGACAGCGCGACGGACGATGCGCCGCTGCGCACGCTGCGCGAGGGCGCGTACGAGCTGGTGAAGAAGCGCTACAACGTCGCGGCGAGCCGTGCCCGCGATCAGATGTGGGTCGTGCACTCGTTCGACCCGATGCGGCACTTGAAACCGGACGATCTGCGCTTTCAGCTACTGCAGCACGCGCGCGATCCGAGCGCGGCGTTGCAGGCCTCGCATCCGGACGGCACGCGCCCCGAGTCGCCGCTCGAGCGCGAGGTGGCCCGGCGACTCACGGACGCGGGCTTCCGCGTCGTGCAGCAGATGAGCGTGGGCCACTTCCGCATCGACATGGTGGTCGAGGGCGAGGAGAAGCGCCTCGCCGTGGAGTGCGACGGCGATCGGTACCGCTCGCCGGAGAGCCTCACCGAAGGCACCGCGCGGCAGGCCGTGCTCGAGCGGCTCGGCTGGCCCTTCGTGCGCATTCGCGGAAGCGCGTTCTACCGCGATCCGGAGACAGCACTACGGCGTGTCTTCGATCGGCTCGCGGAGCTCGGGATCGAGCCGCTCACGGACGCGCGCGAGGCGCAGGACGAGGACGTTGCCCTCGAGCGCAGCCTGATCGAAGAGCTCGAAGCGATCCGCGATCACGGCGCGCCGCCCGCCAGCGCGCCGCCAGCGCCGCCCGCACCGGCACCGAACGCGAAGCCGGCGCGGCGAACGACGCGACGATTCGGGCGGCCGACGCGCTGAATCGCCTGCACCCCCGATCCGCGGGAGTGGCGTGCACCCCCCGAAATGCCGGAGACTTCTTCAGCTGCAAAGCAGGAGCGCTCATGCCGAAACTCAGCGATGCCGAAATGGCCGACCTGCGCCGGGAGTTCGATTCGTTCGACGCGAATCACGACGGCTTCCTCGACCGCGAGGAATTCCATGCCTTGCTGAAGAAGCTCGATCACGACGTCTCGTCCGCCGAGTGCCTGCTCGATCTCGAGGTCGCCGACACGGAGGGCGACGGCTACATCGGCTTCAAGGAATTCATCGTGTGGTGGACGAGCTAGCCGCGGCGGGCAACGTCGAGCGGAGCTGAATGCCATCGTGCTCGCGCAGCAGCTCCGCGACCCAGTCGACGAACACACGCACCTTGCTCGACAGGTGGCGGTTCTGCGGGTACACGACGTACAGCGGCGCCGGCTCCGGGAACCAGTCGCCGAGCACGAGCTCGAGGGTGCCGCGCTCCATTGCATCCTTCAGCACGAACGCCGGGATCTGTGCGATGCCGAGGCCTGCTTCGGCGGCCGCCACGTAGCTGTTCTCGTCATCCAGCGCGATGTAGCCACGAAGCGAGGTCTGCACGCGGACGCCGCCTTTGGAGAACACCCAATCGGCGATCCGCCCCGTGCGCGGCGAGAAGTGATTGATGCATCGATGGCGGGACAAGTCGTTGGGATGCGTCGGCTGGCCGTGCGCGGCGAGGTATGACGGCGCCGCGCAGGTGGCGAAGTAGAGAAAGCCCACGCGGCGCGCGACCACGCTCGAGTCCTCGATCTCGCCGCTCCAGACGGCGCAGTCGACGCCCTCCTCGATGAGGTCTGCGCGGCGCTCGTTCGAGGCCAGCGCGAGCTCGATATCGGGATAGCGCGCGAAGAATTGCGGCAAGGCCGGAACGAACACCGAGCGGGCCATCAGCGTCGGCACGTCGACACGCAAGCGCCCGCGGGGCGTCGCGTGCTGCTTGGCGAGGGATTCCTCGGTGTCGCGCACCTGCGCGAGGATCGACACGCACCGCTCGTAATACGCCACGCCGTCCGCCGTGACGCTCACACTGCGCGTCGTGCGATTGAGCAGCTTCACACCCAGATGGGCTTCGAGCTTCTGCAGGAGCGTGGTCGCCGTCGCCTTCGGAATGCCGAGACTCTCGGCCGCGCGCGTGATGCCGCCGGTCTCGACCACGCGCACGAAGACCTCCATCGCTTGCAGCTTGTCCATCTGGATTGTTCAGAAAACGGAATAGTGAGTTTGGCCGCGCCCGGTTTTTCGCGGGATTTCCGAATAATAGACTGCACGCCCTTCTGGACGAAACGAAGTATTGGAGACACATGAGCGACACGATCAAGAACGTGACCGACGCGAGCTTCGAAACCGAGGTGCTCGGCGCCTCCCAGCCGGTGCTCGTCGACTACTGGGCCGAATGGTGCGGGCCGTGCAAGATGATCGCGCCGCTCCTCGAGGAATTCGCGCGCAGCTACGCCGGCCAGCTTCAGGTGGCGAAGGTCAACATCGACGAGAATCCCGGCACGCCGACCCGCTACAACGTGCGCAGCATTCCGACACTGATGCTCTTCAAGGACGGCCGGCCCGTCGCGACGAAGATCGGTGCGCTCAGCAAGTCGCAACTCATGGCGTTCATCGAAGACCACCTGCAGGAGCGGCTCACGGCTTAAGCCCGCCGCTCACGCAGCTCGACGAGCCGCGCGTGGCCATCGCGCCGGTGCTGCTCGGGTCGCGCGAGCTATATCCGCTTCAGAACGACGATGTTCACGTCCGTGCGGTGCTCGAAGCCCAGCGCCGCGTAGAGCGAGATCGCGGCGTGATTGGTCTTCCAGGCGTGCAGGAACGGCTGATCGCCGCGAGCCACGATGTTCGCGGCGACCAGCGCGGAGAGGCGGCGCGCGAGACCCCGGCCGCGAAAATCCGGGTGCGTGCACACTGCGCTCACCTCCGTGTAGCCGGGCAAACGCATGCGCTCGCCGGCCATGGCGGCGAGCCGCCCGTCGATGCGGATACCGCGGAAGGTTCCCATCGTATTCGTGCGCGGTAGAAAGGGGCCGGGCTCGGTGAGCGTCGCCAGCGCGAGCATCTCGGGAGCATCCGCATCCGAGAGCGTGAGGATGCCGTCAGTCGCCGCTTCGAAGGCCGTGCCGCGGGTCGCGACCATCTGCACACCCACCGCTTCCTTGACCTTCACGAATCCGGGCGGGACGACGACGCTCGCCACCTGCGCGATGAAAATGCTCTCGCCGGGACGCACCAGCTCCGCCAAAGCGGCGAACGCCTCCGGGCTCTCGTCGCGAGTCGCCGCGAACACATTCACGTCGCGTACGAACCGCCGCGCCAGCGCGTTGCCTTCGGCGAGCGGCGCGTGATACGTGGTCAGCGTCGCCCAGACGGGACGATCAAGCGGATGCATGGCGTTTCTTGCCCGAGCGCAAGCGTGCGGCGCGAGTGCTGAGCGGCGCCTCGTCCAACGCGCCTTCCAACGCGGCGAGGAGCGTGAGCAGCGATTCCGAGGGATGGGCGCACGCCTCGGCGACGGCCGCCTCCACGATGGGCCACGCCAGGCGCTTGGCCCGCGCGATGATCTGCCGCCCGCCGGTGGTCAGCGCGATCTTGCGCACGCGCGCGTCGTCCGCCGATTGCGCGGACCGCACCAGGTCCTCCGCTTGCAGCTTCTCGAGCATGCGCGTGACACCGGGCTGCGTGATCCCCACCGCCTCGCTCAGCTCGCCGACGTTCAACGGCCCGAGCCGATCGAGCGCCGCGAGCAGCGGGAAATAGGACGCCGGCACATCGATGCCGGCCTGCTCGAGCACGATCTGCGTCTGCGCCTGCAGCCGCTCGCCGAGGCGCTTCAGTCGCGTGCCGAGGGTCAGATAGCCCAGCTCCTTGACGACATCCTCGACCATATAGCCGTTTATATAACAGGTAATGCAAGTGCCGCAAGCGCGCGCGCCGAGCGGCAGGAGCTGCGGCTCAGCGATCCTCCTGCCAGCGGCAGTACGGGTGAGCCGCGAGATTCGCGTTGTAGTACCGGCTGTCCTGCGTCACCTCGCGCCCGAGCCACGGCGGCCGGCTGAACGGCTCGTCTTCCGATTGCAGCTCGATCTCCGCGACGACGAGCCCCGCGTTGTCGTCGAGGAACTCGTCGACTTCCCACTTCGAGCCGGCGTGCTCGATCACATACCGATTCTTGCGCACGACCGCACCGTCGCTGAGCTCGAGCAATTGCTCGGCGTCCGCGAGCGGAATCGGATACTCGAACTCTGCGCGCGTCGCGCCGCGCGTCACGCCCTTGATCGTGAGGAATGCCTGCGCGCCTGCGGTGCGCACGCGCACGGTGCGCTCCTTGTCGCGGTTCAGGTAGCCCTGACAGTACCGCACGCCCGTGCCCTGCTTCCAAGCGCTCCCGACAACGAGGAACTTGCGCTCGATTTCTGTTCCCATGCTCGCTCTCCTGCGCGGTCTGCCGGCGATCCTGAAACGCTCCGGCGACTGCTGTCCATCGAATCGTCGGGATCGGTGGCGCCCGCCCACCCTCCGATCTGTGGTCGCAAGCCACGCTCGCTATCGCGCGATTCCAGACTGTCGTAGTGTCTCTGCGTACGCATCTCTCGCGTAGATCCAGGGGGGTTGGGATGCATAGGGAGACCACCGTTTGGGCTCGTGTGCTCGGGCTCGCAACCGTCAGTGCGGCGATCGTTGCGCTGCCGGCAGCGCTGCCAGCGCAATCCACGGCGCCTGCGAATGCAAAGGGCCAGCAATCGCCCGCACCGCTGGCCGAGGCTCCAGCGATCCCCCGAGACATCGACCTCAACGCGGCCACTGAGTACGGCTACGCCTTCTTTCAGCAGAAGTGCCTCACCTGCCACGGCAATCCGCAGTTCGAAAAGGCCCCGCCGCCCGAAGCGCTCTATCAGTACACGCCCGAGCGCATCTACGAATCGCTCACCACGGGCGTGATGGCCAGCGTCATCGGCAATCAGCTCACGGACGCGGAAAAGCGCGCCGTCTCCGAGACGATCACGGGCCAGCGCCTCGGAGCGGCCGGCTCGGGCGATGCGGACAAGATGCCGAATCGCTGCAAGGCGAACCCGCCGCTCGAGCAGGCGGCGCAACGCCCCGCTTGGAACGGCTGGGGCGCGGACGTGCAGAACACGCGCTTCCAGAGCACTGCCGCGGCGGGCCTGACGGCGGCAGACGTCCCGAAGTTGAAGCTGCGCTGGGCATTCGGGCTGCCGAACAGCACATCCGCGTATGCGCAGCCGGCGATGGTGTTCGGACGCGTATTCATCGGCGCCGACACGGGCTACATCTATTCGCTGGATGCGGACACGGGATGCGTGCATTGGTCCTATCACGCGCAGCATAGCGTGCGGACGGCGATGACCGTCGGACGCGTGAAGTCACGAGGGGCGCATCGCTACGCCGTCTTCTTCGGCGATCGACACGCCAATGTGTACGCGATCGATGCTCACACGGGCAAACAGCTCTGGATCGCTCATCCCGAAGACAACTTCACCGCGCGCATCACGGCCGCGCCGACGTACTACGAGGGCCGTCTCTACGTGCCGCTCTCGTCGTTCGAAGAGTTCAGCGCTGCCACGGTGACGTACGAGTGCTGCAAATCGCTCGGCGGCGTCGCGGCTCTCGATGCGAACACGGGCAAGCTGCTGTGGAAGCGGTACGTCGTGCCCGAGCTGCCGAAGCCGACGTACAAGAACTCGCACGGTGTGCAGCAGTGGGGGCCTGCGGGCGGCTCCGTTTGGAATTCACCCACCGTGGATCCGGTTCGGCGCGCCGTGTACTTCGGCACCGGCGACGCGACGACCTATCCGGCGATCAGCACCTCGGATGCCGTGATGGCGGTCGACATGGACAGCGGCCGCGTGCTCTGGAGTTATCAGGTGCACAAGAACGACTCGTTCCTCGTCGGCTGCGGCGAGACGCGCACCGAGAATTGCCCGAAGGTCGTGGGCCCGGATTGGGACATTCCCGCATCGCCCGTGCTGCGAACCCTGCCCGACGGGACGCGCCGGATCATCGTGGTGACGAAGCCGGGTGACATCCTCGCGCTCGACCCCGACAAGAACGGCCATCTCGTGTATCGCGTGAACGTATTCGGCAAGGTCGCCGGTGACGGTGAGCCGCTGCGTCCCAACGCGCCCACGCCTCCCGGCATTTTCTGGGGAGCGGCGATCAACCAGGAGACCGCGTACTTCGGGCTCACGCGCGGCGGCGTGGGCGCGCTCGACATCGCAACCGGCAAGCGCCTGTGGCTGAACCCGCTGAACACGGAACGGAATGTGTCCTATGGCTCGGCGACGACGGCGTTTCCCGGCGTCGTGCTGCAAGGCGCATCCGACGGGACTCTGCACGCGGTCTCCGCTGAGAATGGCCGATCGCTGTGGTCGTTCGACACGCGCCGCGAATTCGAGACGGTGAACGGCGTGAAGGCGCGCGGCGGATCGATCAGCGCGCCCGGGCCCATCGTCGCGGACGGCATCGTGCTCGTCGGTTCCGGCTACGCGATCTTGGGAGGCACTCCCGGAAACGTGTTGCTGGCGTTTTCGGCGAGGTAGTGGAGAAAGCGCGCGCCCGCCGTTCCCACACGATGGCCGGCGCACGAGGCGCCGCGAGTACCGACGTCAGCGCCACGCATCGTTGTGCCACAATGCGTCCCGCTCTTGCAGACTCGAGACACGCCCCATGGCCAAAGCGTATTGGATTTCCTGTTATCGCCAGATCAACGACCCCGGCAAGCTGGCCGCGTATGCCAAGCTGGCCGGACCGGCCATCGAGCGCGGCGGTGGACGCTTCCTCGCGCGCGCGCCCGCCGCGAAGGCTTACGAAGACGGCAAAGCGGAGCGCACCGTCCTCATCGAGTTCGATTCGGTGGAGCAAGCCGTTGCGGTTCACGACAGTGCCGCCTATCAAGAGGCGCTCGCCGCGTTGGGCGACGGCGCGGTACGCGACATGAGAATCGTGCCGGGCGTGTAGCATGCTCGTCGTGAGAAGGGCGGCTCTCGCGCTCGCCGCGCTCTTGATCACCGCGGCAGCGGCCCCCGGCGCATTGGACTCAGCTCGACACCTTCTCGGGTCACGGCGGCAAGATCATCTACTACCACGGCGTGAGCGATCCCTGGTTCTCCGCGCAAGACACGGTGCGCTACTACGAGGAGATGGTCGCGGCCAACGCGCAGCAGCCCGCCACGTCGAGCTTCAGCCGGCTCTATCTCGTGCCGGGGATGGGCCATTGCGCAGGCGGTGAGGCGACGCTGGATCGCTTCGATCTGCTCGGACCGCTCGTGAGCTGGGTGGAAAAAGGAGTCGCGCCCGAGGGCATCGTGGCCACGGGCCGCGCGTTCCCCGGGCGAAGCCGGCCGCTCTGTCCGTATCCGCAACACGCGCAGTACAAGGGCAGCGGCGATCCGCAGAGCGCAGCGAGCTTCGAATGTCGCGAGTGAGCGGTCGCTGGAGAACGCGCCCGCCTATTCCTTCGACTTCAGGCTGTCCTGATTGGCCTCGATGAACGCCTTGATCTCATCCGCCATCGAGAGCAGCTTCAGCCACTGCTCCTTGTACAGCGTGACGGGGAAGCGGCCCATTCCATAGACCGACAGCGCGCCCTTCTCGCTGACCTTCATCGCGAGCTTGCCGCGCCCGGATTTCTTCAGCAGCTCGTTCTCTGCGCGCAAGCGCTGCAGCTCGGCCTGGAGATCTTGGTCTGACACGGAGTGGCCCCGGCAGTGAGAAACGAAGGGGCCGCGATTATAAGCCGCGCCGACGCGTTGGCCACATGCGGTTGAAAATGCCATCCCGCAGCACGAGATGGCGTAGCGCCGCGAGCACGTGAATGACGATCAGCGCCACGAAGATATAGGACGTGACGACGTGCGTGGCGTTGAGCGCGTTGTAGATGGTTTCGCTCTCGAAGCCCCACGGCGGAAATTTCACCGCGTTGAAGAAGTTGACGCCGTACTTGCTGAAGTTGGAGGCGGTGTAACCCGAGAGCGGCATGATCAGCATGCAGAGGTACAGAGCCCAATGGCTCAGGTGCGCAGCGGCGCGCTCCCAAGCCGGGCGCGCCCCGGGCAGCTCCGGCGCGGGATGGGTCAGTCGCCAGTACCAGCGAAACAGGATCAGCACACCCAGAACCATGCCGACGGACTTGTGATAGTTCACGACGATGGTTCGCGGCGGCGTCCCGCGCGGCACGCCTTCGAGATACCAGCCGAAGGCGATCTGACCCAGCAGCAGGATTGCGAGGAGCCAGTGCAGAGCAATGGCGGTTCGAGTGTATTTCACTGTCGCGGTTGTCAGGGCATTCATCCGGCGATCTTACTGCTTACGACGCGACGCTGTGCAGCGCGCGATCGGGTGAAGAAGAAGCGCACGATGTGAAAGAACACCGGCGCCGCGGTTTCACCGGATGGGTTGCCGCCTCTCGAGGCGCACACCATCGATCTCTCCTCGCATGGGCTTGCCATCACGTCGGCACAACCTCTGAACGTGGATCAGGAGTGCAACCGTGGAGCTCGGCATCAGCGTGCCCGAGCTGGCACCTCCCCCGCCGCTGCGCGCCTCCGTGCGGTATTGCGCGCGCCTGCGCGAAGATCAGTACCGCATCGGCATGAAGTTCACTGCGGTGAGCGTCGAGGCCGCGGAGCTGCTCGTCGCGGTGCTCGGGCTCTAGCGCGTGCTCACGCCGCGCCGCTTCCGTAGGGGCGCGTGATGATTTCGAGGTAGTGCCCGTTCGGGTCGTTCCAGTACACGCCGCGTCCGCCGTCGTTGTGATTGATTTCGCCGGGATGCCGGTGGGCGGGGTCCGCCCAATACGGCAGGTTGCGCTCCCGAATGCGGGCAAAGATCTGATCGAACTCCGGCTCGCTCACGAGGAACGCGTAGTGCTCGACGACGATCTCGTCGGGCTCCGCCTGGATGAACGCGAGGGTCACGCCGTTGGCGAGGTCCACGTCCATGAACGGCCCGAAGCGCTGCGGCGGGGGAAGTCCGAGGATCTCGGAGAAGAACGTCGCGGACGCAACGGGATCTCGGGCGTGAACGATGGTGTGGTTCAGGTGGATTGCCATGCGCGCCTCCGCATCCAGATGGGCGCTATGGTAGGCGCTGCAACGGATGCCGGATAGGCAGCGCTGAACCCGCGCGGACCTCGAGCCAGCCAATGCCACGGTTCCGATGCAGGCAGACCGTGTGGGGCCGTTGGCCTAGAATGCCCCGCGAGGCGACGCATCTCACCTCGAACGAAACGGAGGCGCCATGGCCACCTGGACACCCGATCCGACGTTCTACCCCTCCGCGCGAATGGCGATGCAGGCTCCGCCCGAGAAGCTGGCCTACATGGCGATTCTCAACGTCGAGGGCGACCAGCCCGATGCGCTCGGCGTCGTCGACCTCGATCCCCAATCCTCGACCTACGGCGAGCTCATCAACCGCGTGCCGATGCCGAATGCCGGCGACGAGCTGCACCACTTCGGCTGGAATGCCTGCAGCTCCGCGCTCTGTCCCTATGCGCCGCATCCGCACCTCGAGCGGCGTTATCTGATCGTGCCGGGCCTGCGCTCCTCGCGCATCCACATCCTGGACACGAAGCGCGATCCGCGCGCGCCGGAGATCGTGAAAGTCATCGAGCCGGAAGACGTGCATCGACGCTCCGGCTACTCGCGCCCGCACACCCTGCATTGCGGCCCGGAAGGCATCTACGTGAGCGCGCTCGGCGCGCCCGACGGCGGCGGTCCCGGTGGGATCTTCATGCTCGATCACGACGCGTTCGATGTGCTCGGCCGTTGGGAAGTGGACCGCGGCCCGCAGCAGCTCGCGTACGATTTCGCGTGGCACCTCGGTCACGACGTGCAGATCACGAGCGAATGGGGCACGCCCAACATGATCGAGAACGGGCTCGTGCCCGAGTTGCTGCTCGGCTCGAAATACGGGCACCAGCTGCACGTGTGGGACCTGCGCCGGCGCAAGCATATGCAGGCACTCGATCTCGGCGCGGAACAGCAGCTCGTGCTCGAGCTGCGTCAGGCGCGCGATCCGACCAAGGCGTACGGGTTCGCGGGCGTCGTCATCAGTCTGAAGGACCTGTCCTCCTCGGTGTGGCTGTGGCATCGCGCGAACGGACAGTGGGCTGCGCAGAAGGTGATCGAGATTCCGGCCGAGCCCGCGGAGCCCGATCAGTTGCCGCCGCTGTTGAAAGGGTTCAAGGCCGTGCCGCCGCTCATTGCCGACATCAACCTCTCGCTCGACGATCGATTCCTGTACGTGTCGTGCTGGGGCACGGGTGAGATTCGCCAGTACGACGTGTCAGATCCGTTCCATCCCCGGCTCACGGGGTCCGTGCGGCTGGGCGGCATCGTGAATCATTCGCCGCACCCGGCGAGCGGGGCGCTGAACGGCGGGCCGCAGATGGTCGAGGTGAGCCGCGATGGCCGGCGCGTCTATTTCACGAATGGACTCTATCGCGCGTGGGACGCGCAGTTTTATCCCGAAGGGATCCAGGGCTGGATGGTGAAGTGCGACGCGGACCCGAACGGCGGGCTGACGCTCGATCCGGAATTCTTCCTGCCGGCCGAGCAGGGCTTCCGCACGCATCAAATTCGATTGCAGGGTGGCGACGCGTCGTCCGATACGTACTGCTATCCGTGACCGTTGAATCGACCGCTGCGTCGACGGCGCCCCGCGCGCCGCGCCGCGAGTGAGCGCGACATGGCCGTGGGTGGCGCTCGCTGGGCTGGGCGCCTTTCACGGACTGAATCCGGCGATGGGCTGGCTGTTCGCGGTCGCGCTCGGGTTGCAGCGAAAGAGCCGCGGTGCCGTGCTCCTGTCGCTGTTGCCGATCGCGGCGGGGCATGCGCTGTCGGTCGCGATCGTCATCGCGGGCATTGGCTTACTGCGCACCTTTGTTGATCTCACTGCGCTCGAAGTGAGCGCGGCGCTTGCGCTCATCGCGTTCGGCATCTATCGCTTGCTGGCGCGGCATCGCGGGCGCGTTGGGATGCAGGTGAGCGGCGTGCAGTTGCTGGCGTGGTCCTTCTTGATGGCGACGGCGCACGGGGCAGGCCTCATGCTCATCCCTGTGTTGCTCGGAATGCCGATTGGCGCGCGCGGCGAGCACGCGCATCACATCGCTGCCGTCGGCTCGCCGGATCCCTCCGCCGCCACCGCGATCGCTGCTCTTGGTGTTCACACGCTTGCGATGTTCGTCGCTGCGGGTGTCGTGGCCGTTGTGGTGTACGAGTGGGCTGGGCTTGCTTTTCTCCGCCGCGGTTGGATCAACGTTGATCTCATCTGGGTGTTCGCGTTGATCGGTGCGGGAGTCGTGCTGCTCGTGATGGCGCTGGCGTGATGAAGCGCTGATGCGTTGGCAGCAGCGCGTCGCGCCGGAGTGGGTCGCCTCACGAAGGGACTCGCATTCCGGCGTGATGCAGCGTTCATGCGTTAGCAGCAGAGTGTCACGCCGGAGTGGGTCACCTCGCGAAGGGACTCACATTCCGGGGTGATGCAGCGCCGATGCGTTAGCAGCAGCGTGTCACGCCGGAGTGGGTCACCTCACGAACGAACTCACATGCCGCGGCGAGGTGAGCCGCCGTGCGCCCGAGTCCGTCGCTGCGTAACTCTTCCGGCGTCAGCCTCGGCCGATGAACGGCACGTTCGTCGCCATCAGCGTCGAGAACAGCATGTTCGCCTCGAGCGGCAGGTTCGCCATCTGCACGATCGCCTGCGCCACGAGCTTGGGATCGAGCTTCGGCGTCGTCACCGCGGGAGTCCCGGGCGTGCGAAACGCGGCGCCGATCTCGCTCTCGATGTTGCCGACGTCGATCTGCCCGCAGGCGATGCCGAACTCCCGTCCGTCGAGCAGCGTGGATTTGGTGAGGCCCGTGACGGCGTGCTTGGTCGCGGTGTACGCAATGGAGTTCCGG
>DASZSS010000124.1:0-2269 GCA_035548535.1 Steroidobacteraceae bacterium
CGAGCACGCGTAGTACTTCGGCCGCGAGGCGTCCTCGCGCGTGCGGAAGGCGTCGCGCGCCGTCCAGTGGGCCTGCGCGGCCCGCTCGACCGCCGCTGCGTTGTAGAGCTCGTCCATTCGGAAACAGCTGGAATCTCAGAGGTTTGAGGGTTCGGCAGGATACACGAACCCGCCTCCGCCACGAACGACCGGCGTGAGCCCGTCGATCCGGCGCCCCAAAATGCGCAGGCCGCCGCGGATCGAGCCGCGGCGGCCTGTGCTCGGAGACGGAAGCGGCGTGACGCTCAGCTCAGCCGCAGAGGCAGGAAGAACACGCCCCCATCACCGCGTTGGATCAGGAGCGCGACCGTCTTGCCCGCCGTCTTCGCAGCGGCCTGCAGCTCCGCCACCGTCCTCACCTTCTTGCCATTGACGGCAAGGATGATGTCGCCCTGCTGCACGCCCGCGGCGAGCGCCGGCCCGCTGACCTGCTCGACGACGAGGTTGCCCTCGGTCTCCACCTGCTGCTTCTCTTGGGGCTCGAGCGGGCGCACCGCGAGACCGAGCTGACTCGCCTCGTCCGCGCCGCGCTTGCCCTTCAGCGAGGCGGTCTTCAACTCGGGCTCCGGCAGCTGATCGATCTTCACATCGAGCTTCTGCTCCTTGCCCGCGCGCCACACGGTGAGCGTCGCGTTCGAGCCGGGCTTCATGCGCGCAATGACCGTCGGCAGCTCCGAGGAGACTTCGACCGGCTTGTCGTTCACCGCGAGGATCACGTCACCCGGTTTCACGCCGGCCTTCTCGCTCGGCCCATCCTTCACGACGGAGCTGACGAGCGCGCCACGCGGGCGATCGAGCCCGAACGACTCGGCAAGCTGGCCGTCGACGTTCTGGATGGTCACGCCGATGCGGCCGCGCGTGACGTGCCCCGTCTTCACGAGCTGCTCGCGCACGTCCATCGCCACGTCGATTGGAATGGCGAACGACAGGCCCATGTAGCCGCCCGTGCGGCTGAAGATCTGCGAGTTGATGCCGACCACTTCACCCTGCAGGTTGAACAGCGGCCCGCCGGAGTTGCCGGGGTTCACCGCCACGTCCGTCTGGATGAAGGGCACGTAGTTGGTGTTGCTCTCGCTCGGCAGCGAGCGCGAGGTGGCGCTCACGATGCCCGCCGTGGCGCTGTTCTCGAAGCCGAACGGCGAGCCGATGGCGAGCACCCATTCACCGGGCTTGAGCTTCGAGGGATCGCCGATCTTCACGGTCGGCAGGTTCTTCGCGTCGATCTTGATGACCGCCACGTCGGTCGCCTGATCGATCCCGATGACCTTCGCGGGATACTCGCGGCGGTCGTTCATCTTGACGGTGACCTGATCCGCGTCCGCCACCACGTGCGCATTCGTGAGGATGTACCCGTCCGACGTCACGATGAAGCCGGAGCCCGAGCCACGCTGCGGCAGCGGCTGCCCGCGACCCTGCGGACCCGGAATGCCGAACCGCCGGAAGAAATCCCCGAACGGATCGTCGCCCTCGTCACCGCCGGGCCCGCTCGCACCGGAGCGCGGGTTCTGCACGACATCCACGTTGACGACCGCGGGGCCGAACTTCTCGACGAGCGGGGCGAAGTTCGGAAGGGCCGCGATGACACCGGACGAGCTGGCCGGCGCACTGGGCACGGAGCTCTGCGCCGTGGGCGCGGCGGCGGCCCGCGCGGGCTGCTGGGCCTGGGAATCCAGCGAGCAGGCGCTCATCAGAATCGACAGCGTGAGGACGGATATGGCCCGGCGGGCCGAGCTCGAGAGGGTCATGCGTCACTCCGATTGAACAATGTGAGAGGGCCCCGGGGGCCTAGCGTGGCGATAAGACCGGAGGTCACTGTAGAGGTTCCGGGGGCCCGACGGTAGTGGAATTGCCGGGCGGGTCCGGAAGTTCCCTGGTTCATGTGTGCGCTTGGATGCATGGAGATCGTCACACGTCGCAATATCAGTCGAGATCACGTGTCCGCAGTTTGCCACTCCCGCGCGCCGCGCCGGTCCGCACGACGACCGTGACCACAATTCCAAGTGTTGCAAGCGAAATGACGAGCCAGTTGCCGACGCGCGCGTACAACGTGAGGCCGGTGCGCGGCGTCACCGCCGAATGCAGCAGGAAACGCCGGAAATCCGGGGCGCGCGCGACGATCTCGCCGTGCGGCCCGATGACGGCGGAGATGCCGTCGTTGGCCGCTCGAATCATGTAGCGCTGTGCCTCCATCGCGCGCATGCGCGCGAGCTGGAAGTGCTGATGGCGCGCG
>DASZSS010000125.1:0-1575 GCA_035548535.1 Steroidobacteraceae bacterium
GCATCCTCGGCAGTTCCGGTGCTGCCGGAGGCGAAGAGGTTCGCGAACTCGAAATCGCCGACGACGCCGACACGCACCTGCTTCGAGGCTGTGAGCTCGGCAGTGGCGGCTTGCGCCTGCAACTCGTGCGACAGACTCGCGAACGCTTCCGCGGCCGTCGCGGGCCCGCTCGTTCGCACCACCTCGCACGACATCTGATCGACGGGCAGCAGCGCGTCATCCAGCCGGTAAACCACGGGCGCCGCGCCGGAAACCGTGAGCGGCTCAACGGTGACGTCGGCGATATCCGCCGCGGGCTCGATCGCGTAGAGCGAGTGCCCATCGAAGATCATCCCGCGCCAGCCGCTCGAGCTGCGCGTGAGGCGCACCCACGAGCTCGCGATGCCGTCGACGGTTCCCTGCAACGGCATCGTCGTCGTATTTCCGGCACGTAGCGCTCTGCGAATGCGCTCGTTCGGCGTAACGGACAGCTCGAACCTGCGCCCGTAGGCGTCGAAGCTCACATGCTCGGGTGCCCCGACCCGCGCGGTGCTCGCGATCTGCACGGCCTCATGATGCAGGACGCGAAAGTCGTGCGCGGCGGCCGCCGCGACCTGCGGCAAAGCCAAAGCGACGAGCGCCGCCGTCGCGAGGTGAAACGATCCGCGACCGGCGTGCTCGCAGCCGAGCTCCGCGCCAAGAGGCCCCTGATTTGACATCGTTCGTTGATTCTTCTGCCCCCCGAGGTGAGCCGCTTTGTAGCGGAGGGCGCTCGCGAGAGCCCTCGTGCGTGTCACATTCTCGCGGCTCGATCGGCGCGGACCGCGGCGCCGTCTCCCCTTAGAGACAGTCTTTGAGCGCAACGGCGGGGTCAGCCAGCTTGGCGGGATCGGGACGCGCGCGTGCCGCGACGAGCTTGCGCGCCGCCATCTGATCCTTCGGATTGTTGACGGTATCCACCGCGATGATCTCGCCGCGGAACAGGTAGCACGCGGCGAACGACCGCGACGCCGGCGCGCCTCGAATGACGATGGAATCGTATCCAGTGCTCACGCCGATGATGATCATCTTGAGGTCGTATTGATCGGACCAGAACCAGGGCACCTTGTCGTGTGGCGTGGGAATGCCCAGCATGTTTAGTGCCGCGCTCGCGCCCTGCTCGAACGCGTTGTCGACGGACTCGAGCCGCATGCGGCGGCCGTAGTGGATGCTGGGATGGTTCGTGCAGTCGCCCGCCGCGAAGATGTGCGGGTCGCTCGTGCGGCAGTGCTGGTCCACGACGATGCCGTTCTCGCATTCGAGGCCGGCGTCGCGAGCGAGCTGGTCCTCGGGTACGACGCCAATGCCGGCGATTACGAGGTCGGCCGGATATTCCGAGCCGTCCGCGCACAGCACGGCGCGCACACGCTCGCCCGAGCCGTGGCCTGTGCCGTGCAGCGCCTCGACGCGCGCGTTACACACGATGCGCACACCGTGCTTCGCGTGCTCGGCCTGATAGAAGGCGGACACCTCTTCGCAGGTGACGCGATTCATCACGCGATCCGCCATTTCCAGCACCGTCACTTCCAAGCCCTGCTCGCGCGCGGTCGCCGCCAC
>DASZSS010000126.1:0-6975 GCA_035548535.1 Steroidobacteraceae bacterium
ACGAGCAGCACTTCATCGCGCCGTGGCGATCGAGACCGCGGACATCGCCGTGATCGCGACGGACGGCGTGGTGAGCGCTCGCACCGGCGCGAGGACGGCGCAAAACGAGATCGCGAGGCCAGCGGCGAAAGTGCGCGCGACGCACACCGGGACCGACAGCGCGGAGACGGTCGTAACGGCGACCAGCGGAGCGCCGAGGGTCGCGGCGAACGCGGCCGCGATCGGCAGCGTGGACAACGCGACGGCAATCGCGAACCACGAGACGCGCGCGAGGGTTCACGCGATGCTGCGCGTGAGGGCGGTCGCGAACGCGAGCAGCGAGCCCATCAGGGTCGCGGTGAGCCGAGGCCACCGCGTGCAGAGGATCAGCAGACGAGCGCTGCGGCGAATGCCGCGGGCGCTGGCTCATCATCGGGTGAGACGAGCGCCGCCGGCGCCGACGTGACGGGCGCGCCTGGCGCGGGCGAAGAAGCGCGCGTTGCGTCCAGCGAGCGCCGTGGACGGCGTGGCCGGCGACGTGGGCGCCGCGGGGGCGGCGGCTCGCGTGATGCCAATGGCAATCGCATTGCCACCGGCGGACCGTCTGAGGGCGGCGCCGAAGCGGGCGAACACTCCGAGGGACAGCGCACGTCGGGCAACGGCGCGGCGTATGCCGCGCACGAGCATGGCGAGCGAGGTCACGACGCCGCTCCGCGCGAGCATTCGCACGGTGAGCCGCACGGGCACGAAGGCGGTCATTCGCAGCCGTTCAGTTCGCGACCGCAGGACGCCGCGTCGCGCGAAGGTGAGCGCAACGGTGAACAGCGACCGCGCGAGATGACGTTCGGAAGCGAGTCGCACGGCGGTGAGTCCGGATCTCGCAGCAGCGAATCCGGCTCGCGTAGCGCCGAGTCGGGATCGCACGGCGCTGAGCCCGCGTGGCGCAGCGGTGAGTCCGGCTCTCGTGGCAGTGACGCAGGCTCCCGTAGCGCGGAGTCGGCTTCGCATGGGGCTGAGTCCGGACAGCGCAGCGGCGAGTCGAGCGCGCGCAGTGCTGAATCAGGCTCGCGCAGCGAGCGCGAGTCTGGCGGCGCGGGCGAGCGCGGCGGCGAGCACAGCTCGGGCGAACGCGAGCCTGGGGAATCCCGGCAGGCCGCGCGCGAGTCCAGCGCCCCGGCTTCGGTGGCGCACTTCGAGCCGGCTCCACGGCCCGAGAGCCCGGCGCGACCGTACGTGGTGTGGTCGTCGGCGCCGTCCGATCGCGGCACCGCGAGCGGGCGCGACGAGTAGGTGATCGGGTAAGGCTCGCGCCGCTTGCCGGCGCGAGCCGCCCCACTCCACGCAGCGCAAGCCGCCCACGTCGGGTGGCGCAGCCGACTTGCTCAGGCGGTGCGACCGACCGAACTAAGCGACGCAGCCGACTCGCTCAGGCGGCGCGAGCTCTCTCGCGCAGGTGCGCGATGAGGCCGCGCGAGGCGACCTCGACGAGATCCAGCACTTGTTCGAAACCCGTCGGCCCGCCGTAGTACGGGTCCGGCACATCCGTCATGCCCGCCTCGGGCGCGAATTCCAGGAACAACCGCACCCGTTCGCGCACGGCAGCCGGCGCGCGCCGCCGCAGCGTCGAAAGATTGTTCCGATCCATCGCGAGAATCAGATCGAAGCGCTCGAAGTCGTCGGGCTCGACGATGCGCGCGCGCAGGCGCGTCATGTCATAGCCGCGGCGCCGCGCGGCTTCCTGGGAACGCACATCGGGCGGCTCGCCGATGTGGTAACCGGCGGTGCCTGCGGAGTCCACTTCGATGCCGAGCTCGGGAGCCTCGCGTGCCGCAATGTGTCGCAGCACGACTTCGGCGCTGGGTGAACGGCAGATGTTTCCTAAGCAGACGAACAGGATTCGCACGTCGCACGACCCTCCAATTCTTCCGCCGGAAATTTAGCATGGCGGGTTGGCGAGTCAGCGTTCCGCGGCCTCGCTGGAGCGCGCGCCGACCCTCGGCGATCTCGCTGGAGCTTCCCAGGCCGGCATTCCGCTCATTGCCGCGCTCTTGCCAAGCTCGGCCTTGGCCTGCCGACCGGCGAATCCCAAATCGCGCCTATTTCGCACCCAGCGCGGCGGCCACGCGCTCGAGATCGTCCGGCGTATTCACGTCCGGGCCCGGCAACTGAACCGCCTCCGCGACGCGAATTTCGATGCCGTTCTCGAGCGCACGGAGCTGTTCCAGCTTCTCCGTCTGCTCCAGCGGCGTGGGCGCGAGCCCGGCCACGCGCAGAAGCGCGCTCACACGATACGCATAGATGCCGATGTGGCGGCGAGCCCCGGCAAAGCTGCGCTGACTGGCAAGTCCCGCGGGCGCGCCGTCCCGATGCCACGGAATCGGGGCCCGGCTGAAGTACAGCGCGCGTCCCGTCGCATCGGCCACCACCTTCACGACGTTCGGATCGAGCAACTCCTCGAGTCGCGTGAGCGGCGCCGCGAGAGTCGCCATCCCCGCATCGGTATTCGCGAGCAGCAACCCGGCAACCTGATCGATGAGCGCGGGCGGCATGAGCGGCTCATCGCCCTGCACGTTCACGACGACATCGCTCGCGCCCCACCCTCTTGCACGCGCCACCTCAGCAATGCGATCGGTCCCGCTCTGATGGGATGCGGCGGTCATCTCGACGACGGCTCCGAATGCCTTCGCTGCCGCCGCGATGCGCGCGTCGTCAGTCGCAATGAGCACCTCGGTAGCGCCCGAGGACCGCGCACGCTCGTACACCCACTGGATCATCGGCTTGCCGCCGATGGCGACGAGGGCTTTGCCCGGCAGACGCGTCGACGCGAACCGCGCGGGAATGACCACCCTGAACATGCCGACGCCGCCGCTCACCGCTCGAGCAACGGATCGTCCGCGTTCAGTTGCTTCGCCTCTTCTTCGAGCATCACCGGCACATCATCGCGAATGGGATACGCGAGCCGATCGAGCCGGCACACGAGCACCTGCGCGTCGCGGTGGAACTTGAGCGGCCCCTTGCAGATGGGGCACGCGAGAATGTCGAGCAGGCGAGAATCCATCGCTATCACCCTGTGGCGTCCACCGCGAAGCCGAGCTTGTCGATGACGCGCGCCAGCACCTGAGCCGTGTGCGCGTCGCTGAAGCGTGCCGTCACCGGCACGTACCACAGCCGGTCATTGGCGAACGCGCGGCATTTTACGGCATCTTTCTCGGTCATGAGGACCGGCGCGCCGTCCCCGAACTCGAGGTCGCGCGCCACGAACGCATGGTGATCGCCGAACGGATGCTCGACCACGTCGAGCCCGCGCGCCCGCAGATCCGCGAAAAAGCGCGCGGGATTGCCGATGCCGGCCACCGCGTGCACGCGCTGCTTGCGGAATTCCTCCAGCCTCCGCGCCGTTCGGCGGTTGTCGAGCGGGATCACGTTCCCGGGCACGAGCGTCATCTGAACACCGCGCGTTTCCAGCAGTGACGCGATGGGCGCGAGCGAGGGGTGCTTTGCCGGTCCGTTCACCACGATCAAATCCGCGCGCTCCAGCCGCGCGATCGGATCGCGCAAGGGCCCGGCCGGCAGCAGGCGGCCATTGCCGAACCCGCGCGCGCCATCGATCACGACGACCTCGCAGTCGCGCGCGAGTCGCAAGTGCTGCAAGCCGTCGTCGGCAAGGATGACGTCCACGCGGCGCTCGATGAGCACTCGCGCGCCCGCGAGACGATCCGGCGAGACGACGGTGCGGCACTTCGTGCGTTGACGGAGCAGCAGCGGCTCATCGCCCACTTCACGCCAGTCGGAAGACAGCTCGACTTCACGCGGCCCGCCCCCGCCGCTCCGGTACCCGCGCGATAGGATGCCGACGGAGAGACGACGCTCGACCAGCTTTTCGGCGAGCCACACCACCAACGGCGTCTTGCCCGTGCCGCCCACCGTGAGATTGCCGACCACCACGACGGGCCGCCCTACTCTGTAGGACGGCAGAAAACCGCTTGCGTACAACGCGCGCCGCGATGCCGTGACGACGCCATACAAAGACGCGAGCGGCTGCAGCCACAGCCCCGCTGAGCTCTTGCCGTACCAGACCTCGGTAAGAGCCCGTTCCGCAGCGCTCATTCGCTGAACTGCAGGCGATAGAGCTGCGCGTACTGTCCTTCGCGCGCGAGCAGCTCACTGTGTGTGCCGCTTTCGACGATCGCTCCTTCGCTCATCACGATGATGCGATCCGCATGCTCGACCGTCGACAGCCGATGCGCGATGACGAGCGTCGTGCGATCCCGCACGAGCCGATCGAGCGCGGCCTGAATGCGGCGCTCGGATTCCGTATCGAGCGCCGACATCGCCTCGTCGAGGATGAGGAGCGGCGCGTTCTTCAGCAGCGCACGCGCGATGGCGACACGCTGGCGTTGCCCGCCGGACAGCAGCGCCCCGCGATCGCCCACGACCGTATCGAGGCCATCCGGCAGCTCCTCCGCGAACTCCATGACGTACGCGGCGCGAGCGGCTTCTTCGACCGCCTCCGGCGTCGCGTCGGATCCGAAGGAGATGTTGTTCCGGATCGTGTCGTTGAACAGCACGACTTCCTGGCTCACGACGCTGATCTGATTCCGCAAGTCCGTGATGCGATACTCGCGCAGGTCCACGCCGTCCAACAGCACCGCCCCTTCCTGCGGATCGTAGAACCGCGGCAGGAGGCTCACGAGCGTCGACTTGCCGCTCCCCGACTTGCCGACGATCGCGAGCGTCGTGCGCGGCGCGATCTTCACGTTGATGTCGCGCAGGACGACGCCCTTCTCCGCCACGTACACGAAGCTCACGTTGCGGAACTCGACCGCGCCGGTCGCCCGCTCGAGGCGCCGCGTCCCGCCGCGCGACTCCGATGGCGCATCGAGCACCTCGAACACGCTGGCGCCCGCCGAAATGCCCTGCTGCAGCGGCCCGAAGACGTTCACGAGGCTGCGCAGCGCCTGCGAGCAGAAGACCAGCGAGCCGAGGAACGCGATGAAGTCCCCGGGGCGCAGCTCGCCCGCGAGCACCTCCCGAACGGCGAGATACATGATGCCCGCCAGCCCGATCGATGCGATGACCTGGATGATCGGATTGCTCGCCGACTTCGTGCCGATGAGCCGCATGAACGAGCGGCGGTTGTGCTCGTTCACGGTCTCGAAGAGACGCTGCTCGTACTCCTGCGCGTTGAACGCCTTGATGACGCGCTGGCCTTCGAGCGCTTCCTTGCCGATGCGCGTCACATCGCTCATCGAGTTCTGGATGCGCGTGCTGTACCGGCGGAAGAGCACGTTGACCCTTCCGATGAGCCAGGCCAGCGGCGGCACGAGCACGATGGTGAACGCCGCGAGGCGCCAGTTCAGGACGAAGAGATACCCGAACAGAATGAGAAAGGTGAGCGCGTTCTGGACGAGGTTCGTGAGGGTGGTCGTGGCGGCGTCCGCCACCAGCTCGACGTTGTACGTGAGGCGCGAAAGCATCGAGGCGGTCGTCGCCTTGTCGTAGTATGAGACCGGCAGGTGCATGTACTTCGCGAACAGCTCGCGCCGCAACTGCTTGATGATCTGACGGCCGACGTAGCCCGTGAAATAACCGGAGACGTAGTCGCCGACGCCGCGCACGAAGAACAGCGCGACAATCGCGAGGGGGACGAACCACAAGAGATAGCGCGGCGGCGAGTCGTCGGCGAAGGCGTTGTTCAGAAACGTCCGCAGGAAGCCAACGAAGCCGCCGTTCGTCGCCGCGAACACGGTGGTGCCAAGAATCGCGAGCGCAAAGGCTTTCCAGTGCGGCTTCGCGTAGCGCACGAGCCGTGCGTACACTTGCCGCGCATCCGCCGGAGCTGCGGAGCGAGGAGCAGCTCCTACGTCGTTCAAGGCAGCGACCTCTCCACCGGCGCCGTGCTTCACTGGGATGGAGATGCCGGCTCGTCCTTAACCGTCGCGATGTTGATCTCCGTGAAGCCGAGACGGCCGAGCACGTCCATGGCAGTGATCACCGACTGGTGGGTCGCGCGGCCGTCCGCGCGCACCGTGACGCGCTTGCTGCGATCCGAGCCCGTCTCCTTGATGAGCGCCGCGCGCAGCGTATCGGGACTCGAGTTGATGAGGTCCTTGTCGTTCACGCGATAGCTGCCGGTTTGCGTCACGGACACGACGATGGGCTCCGCCTGCGTCCTCGCGTTCGGCACGCCCTGAGCCTGGGGCAAGCGCACGTGCACGCGCCCTTCGTTGATGAACTGGCTCGAGAGCACGAAGAACACGACGATCATGAGCACGACGTCGATCAGCGAGATCATGTTGATCTCGGGATCCTCGTGCCGGCGCGGCTTCAGGTTCATGGCGTCAGGCCCCGACGGCGGTACGACCCGCAACGCGCGCGGCGGGCTCGCCGGCATGCGAGCCTTCGAGCGCATCCGCGAGCCGGATTGCGTCCTTCTCCATCGCGATGACGATGCCATCGACCTTGCTGCGCAGGAGCCGGTACGCGACCAGGGAGGGAATGGCGACCATGAGGCCGGCTGCCGTGCAGATCAGCGCCTCGGCGATGCCGCCCGAGAGCGCGCGCGGATCACCCATGCCGCCCGCCTGGATCGCGTTGAAAGACTTGATGATGCCGGTCACGGTGCCGAGCAGACCCAGAAGCGGCGACACGCCCGCGATCGTGCCGAGCGTATTGAGGAAGCGTTCGAGCTCGTGGATCACGTGCCGCCCGGTGTCCTCGAGACGCTGCATGAGCACCTCGCGCGGCCGGTGGCGATTCTTGAGGCCCGCCGCCAGCACGCGTCCGAGCGGCGAGTTCTGCTCGAGCGCCGAGATCACCTTGTCGTTCACCTGGTTGGTCTCGATGAGCTGCCACACCTTCTGCGTCAGCTCACGCGGCAGAACGCGCTTGTCCTGCAGAGTCCAGAGGCGCTCGAGCACGATGGCGGCCGCGATGATGGAGCACAAGATGATCGGCCACATCATCGGCCCGCCGGCCCGCACGATTTCCCACATT
>DASZSS010000127.1:0-3923 GCA_035548535.1 Steroidobacteraceae bacterium
CCTGCCGGCCGACAACCTGCTCGCGCGCCCGAGCTTCTTCTGGCTCGGCCTCAAGATCTTCATCTTCCTGTTCTTCTTCCTGTGGTTCCGCGCCACGTTCCCGCGCTATCGCTACGACCAGATCATGCGGCTCGGCTGGAAGGCGCTGATCCCCGTGACGCTCGTCTGGATCGCGGTGGAAGGGGTGATGGTGTACTTCAAAGTCGGTCCCTGGTCGCACTGATGGCTGCCAATATCTTCAAGGTTTTTCTGTTGCCCGAGCTCCTGAAGGGCATGGGCGTCACACTGCGTACGTTCTTCCAGAAGAAGTACACGGTGAACTATCCGGAAGAGAAGACGCCGCAGTCGCCGCGCTTCCGCGGGCTGCACGCGCTCCGGCGATACCCGAACGGGGAGGAGCGCTGCATCGCCTGCAAGCTGTGCGAAGCCGTGTGTCCGGCCGTGTGCATCACCATCGACTCGGACGTCGCGCCGAACGGCACGCGCCGCACGACGCGCTACGACATCGATCTCTTCAAGTGCATCTACTGCGGCTTCTGCGAGGAGGCGTGTCCGGTCGACGCCATCGTGCTGACGCGCATTCACGAGTACCACATGGAGAACCGCGGCGAGAACATCATGAGCAAGGACAAGCTGCTCGCGGTCGGTGAGCGTTACGAAGCCATGATCTCCGCCGACAAAGCGGCGGACGCGCCGTACCGCTGAAGGGGCGCCGATGCTGGTACAGACTCTCTTCTACGCGTTCGCTACGGTGCTGGTTGCATCCGCGCTCGGCGTCATCGTCTCGCGCAACCCCGTACACTCGGCGCTGTCGCTGGTGCTCTGCTTCGTGACGAGCGCCGCGATCTGGCTGCTGATCGAGGCCGAGTTCCTCGCTGTCGTTCTGGTGCTCGTGTACGTCGGCGCGGTGATGGTCTTGTTCCTGTTCGTCGTCATGATGCTGGACATCAACACGGAAGAGCTGCGGAGCGGCTTCACCCGCTACGCGTGGCTCGGCTGGATCATCGCGGGGGTCGTCATCGCCGAGATCGTCGGCGTCGTCACCGCGAAGGGCCTCGGTGTAGACATGACCAAGGGGGCGACACCGCTCCCGCGCGACTACAGCAACACCACCGAGCTCGGCACGGTGCTCTACACGAAGTACGCATATCCGTTCGAGCTGGCGGCGGTGCTGCTGCTCGTCGCCATCGTCGCCGCCATCGCGCTCACCATGCGCAAGCGGCCCGGCCACAAGGTGCAGGACATCAGCGCGCAGACTGCCGTGCGCGCCCAGGATCGTATTCGTATCGTGAAGATGGCCGCGGTTCGACCGGAAGTGCCGGCCACCACCGCTGAATCGGAGAAGGGCGCATGATCACGCTCGGGCACCTCCTGACCCTGTCCGGCATTCTGTTCGCGCTCTCGGTCGCGGGCATCTTCCTGAACCGCAAGAACGTGATCCTGCTGCTCATGTGCGTCGAGCTGTTGCTGCTCGCTGCGAACTTCAACTTCGTGGCGTTCTCGCGCTACCTCGGTGACCTGAGCGGGCAGGTGTTCGTGTTCTTCGTGCTCACGGTGGCCGCGGCGGAATCGGCCATCGGTCTCGCCATTCTCGTCGTGCTGTTCCGGGAGCGCCGGAGCATCAACGTCGAAGACCTGAATACGCTGAAAGGATGAGACGCGCGTGAATCCGACTCTGCTCGTCCTCATTCCGCTCCTGCCGCTCATCGCGTCGATCATTGCCGGCGTCTTCGGCAAGCAGGTCGGCCGCGCGGGCGCGCACACCGTCACGATCGCGGGCGTCGCCATCTCGTGCGCGCTGTCGATCTATGTGCTGAAGCAGGTCTACTGGGACAACGTGCCGACGTTCGACGGGCCCGTCTACAACTGGCTCGTGACGGACGGCGTGCGGTTCCAGGTCGGCTTCCTGATCGACCGCCTGACCGCCCTGATGATGGTCGTCGTGACGTTCGTGTCGCTGTGCGTGCACGTTTACACGATCGGCTACATGCACGACGATCCCGGCTACCAGCGCTTCTTCAGCTACATCTCGCTGTTCACGTTCTCGATGCTGATGCTCGTGATGTCGAACAACTTCATGCAGCTCTTCTTCGGCTGGGAAGCGGTCGGCGTCGTCAGCTATCTGCTCATTGGGTTCTGGTACACGCGGCCGAGCGCGATCTTCGCGAACTTGAAGGCGTTCCTCGTGAACCGCGTGGGCGACTTCGGCTTCGTGATCGGCATTGCCGCGATCGTCTACTTCACGAACTCGCTCGACTACAAGGACGCGTTCGCCGCCGCGCCGGGGCTCGAGTCCGCCACGATCGCGATCGGACATTCGACGGTGCCGGCGCTGACGGTGATCTGCATCGGCCTCTTCGTCGGCGCGATGGGCAAGTCGGCCCAGTTCCCGCTGCACGTGTGGCTGCCGGACTCGATGGAAGGCCCGACGCCCATCTCGGCGCTGATCCACGCCGCGACGATGGTGACCGCCGGCATCTTCATGGTCGCGCGCATGTCGCCCATCTTCGAGCACTCGGAGGTGGCGCTGTCGTTCGTGCTGGTGATCGGCGCGACCACGGCGTTCTTCATGGGCCTGCTCGGCGTCGTGAACAACGACATCAAGCGCGTCGTCGCGTACTCGACGCTCTCGCAGCTCGGCTACATGACGGTGGCGCTCGGCGCGTCCGCGTACAGCGCGGCGATCTTCCACCTGATGACGCATGCGTTCTTCAAGGCGCTGCTGTTCCTCGCGGCCGGCTCGGTGATCATCGGCATGCATCACGAGCAGGACATGCGCAAGATGGGCGGGCTCGCCAAGTACATGCCGATCACGGCGGTCACATCCTGGATCGGGTCGCTCGCGCTCGTCGGCACGCCGTTCCTGTCCGGCTTCTATTCGAAGGACACCATCATCGAGGCGGTCGGCGAGTCACATCGCTACGGCGCGACGTACGCCTACTACTGCGTGCTGGCCGGCGTGTTCGTGACCTCGCTGTACACGTTCCGCATGCTGTTCATGACGTTCCATGGCCATGAGCGCTTCCGGCACGCACATGGCGCCGGGCACGAGGGCGGCGACCAACCCGCCGCCGGCGAAACCCCCACCGGTGCGATCGCGCACGGCACGGCCGCGCATCACGCGCACGCATCGGCGCACGGCGCGGGCGGCGCCGTCCACCATGGCGCTCACGCGCACGATGCCACCGAGCATGGTGCCACTCACTCACCGCCGCACGAGAGCCCCGCGGTCGTCACGGTGCCGCTGATCGCACTGGCGATTCCCTCGCTGCTCATCGGCGCAATCACCGTCGGGTCCATTCTCTACGGCGACTTCTTCGGCTCGGCCATCCAGGTGCTCGAGAAGAACGACGTCATCGGCGAGCTCGCCCGCGAATTCCACGGCGCTCTCGCCATGGGCGCGCACGGGTTCCTGAGCCCGCCGTTCTGGCTCGCGCTCGCGGGTGCCGCGACCGCGTACGTCTTCTTCCTGTGGAAGCCGTCGCTCGCCAATTCGGCTGCGCTCACCTTCGGCTGGCTGCGTACGATCCTGCTCAACAAGTACTACTTCGACTGGATCAACGAGAACATCATCGCCGGCGCGACGCGCCTCCTGGGTCGCAGTCTCTGGCGCGGGGGCGATGGGGCGATCATCGACGGGGCGCTCGTCAACGGCTCGGCGAATACGCTGGGCCGGCTGGGTGGGCTCGTGCGGCGTATCCAGAGCGGCTATCTCTACTCGTATGCCTTCTGGATGATCATCGGTCTCGCGGTGCTCCTGGGCTATTTCCTGACGCGCTGACAGAACAACAGGCGGGCGGTCGTTCATGCAAGGTTTCGGATTGCTCTCGGCTCTGGTGTGGCTCCCGATCGCGACGGGCGTCGTGGTGCTGCTCATGGGCGACAAGCGCATCGTCGCGGGTCGCTGGGTCGCGCTCGTCGGG
>DASZSS010000128.1:0-6563 GCA_035548535.1 Steroidobacteraceae bacterium
TGCCCGAGAGCAGGGAGATCTCGCGCTCCGCCGAATCGCCGCCGAACAGCACGGCGACGCGGCCGAAGGCTTTCGGCTCGCTCACCGGCGTCACGGCGCGGGGTTCGTATTTCAAGCGCATCGTCTACTTCCTGCCGATGATCCGGACTTCGGGCTCGAGGCGAACGCCGTGCAGGCGCTCGACCGTCTCCTGCACGCGCAGGATCAAGCCTTCGATGTCCGCGGCACTCGCGTGCCCGTGATTGATCAGAAAATTCGCGTGCTTCTCCGACACGGACGCGTCGCCGATGCGCAGGCCCTTCAAGCCGGACGCTTCGATGAGGCGCGCCGCGTGATCGCCGGGCGGATTCGTGAACGTCGAGCCGCCGCTCCATTCGCCGATCGGTTGCGACGCTTTGCGCCGCGCGAGCAAGTCGCGCACCTGCGACTCGTGCGCGCCGGGCTTGTGCTCGAAAGCGAGCCGCGCGGCGACGAACCACTCGTCCGGCGCAGGCATCTCGACGTGCCGATACGTTGCGACGTATTCGGACGCCGCGCGCCTGTGCTCCTTGCCGTGCCGGTCGATCGTTTCCACTTCGAGCACGTGACGCCACGTCTCGCCGCCGAACGCACCGGCATTCATCGCGAGCGCGCCGCCCATCGTTCCGGGAATCCCGGCGAAGAACTCGGCGGGACCGAGGCCCCACTTGATGCACTGCTTGGCGATGCGGGCGCACGGCACGCCGGCTTCGACGTACACCTGCGTCTCGCTTCGCCGCTCGAGCCGATCGAGCGCGCCGTGCGTCGCGATGACGACGCCTTCGAGGCCGCCGTCGCGAACGAGCACGTTGCTGCCGAGCCCGATCCAGTAGATCGGCACGTCGGGCGGTAAGGTGCGCAGGAACGCCGCGAGGTCCGCGCGATCGCGCGGAGTGAAGAAGACGTCCGCCGGCCCGCCCACGTGCCACGACGTGTGCTTGCGCATCGGCTCGTTGCGCCGGACGCGAGGCATGAATTCGGGTGCGACGGCCACGGTCACTGCGACCTCCGGCGTGCGAGCTGCTGCGGCAGCGTATGCGCGACGGCGCTGATATGGCCCGCGCCCATCGTGACGATCAGATCGCCGTCGCGGATCACGCCGCTCAGCGCATCCGCAAGCTCTTCCACTTTCTCGACGAACACCGGCTCCACCTGGCCGCGGCTGCGCACGGCACGGCAGATGGCGCGCCCGTCGGCGCCGGCGATGGGCGCCTCGCCCGCGGCATAGACCTCCGTGACGAACAGCACGTCGGCCGCGGAGAGCGCCTTGCCGAAGTCGTCGATGAGATCGCGCGTACGCGTGTAGCGGTGCGGCTGGAACGCGAGCACGAGTCGGCGGCCCGCGTAGCCTTGTCGCAGCGCTTGCAGCGTCGCCGTGACTTCGGTCGGGTGGTGACCGTAGTCGTCGACGATGGTCACGCGGCCGCTCGGCGTGTCGACATCCGCGATGTGCTGCAGCCGACGGTCGATGCCTTGGAAAGACATGAGCGCGCGTCGAATCGCGTCGACATCGACGTTCAGCTCCAGGCCCACGGCGATCGCAGCGAGCGCGTTCAGCACGTTGTGGATACCGGGCAAGTTCACCGTGACGGTGAACGAGGGACCGCTCGTGCGCTCGACATCGAAGGTCGTCTGCAAGCCGCGCGGCTGGATGTTCACCGCACGCAGGTCCGCGCCAGCATTCAAGCCGTACGTGATGGTCGGACGGCCGATGCTCGGCAGGATGCTGCGCGCGTTCTCGTCGTCGAAGCACACGACCGCGAGCCCGTAGAACGGCAGGTTCTGCAGGAAGTCGACGAAGCTCTGCTTGAGACGCTCGAAGTCGCCGTCGTGCGTGACGAGGTGATCGTTGTCGATGTTCGTGACGATGGCGATGAGCGGCTGCAGATGCGTGAAGGACGCGTCGCTCTCGTCCGCTTCCGCGACGAGGTAATGACCTGCGCCGAGCCGCGCATTGCTGCCCGCGCTCTTCAGGCGACCGCCGATCACGAAAGTGGGATCTTCGCCGCCCTCGGCGAGAATGCTCGCGACCAGACTCGTCGTCGTCGTCTTGCCGTGCGTGCCGCCGACCGCGATCGAGTAGCGGAACCGCATCAGCTCGCCGAGCATCTGCGCGCGAGGCACAACCGGGATGCGGTGCTCGCGTGCCGCGACCACTTCGGGATTGTCCGGCGCGACCGCGCTCGAGACGACCACAACGTCCGCGCCCGCGACGTGGTGCGCGGCATGACCGAACGCGATCTTCGCCCCGAGCTTGCTCAGATGCTCGGTCACGTTGTTCGGCTTCAGGTCCGAGCCCTGCACCGCGTAGCCGAGATTCAGCAGCACCTCGGCGATGCCGCCCATGCCGCTGCCGCCGATCCCGACGAAATGGATCGTGTTGATCCGGCGCATGCGATCCGTGCCGACCGAGGTCATGCGGCGCTCCTCGCGTGACGCAGCACCGATTCGGCGAGCTCTTCGGCGGCGCGCGGGCGCGCGAGCATGCGGGCGCGATCGGCCATCGCGAGGAGCTTGCCGCGTCCGGCGCAGAGCTTCTGCAGCTCCTCGCTCAGGCGCTCGGCGGTGAGCTCACGGTCCGGGATGAGCACCGCGGCGCCCTCGGATACGAGATAGCGGGCGTTGTGTGTCTGGTGATCATCCACCGCTGCCGGAAACGGCACGAGAATCGCGCCGATGCCGGCCGCCGCCAGCTCGGAAATCGTGAGCGCGCCCGCGCGGCAGATGACGAGATCGGCCCAGCCATACGCTTCCGCCATGTCGTCGATGAACGGCCGCACGTCGGCGCGCACGTTCGCTTCGGCGTAGCTCTTGCGCGCGTTCTCCACCCACTTCTCGCCAGCCTGATGCCGTACTTCAAAGTTGATCCTGCCGGCGAGCTTCGCGAGCGCGAACGGCACCACCGCGTTGAGCTTCATCGCGCCGAGGCTGCCGCCGATCACGAGGATGCGGATCGCGGAGCCACGATGCGCGAAGCGCTCGACGGGCGGCGGCAGCGCGGAGATCTCCGCGCGCACCGGGTTGCCGATGGCGCGCGCTTTCGTGCCGGCGTCGAAGCTGTTCGGGAACGCCTCCAGCACTTCGCGCGCGAGGGGCGCGAGGCGCTTGTTCGTGAAGCCCGCGATAGCGTTCTGCTCGTGAATGACGAGCGGCGCACGCGTGAGCCACGCGGCCAGACCGCCGGGGCCGGTCACGAATCCGCCCAGCCCGACGACCACTTGCGGGCGGTGCTTGCGCAGGACGCGAAGCGCTTGCCACAGCGCGCGCGTGAGCTTGAATGGCGCGGCGAGCAGCGTGGCGAGCCCTTTGCCGCGCAAGCCGCCGACGGAGAGCCATTCGATCGGAAAGTTGTTCGCCGGGACGATGCGCGCTTCCAGACCCGCTTTCGTTCCAAGCCAGACGACCTCGTGCGAGCGAGCGCGCAGCAGCTTCGCGACGGCAAGCGCGGGGAAAATGTGTCCACCGGTGCCGCCGGCCATGATGAGCACGGGACCCGGTTTCGAGTGGCGAGCTTCGGGTGCGGGCGCGCTCATACGCTTCTCCCCGTCGATCGCAGTAGTGCGTACAGAGTGAGTCCCTTCATTCGTCGTCCTCGTCGTCGACCGCGCGCCTGCGGACGCTCGCGGAACCTCTGTTCTCCGACATGGCCTCGTGATAGACCCGCAGCAAGATCCCGATCCACGCCAGCGTCACGATCAGGCTCGACCGGCCGTAGCTCATCAGCGGCAGCGTGAGTCCCTTCGTCGGCAGCACACCCATGTTGACGCCGATGTTGATGAACGCCTGCAAGCCGAGCCACAGCCCGAACCCGACGGCGAGATACGCCGCGAAATCGAGACCGGCGTTCTGCGCCAGCCGCGCGATGTGAAAGCTGCGCCAGATGAGCGCAACGAACAGCGCCAGCGTCAGCACCACGCCGACGAGCCCGAGCTCCTCGGCGAGGACGGCGAACAGGAAATCGGTGTGCGCCTCGGGCAAGTAGAAGAGCTTCTGGACGCTGGCGCCGAGCCCGACGCCGAACCACTGTCCGCGGCCGATCGCAATGAGCGACTGCGCGAGCTGGAAGCCGCTGTTGTATTGATCCGCCCACGGATCGAGGAAGCCGAGGATGCGCCGCAAGCGATACGGCGAGGCGACGGCGAGCGCGCCGAACGCCGCGCCGGCGAGCAGCATCATCACGATGACGTAGCGAAGTCGCGCGCCGGCGATGAACAGCAACCCGAATCCCGTGCCGAACAGCACCGTGGCCGCGCCGAAATCCGGCTCCGCGAGCAGCAGCCCGGCGATCAGCGCCAGCAGCCCGAGCGGCTTCGCAAGGCCGGACAACGTGCCGCGGAGCTCTTCGGAACGGCGCACGGCATAGCTCGCCAGATAGATCAGCACGAGCACGCGCGCCAGCTCCGAGGCCTGGAAGTTGAATCCAAGAACCCGAATCCACCTGCGGCTGCCGTTCACGGCGTGCCCAAACCCCGGCACCAGCACGACGAACAGCAAGCCGATCGCCACGATCAGAAGCGGCATCGAGATCTTCTCGATCAGCCGCGTCGGAATGCAGAAGAGCAGCGCCGCGGCGCCTGAGCCGAGCAGCGTCAGAACGAGCTGGCGTTCGAGGTAGTAGAAGACGTCGCCCGTCTCCTTGCTCGCGATCGAGATGGATGCGGACGTCACCATCACCAGCCCGAGCAGCACGATCGACAGCACGAGTCCGACCGTGACGCGATCGAGGTACACCGACACGCCTCGCGAACCCGAGCGCGCGAACGACATCGAGCTCCTCATCGCCGTGCTGTTCATGCCGCGAGCTCCTTCACAGCTTGCGCGAAGACGGCGCCGCGATGCGTGTAGTCGCGAAACATGTCCAGGCTGGCGCAGGCGGGCGAGAGCAACACGGTGTCGCCCGGCTGCGCGGCGCGAGCTGCCGCGTGCACCGCCTCTTCCAGCGTCGGCACCTTCTCGACGGTGCAGATTCCATCCAGCACGCACGCGATCGCATCGGCGTCGCGGCCGATCAGCACCGTGTGCCGCACCTTGCCGCGAAACGCTTCGCGCAGCGGCGTGAAATCCTGATTCTTGCCGTCGCCACCGGCGATCATCACGAGCGGCCCGCTCATGCCGGCCACCGCTGCAAGCGTCGCGCCGACGTTCGTTCCCTTCGAGTCGTTGATGTAGGTGACGCCCTTCACGTCCGCGACCCACTGCGAGCGGTGCGGCAGGCCGGCAAACGTCTGCAGCTCCTCGAGCATCGCCGCGAGCGGCAAGGCGAGCGCTTCGCCGAGCGCCAGCGCGGCCAGCGCGTTCGCCGCGTTGTGCAGGCCTTTGATCTTCATCGCGCTCACGGGCAAGAGCGGCCGGCTGCGCCGGCTCAGCCACCACTGCGCATCGCTGCCGCTCGTCACCGCGTAATCGGCACCGATCGAGGCGCGCAGCGAGAAGCCCAGCGTTCGCTGCCCGGGCCGGGGCATCGCGACGACGAGCGGATCGTCCAGATTGATCACGGCGGTGTCGCAGCGGGCGAAGATGCGCGCCTTCGCCGCGGCGTAGTCCTGGAGAGTGGCGTAGCGATCCATGTGATCCGGCGTCACGTTCAGCACTGCGGCCGCTCTCAGATCGAGCGACAGGGTGCTCTCGAGCTGATAGCTCGAGAGCTCGAGGACATAGAGATCGGTCTTGCGCGCATCGCCCGCGGCCGCAACCAGCAGATCGAGCGCCGGCTCGCCGAGATTGCCGCCGACGCGAACCGTCAAGCCGGCGCGCTCGGCCATGCGGCCGACGAGCGTCGTCACGGTGCTCTTGCCGTTCGTGCCCGTGATGCCAACCACCGGCGCATCGACGGCGCGCGCGAAGAGCTCGATGTCGCCCACGACTTCGAGCCCGCGCCGGCGCGCCTCGTTGAAGAACGGGTCGGCGAGCGAGAGCCCCGGCGATGCGACGACGCATAGCGCATCGTCGAGCAGCTTCAGGTCGAGCCCGCCCGTACGCACCGGAATCGTCGGATCGAGCGCCGCGAGCCGTTCGAGCTCGGGCGGCTGCGCACGCGTGTCCGTCACGGCGATGCGCCAGCCGTGCGCGCGCAGATAGCGCACGCACGACAGCCCGGTCTTGCCGAGACCGGCGATCACCGCGGAGGACTTGGCGGGCGCTGCGCTCATCTGAGTTTCAAAGTCGCGAGGCCCGTCAGCACGAGCAGCAGGGAAATGATCCAGAAGCGCACGATCACCTTCGGCTCCGCCCAGCCCTTCAGCTCGAAGTGATGGTGGATCGGCGCCATCCGGAAGATGCGCCGGCCGGTCAGCTTGAAGGACGCCACCTGCAGGATCACGGACACGGTCTCGAGCACGAAGATGCCGCCCATGACGAGCGTGACCAGCTCCTGCCGCACGATGACGGCGATGAGACCGAGCGCGGCGCCGATCGCGAGCGCGCCGATGTCGCCCATGAAGACCTGCGCGGGATACGCGTTGAACCAGAGGAAGCCGAGGCCGGCACCGGCGAGCGCCGCGCAGAAGATGATCAGCTCGCCGGAATGCGGGATCGAAGGAATCGCG
>DASZSS010000129.1:0-1790 GCA_035548535.1 Steroidobacteraceae bacterium
CCAAAGGGCAGGGCGACCGGGCGATCGCAGCGTTACGTCGTGCCGTCACCCTGAAACCCGACATGCCCGCCGCGTGGCGCGCGCTCGGGGACCACCTCACGGCGATCGGCGACA
The DNA here is from genome assembly GCA_035548535.1 of Steroidobacteraceae bacterium. Classification (GTDB taxonomy): domain Bacteria; phylum Pseudomonadota; class Gammaproteobacteria; order Steroidobacterales; family Steroidobacteraceae; genus JADGHX01. The sequence continues at coordinate 115 of DASZSS010000129.1, forward strand.
CGACCGGCGCGGACGAAGCGTATGCGCACAGCATCAAGTACTCGACGCGCGATCCGCGCTTGATGGAGGCGGCCACGCACCTGTGCGATGGCCGGCTCGCTCCCGCCGAAGCGCTGCTGCGCGAGCATCTGAAGGTCTATCCGACCGACGTTGCCGCGATTCGCATGCTCGCGGAAGTGGCGGCGCGGCTCGGGCGCTATGGCGATGCGGAAGCGCTGCTCACGCGCGCGCTCGAGCTGACCCCGAGCTTCCTGGCGGCGCGCCATCACCTCGCCGTGGTCCTGCACCGGCAGGCGCGCTTCGCGGAAGCGCTGCGCCATCTCGAGCCGATCTTGCAGGCCGAGCCGCGCAATCCCGGCTATCGCACGTTGCAGGCCGCGATCCTGAGCCGCATCGGCGACTACGGGCGGGCGATACGCCTGTATGAGGAAGTGCTGGCCGAGTACCCCGATCAGGCGAAGGTGTGGATGAGCTACGGCCACGCGCTGAAAACCGCGGGACGGCAACGCGATTGTGTGGCCGCGTATCGCCGGACGATTGCGCTCACGCCGAGCCTCGGAGAAGCGTGGTGGAGCCTCGCCAATCTGAAGCGCGTGCCGTTCTCGGCGGAGGATCTGGAGGCAATGCGCGTGCAGCTCGCGGACCCGGGGCTCACCGACGACGACCGCCTGCATTTTCACTTTGCGGCCGGCAAGGCACTCGAAGATGCGGGGCGCTACGCCGAGTCCTTCGACCACTATGCGCAAGGCAATGCCATCCGTGCCGCCCAGATCCGCTACGACCCCGACGAGAACAGCGAGCAGGTCCGTCGCACGAAAGCGGTGCTCACCGCGGAGCTGCTGGCCGCTCGCGGCGGCGCCGGGGACCCCGCGCCCGATCCGATCTTCATCGTCGGGCTGCCGCGCTCGGGATCCACGCTCATCGAGCAGATTCTCGCGAGTCACTCGGCGGTGGAGGGCACGCAGGAGCTGCCCGACATCGGGATGCTGGCGAGCCGCCTCGCCGGCAAGAAGCTGCGCTCGCAGGAATCGCGCTACCCGGAAGTGCTCGCCACGCTCGACCTGAAAGATTTTCATGCGTTGGGTGAGGAATATCTCGAGCGCACGCGCATCCAGCGCAAGACCGCGGCCCCGCTCTTCATCGACAAGATGCCGAACAACTTCGCGCATGTCGGGCTCATCCATCTGATCCTGCCGAACGCGAAGATCATCGATGCGCGCCGCCATCCTCTGGCCGCGGGCTTCTCCTGCTTCAAGCAGCACTTCGCGCGCGGCCAGCACTACACCTACGATCTCACGCACCTCGGACGCTACTACCGCGATTACGTCGAGCTCATGGCGCATATCGATGCGGTGCTGCCCGGGCGGGTCCACCGTATTCACTACGAAAACATGGTCGCGGACACCGAGGGTGAGGTGCGGCGGCTGTTGGCTTATTGCCACCTCCCGTTCGAGGACGCCTGCCTGCGTTTCTACGAGAACGAGCGGGCCGTGCGCACGGCGAGCTCGGAGCAGGTGCGCACGCCGATTTATCGCGAAGGTCTCGAGCAGTGGCGGCATTACGAGCCATGGCTCGGTCCCCTGAAGGACGCGCTCGGTCCCGTCCTGGCAAGCTATCCAGCCGCACCCTGAGCACGATTCGGCGGCGCCGAGGGACTCGCAGCGCGCCGCAAGTAG
>DASZSS010000130.1:0-5982 GCA_035548535.1 Steroidobacteraceae bacterium
CTCGATTCGCAGGGCCGGTTGCGCGCGACATTCATCGACGCGCCCGCGGAAACGATGGCCCAGGTGACGCAATCCATAGCCAGCGAGTCGGAGCCGCACGACGCGCGGGCGAACTGAGCTCAGTCGTCGCGATCGTGAACGGCAAGCTCGTCGCGCGCGCTGAAGCGCGTCACGCGGATTCGGCAACGGGCCGATGGGCTCACGTGCCGGAGCGGGGTCGGCAAGCCTCGAGACGATAGAGTCCTTCCAGCCTAGGGTCCGACAGAAACCTCTGCACGATCGGCGCCGGGTCGGCGAGGCCGGATGTCTCAATGATGGCGGCCTGAAGCTCGATGACGGCGTCATGCACGCTCTCGCGCTATTCTCCCTGCATGAAGAAGCGCCTTTCCGCATCCGTCGGCATCGTCGGCGGCGGCCCCGTCGGCCTATGTCTCGCGATCGATCTCGCCTGGCGCGGCATCGATGTCGCCGTCATCGAGCAGCGCTATTCCGCCGAGCCGCCGAGCGTGAAGTGCAATCACATCTCCTCGCGCACGATGGAGATCTTCCGCCGCCTCGGCGTCGTCCGCGAGATTCGCGACGCCGGCTTGCCGCACGATTATCCGAACGACGTCGTGTTTCGCACGCGCGCTACCGGTTACGAGCTCACGCGCATCCCGATCCCTTGCCGGCGCGACCGCTACAGCTCGAAGTCCGGCCCGGACACCTTCTGGCCGACGCCCGAGCCCGCGCATCGGATCAATCAGATCTTCTTCGAGCCCATTCTCTTCCGCCATGCGAAGCAGATGGCGAAGATCACGCTCATCAATCGCGCGCGCGCCGACGCCTTCGAGCAAACCCCGGACGGCGTGCACGTGAGGGCTACCGATCTCGACTCCGGCAGCGCCTTCACGCTCGACTGTCGATATCTCGTCGGCTGCGACGGCGGGCGTTCCGGCGTGCGCCGGCAAATGGGCGCCCGACTCGCGGGCGACGAGGTCATCCAGCGCGTGCAGTCGAGCTACATCCGTGCGCCGGCACTCCTGGCGCTGATCACGCCGCCGCCCGCGTGGATGAGCTATCTGTACAACCCCGAGCGCGCCGGCAATCTCATCGCGATCGACGGCCGCGAGACATGGCTGATCCACAACTATCTCCTGCCGCACGAGCAAGGCTTCGAAGCGGTCGACCGCGATCGCTGCATTCGCACGCTGCTCGGCGTCGGCAGCGACTTCCAGTACGAGTTGCTCGCGAAGGAGGATTGGATCGGCCGCCGCCTCGTCGCGAATCGCCTGCGCGAGCGGCGCGTCTTCATTTGCGGGGATGCCGCGCACCTGTGGGTGCCCTACGCGGGCTACGGCATGAACGCCGGGATCGCCGACGCCATGAACCTGTCGTGGCAACTGGCCGCACACCTGAAAGGATGGGCGCCTGAAGCAATCCTGGATGCGTATCAGCGGGAGCGGCTGCCGATCACGGATCAGGTGTCGCGGTTCGCGATGAAGCACGCCGAAGGCGCCATTCGCGAGCGCACTCACCTGCCGCCCGAGATCGAGGAGGACACGCCTGCCGGTGCAGCGGCGCGCGCTCGGGTGGGCAAGGCGGCCTACGAGCTGAACGTTCAGCAGTTCGCGTGCGCGGGGCTCAACTACGGATACTTCTACGAGGGCTCGCCGATCATTGCGTACGACGATGAGGCACCGCCGCGCTACACGATGCACGACTACACGCCTTCAACCGTGCCGGGCTGCCGAACGCCGCACATCTGGCTCGCAGATGGCCGATCGCTCTACGACGCGATGGGACCGGACTACACGCTGCTTCGGTTCGACCCATCAGTCGATGTATCCCCGTTGACGCGCGCGGCGTCGGAGTGCGGCCTGCCGCTCGCGGTGCTCGATGTTCGCTCGCAGGAAGCAACGCCGCTCTACCGGCACAAGTTGCTTCTGAGCAGACCGGATCAGCACGTCGCGTGGCGTGGAGATGCCGTGCCTGCCCAGCCGCGAGAATTGCTGGATCTCGTGCGCGGCGCCGGTCGCACCGCTACGACCGCGCAGAGTGCGCTCGGCACTATGTAGTGCGCGACCCCGCGCTGCTCGTCGCGTCAATACCGGACGTGACCCGCAGCCGGGGAATCCGCCTGGCTCAACACCTGAGACACACACCGCAGGGGCAAACCAACACCTGCCGGTCGCCTGTCACGGTCGGCTGATCTTGCGCAGCTCCCCCGAGCGAATGCGCACGAACTTGCCGTCGCGCAGCTCGTAGAGCACCACCGTATTGATGAACAGCCGCCCGCCCTTCTTCATGGGCCCCGCGGTGAAATCCGGCAAATCCTCCAGCGCCTCGAATTCCGACTGCAGCTCCGCGGCGAGCTGATTGCCGACCGTCGCGACGTTGTTGATCTGGATCGTCCGGCGCGTCGTCGCCTTCACACCGCGATAGAAGTCGCAGATGGCCTGCCGGCCTCGCAGCTCGCGCTTGCCCGCGATCACGAGCGTGACATCGTCATGATAGAAGTCGCCGAAGCCGGCGTAATCGTCGCGATTGAACGCATCGATGTACGCCGCGAAGCGTTCGGAGGTCATGCCGGCGTCCGGCTTCGCCACCGTGTCCGGTGCGATCTCGCCGGGTTCCAGGATGCGATAGCGCGCGGCGCGGATGCGCGTGAACTGGTCGCCCGCCACGTCGTACCAGATGACGTTCTGCGAGCGACGCGTGTCGCCGCGCTTGAACGCGCCCGTCGGGAAGTCCGGCCAGTCCTCGAGGGCGTGCAGCTCGGTCTCGACGTCGGCGACGAGCGCGTGCTTCGTCGCGATGACGCCGTGAACCGTCAGCGTCTCCCGCAGGCGCCGCTTGACGCCGCGATAGAACTCGACGATCGCATCGCGACCATGGAGCTCGGCAGCGCGGCCGACGAAGTGCACGTCGTCCGCATAGAAGTGGGAGTAGCCCGGGGCGTCGTTACGGTTGAAGGCCGCAATGTAGGAGCGGAAGTCGGCTTCGGTCAGCATGACTCGCGTGACGGAATGATCGGAACGAGCAAATGCGAAGCCGTCGCGTCGGCACCGCCGGTGTGAATCACGTGCGTGCCGCGGTTGCGCGTCCTTTCGTGGCGTGCAAACGGCGCATTCGGCAGGCCCTCCTGATACACGTCGCGACCCTGAACGACGACGCGCAGCCGCTCGCCGGCCCGAAAGAGCGTCGACGACGGCCAGATCTCGATATCGACCGGAACGCGTTCGCCCGGCTTCAGCAACTCCTCACGCAGATGCGTGTGCACCGGCTGCTGCGGCGTCGAGCGCGCCGCGTCCAACTCGCGATGACTCGCGCGTAACCAGCCGAGCGCCACCGGCCCATTCTCGAGGAGCGCGTAAAACACGAAAGGCACCAGCGCTCCGTGTGCGTCCACCTTCTGAATGGCGACGAACAGGTCCATGTCGTCGGCGCCGACCGCCTCGACATTCAGGTGCAGCTTCATGTGCCCCGTCAGCTCGGTGTCCTGCGCGAACACATAATCGAACGTCGCGCTGCCGGTCTGCGCGTCGTAGCGAACGTCGCTCGGCGCCGCGACGGGCGCGTCGCGCAATGCACCCTCCTTCGCGTCCAAGTAGAGCTTGCGGTACTCCGTCCGCGCCAGCGGCCACTCCTTCTCCGCCCGCATCTCGCCGACGTTTGCACGCTCGCGCACTTCGATCAGCACCTTCGGCCACGCCGGCACCACGGTCCCCGGCGCTTTCAAGAAGTGGTCGAAAAACGCTCGCTGGCGCTCGACGTTCGACGGCTCGTAGTAGTAGTGCCACTTCTTGCGCCCATGCACCTCGAGCCACTTCTGTCGCGACCGCATGCGCTTGTACGCCTCGAGCGTGCCGCGCGTATGCAGCCCTTGGTCCGACCAGCTCGCCACGACGTACGCCGGTACCTCGATCGCCTCGAGCTCACACTCTTTGCTCGCCCAATAGGCGTCGTAGAGCGGATGCGCGAGCGCATTGGCCAGCGTGTCCTCGGTGCGCGTCGTCGACCATTGCAGATTCCCCGTGCCGCGCACGAGGAACGACGTTTCCGGAATGCCGCCGTGATAGGCGAACTCGCGATACCAGTCGCTGAACCCTTCGAACGGATTGATGGCCGCGAGCGCCGGCGGCGCAAGCGGCGCGACCTGCCACTGAATCGCGGTGAGATACGACACGCCGGTCATGCCGACCTTGCCGTTGCTCCACGGCTGCTCGGCGATCCACTGGATGAGGTCGAAGCAGTCCTCGGCCTCGCCCATCCCGCCGTGACGCAGCTCGCCTTCCGAATACCACGCGCCGCGCGGGTCGGGATACACGATCGCATAGCCGCGCGGGCACCAGTACAAGGGGTCCGGCGCTTCGAACGCCGTGTAGACAGACATCCAGCCGGGCGCGACGCCCGCTTCGGGCCAGGCGAGTCGATCCGAGGTGTTGTGCTTGCCGTAGGGACTCCAGCCCAGCAACGCCGGCAAGTCTCCGGCCGCGTCCGCGGGACGATAGATGTCCACGTAAATGCGCACACCATCGCGCAGTCGCACGGAGGCGTTCCGCTCGATGATCAAGCCGCTCTCACGGACCACCGAATGCACCGGCGGCGGCGGTACTTTCTTGCCGACGACGCGCTCGGGATGGACGCCCGGACGCATGATGAGCTCGAAACCCACAGAATCTCCCGTGTGCGCCATGCGCGCATCCTAGCGAGCATTCGGATGCGCGAAAGAGCGCGCCGGCGGAACGGGGCGTCTCGGATCAGTGCATGTCGATGGCTTGCGCCAGCATGTCGATGAATGCCCGAATGCGGAGCGGCATGTGACGCCGCTCGAGAAAGGTCGCCGAGATCGCGACGGGCGGGATGTGCCAGTCGGGCAGCACGCGCACGAGACGTCCGCTCTGCACCTCGCTCTCGCACACGGCATGCGTCAGCATCGCAAAGCCAATGCCGGCCACGGCCATCTCGCGCGCGGCAATGATGTCGCTCACCGTCATGCGCGGCGTCACGGTCACGCTGCGACCGCCGTCGGGAGCGTCGAAGGTCCAGAGCTTGTCCTGCAGCTGGCTCTCCAAGGCGATGCAATCGTGCTGAAGCAACTCTTCGGGACGCTTCGGGCTACCGCGTCGCTCGCAATACTTCGGGCTCGCGTAGATGCCGCGCGGCAGCTCGGCCAACCGCCGCACGGGCAAGTGCTCGTTGCGGACGCGCCCGATATAGATGGCGACATCGTAGGGCTCTTCGCTCACGTCCACCCAGCTGTTCGTGACGTGGATCGTGAGCCGCACGTCGGGATACTCCAGCGCGAAGCGCGCGAGCGCGGCACTGATCCAGGTGCTGGCGAGCCCGAACGGAATGCAGATGCGCATCGTGCCGCGCAGCTGCGACTGCATCTCGGACGCGACGACGCTCGCATCCGCCGCCTCGGCGGCGATGCGCTGGCAATGCTGCAACAGCGCCTGGCCGATCTCGGTGAGCTCGAGCCGGTGCGGTCCGCGTTTCAGCAGCACCGCCCCCACTTGCTGTTCGAGCTGGCGCAGCTTGCGGCTGAGAGTCGCCTTGGGCGTGGCGAGCCTGGTGGCCGCCTGACTGATGCTGCCCGCATTGACGATCTCGAGGAAGAGCATCAGCAGGTTCAGGTCCAATTGTGGAACAGGGCTTTCCAGAGAACGCACCTACCCCTCGCATTCGCGTGCCTCTAGCCTTCGCCGAACGTAACACAGAACCGGCGACTGCAGAGGGGGTAAAGAACCGTGGCCCGATCGACGCTGCGCGACCGCTCGTCGCTCCTCATTCCGATTGTCTGTGCGGCTGGGGGCCTCATCGCCTACACCGCGCGCGCCCAGGACGAGGCCGGTGCGCTCGAAGAGGTCACCGTGACCGGATCCCGCATCGTGCGGGATGGGATCACCGCGCCGACCCCCGTCACCGTGGTCAACGCCGAGCGTTTCGAGAACCTCGGCGCGACGAACATCGGGCAGGTGCTCAACACGCTGCCCT
>DASZSS010000131.1:0-6700 GCA_035548535.1 Steroidobacteraceae bacterium
CATCGCCGCGGACATCTGCATCTACACCAATCGCAATCTCGTCATCGATGAGCTCAAGTAAATGACACCGGCACTGACTCCTCGCGAAATCGTTCAAGAGCTCGACAAGCACATCATCGGCCAGCAGGCCGCCAAGCGCGCGGTCGCCATCGCGCTGCGCAATCGCTGGCGGCGCATGCAGGTCGATGAGCCTCTGCGGCAGGAAATCACGCCGAAGAACATCCTCATGATCGGCCCGACCGGCGTCGGCAAGACCGAGATCGCGCGGCGCCTCGCGAAGCTCGCGAATGCGCCGTTCGTGAAGGTGGAGGCGACCAAGTTCACCGAGGTCGGCTACGTCGGGCGCGACGTCGACTCCATCGTCAAGGAGCTGGTCGACATCTCGGTCAAGATGACGCGCGAGCAGGAGATGGAGAAGGTGCGGATGCGCGCGGCCGATGCGGCCGAGGAGCGCGTGCTCGACGCGCTGCTGCCGCAGCCGCGGCGCATGGGCTTCTCCACCGACGAGCCGCTCACGCCCCGCGACGGCGAAACGCGGCAGAAGATGCGCAAGATGCTGCGCGAAGGTCAGCTCGACGAGCGTGAGATCGAGGTGGAGCTGCGCGCGCTGCCGATGGGCGTCGAGATCATGGCGCCGCCCGGAATGGAAGAGATGCAGCAGCAGCTCCAGTCGATGTTCGCCAATCTCGGCGGGCAGAAGACGCGCACGCGCAAGCTGAAGGTCAAAGAGGCCAGCAAGCTCCTGATCGACGAGGAAGCGGCGAAGCTCATCAACGAGGACGAGCTGAAGGTCAAAGCGCTGCAGAACGCCGAGCAGAACGGCATCGTGTTCATCGACGAGATCGACAAGGTCACGCGTCGGCAGGAGACGCTCGGCGCGGACGTCTCGCGCGAAGGCGTGCAGCGGGACCTGCTCCCGCTCGTCGAGGGCTCGACGGTCTCGACGAAGTACGGGCCGGTGAAGACGGATCACGTGCTGTTCATCGCCTCGGGCGCGTTCAGTCTCTCGAAGCCGTCCGACCTGATTCCGGAGCTGCAGGGACGCCTGCCGATCCGCGTCGAGCTCGATTCGCTGAAGGTGAACGATTTCATCCGCATCCTGACGGAGCCCGATGCCTCGCTCACGACGCAGTACCGGGCGCTGATGGCCACCGAGGGCGTGGAGGTGAAGTTCGACGCGAGCGGCGTGCAGCGCATCGCCGAGATCGCGTATCAGGTCAATGAGCGCACGGAAAACATCGGCGCGCGCCGCCTGCACACGGTGATGGAGCGCCTGCTCGAGAGCGTGTCGTACGAAGCCACCGAGCAGAAGGGCTCGACCGTGACCATCGATGCCAAGTACGTGGACGAGCACCTCGGCAATCTGGTCAAGGACGAGGACCTGAGCCGCTACATCCTGTAGTCGTTCGCTCGCCCGCTGCGAAGATCCTTGCGGCCGGCCTGCCCCGCGCAGCCGGCCGTTGCGTCAGCTTGACCACGTCTGCGCGCCACCGGCCGGATCACGGGCGTGAAGCCCGGAGCCCGGCGCTCTGGGCTCCGACCGGCATACCGCGCTGAGCTGCTACGCGCTTGGTTCGGAACCGTGTGGCCGCCTGGGCGCGCGGGCCCGCTTACCACACCTTGCACAGGTCTTCCGGCCGCTTCACGAGCTTCTTGCCGGCCGGGCAATTAAAAGCCTGCGCGAACTCCGGCATGTTCGCCACCACGCCGTTGATGCGATATTGGGGCGGTGAATGCGGATCGACGACTGCGTTGACGCGCATGTTCTCCGGCCGCTCGTTCGTGCACGCCCACTGCGCGAAGCCGACGAAGAAGCGCTGCGCCGGCGTCAGCCCGTCGCGCTCGGCGAGCCGCATCGTCTTCGTCTGCTCCTGCCACGCCATCCACGCGAGCAGCTCCCCGCCGAGATCGGCGATATCCTCGCCCGAGGTCAGCGCCCCGTTGATCTTCACGTCGTCGACGATCGTGTACTGCGAGTACTGGTCGCGGATGCACTGCGCGCGCTGCTCGAATTTCTCCGCGTCTTCCTTGGTCCACCAGTCGCGCAGATTGCCGTCGCCGTCGAACTGACGCCCCTCGTCGTCGAAGGCGTGCGTCAGCTCGTGCCCGATGGTGCCGCCCGTATCGCCGTAGTTCGGCGCATCGTCGAGCTTCGCGTCGTAGAGCGGCGGCATCAGCACGCCGGCCGGGAAGTTCACGTCGTTCATCGCCGGGTCGTAGTACGCGTTCACCGTCGGCGCGCTCATCCGCCACTCGCCGCGATCCACCGGCTTGCCGATCTTGGCGGCCTGACGCAGCGACTCGAATCGGATCGCGCGGGTGACGTTGCCGAAGAAATTCGAGCGCTCGATCGTGAGCGTCGAGTAGTCGCGCCAGAGGTCGGGATAGCCCACCTTGTTGCGCACCTTCGCGAGCTTCGCGAGCGCCTGCGCCATGGTCTGCGGCGTCATCCAGTCGAGCTGTTCGATGCGCGCCTTCATCGCCTCTTCGATCTGCCGCGTCATCGTGACCGCCTTCTCCTTCGTGACCGCCGGGAACGTGCGCGCGACGTACTCGCGGCCGAGCGCGTCCCCGAGATCGCGATCCACCCAGGCCACGCACTTCCGCCAGCGCGGGCGATCCTGCTCGACTCCGCGCATGTACTTGCGATTGAACGCGAAGCTCTCGTTGACGAACGGCGAGGAGAGGTACGGCGCGGACGCCGCGAGCAGCGCCCATCGCAGATACGTCTTCAGATTCGGCAGGCTCTCGTGCGTGAGCCGCGCGCTCAGCTCTTTGAAGAACGCAGGCTCCGTGACGTTGAGCCACGGCCGCGGGCTCATGCTCACCGCCTTGAAGTACGCCGGCCAGTCGAAGCCCGGCGCGATCTTCGGCAGCGAGGCGAGCGTCTCGCGGTGGTAGATCTTGTACGGATCGCGCCGCTCGACCTTCGAGAGCGACGCCTTCGCGAGCGCGGTCTCGATGCGCATCACCGTCGCGGCATCCGCCTGCGCCGTCGGAGTCGGCTCGCCGAGCAGCTTGAACATCATGGTGATGTGTTCGAGGTAGCGCTCGCGCGTCTCCACCGACTTCGGATCGGTCTTCAGGTAATAGTCGCGATCCGGCAGCCCGAGTCCGCCGGCGTCGATGAACGCGATCTGCTTGCTCGCGTCCCGCGCATCCTGCTCCACCCCGCTGCCGAAGAAGAGACCGGAGCTCGCGATGCGCAGGTGCAGGTCGCCCAGCAGCGGCGCGAGCGCCTTGCGATCCCGCAGCGCTTCGATGCGCCGCAGATCGTCCTTGAGCGGCGCGATGCCCGCCTTCTCGACCGCATCCGTATCCATGCACGCCGCGAAGTAATCGCCGATCTTCTGCTGCGTCGGCGTGCGGTTCTCGATGGACTTGGCGGCGTCCTCGAGAATGCCCCAGAGGTAGCGCTGATTGTTGTAGGAGAGCTTCGAGTAGACGTCCCAGCGGTTCTGATCCGGCGGAATCGGATTGTTCCGGAGCCAGCCGCCACACGCGTAGAGGTACAGGTCGTCGCACGGGTCGACGGACCGGTCCATCGCACTCACGTCGAGACTCGGCGAGTACGGCAGCTCCTGCAACGGCCGGTCCTGCGCGGGCTGCATGCGCGGCGGCGGCGCGATGCCGCTCTCCGCGGCACACACCAGCGCGGTCCCTGCGGACAGCGCGAGCGCTGCGACAGCCTGTGCGACTCGTGCGGCGGACCGAGCTCGGGCAATGATCGGCGGGCTCATAGCGGCTCTTCTAGGTGACGACACCAGACGCGTCGCGCGCGAGTCTATTTCATCCGCGCCGCGGGTTCATGCGGCGCTGAGCTGGCGTGCGGCGTGGGCAGCCCGCGCCGCGAGCCGTAACGATGGGCGTACACCTTCGTGAACTCCGCGCCCAGCAGAAAGATCTGCGCCGAGTAGTAGACCCAGACGAGCACGAGGATCACCGAGCCCGCGGCGCCGTAACTCGACGTGATGGCGCTGTTGCCGAGATAGAGGCCGATCGCGAACTTGCCGATGCTGAAGAGCGCCGCGGTGACGACGGACCCGATCAGCACGTCGCGCCACGCGATGCGCGTGGCCGGCAGGATCTTGTAGATCATCGCGAAGAGCAGCGTCACGAGGATGAACGCGCACACGAAATTCGCCCCTTGCAGCAGCGCGCCGGTCGAATCGTTCGGTCCCCAGCGCTTGGCGAGCGCCGCGACGATGGCACTGAAGACGAGCGAGACGAGCAGCAGGAACCCGATCGACAGGATCAACCCGATGGACAGGAGCCGCTTGCGCACGAAGTACCAGAATCCGCTGGTGCGCTCGGGCGGGACTTCCCAGATCTGATCGAGTCCGTCCTTCAGCTCGGCGAGCGCGGTCGTCGCGCCGACGATGAGCGTCACGACGCCGACCAAGGTCGCGAACGCGCCGGCGCCGGGGCGGCTCGCATTGTGGATCATGGCCTGAATGGCCTGCGCTCCCTGCGAGCCGATGAGGTCGCTCATCTGCGCGTAGATCTCGCCGCGCGCGGCCTCCTCGCCGAAGAAGAGACCCGCGATAGCGATGGCGACGATCAGGATCGGCGCCAGCGAGAACACGGTGTAAAACGCGAGCGCCGCACCCTTGCGCGAGGCGCGGTCATTGTTCCACTCGAGCACGGAATCCTTGATGAGATGCCACGCGGCCCAGAGCGTCGGGATCATGGCGGCAGCCGCTCACGCAACGGCACGGCTTCAGGCGCGACGACGGCCTTAACCGGATAGTGGTCGGAGGCGCGCCGCGACAGCGTGGTGCGATGGACGCTGAAATCGAGCAGCGAGCCGACCGGGCGCACCCACACGCGATCGAGCGCGAACAGCGGCGCCCAAACCGGAAACGTGCGGAGCTGCGGCGGCTTGCCCATCAAGCCGTGCAGCCAGCGCAACGGCCGGCCGATCGGCAGCCACTCGTTGACGTCGCCCAGCACGACCACGGGCTGATCGAGCGCCATCGCGCGCAGCAGCGCGAGAACCTTGCGCATCTGATATCGCCGCTCGTACGGCAGGAGCCCGAGGTGCATCACGAACACGCGGACCATCGCGCCGGCGACGTCGAGGTCCACTTCCAGCGCGCCGCGCGGCTCGAAGCGTCGAAAGCTCAGATCGTGCCGCCGAACCGCGAGAATCTTGCGCCGCGTGAGCAGCGCGTTGCCGTAGTCGCGGTCGTGCCGAATGATCGTCGTGCCCGCGACTGCCTGCATGCCGGTGGCGGCCGTCAGGTATTCGAGCTGCCGCGAATCCGTGCCCGCACCGCCGCGACTGTCGACCTCCTGCAGACCAATGGTGTCGCAGTCGAGCTCCTGGATGACCTGCGCGACGCGCTCGACGTCGCGCTTGCCATCGGTGCCCTTGCACCGATGGATGTTGTAGGACGCGATGCGAAGCGGTCCGTACTCGAGCGAAGTCGGTGCGGCGCGGCCCCCGTCAATCGATTGGTCGGGCGCGGTTGCCATGGGAGTCTGGGCTGTCGGCGAAGAGCCAGCGCCTCACGTACCACGTGGACGTGGCGAGCAACGCGCCGAGCGCGACGATCGCGGCGATAGCGAGCGGATCGACGAGCCGTGGGTCGCGCAACGCGGCGAACAACTGATCGCCGAACACGGTCGCGGTGAGCGTGCCCGGCAGAATGCCGAACGCGGTGCCCGCGACGAAGTGCGTCGGCTGTATGCGGATCGCCCCCGCCATCATGTTCACGACCGCGAACGGCGCGAGCGGAACGAGGCGAATCGCCGTCATCGCCAGCAAGCCGCGCTTGCGCATCACCTGCGTGAGCCGATTGAGCTTGCCGCGCGCGATGCGCCGCACGCCCTGACGATCGAGGCGCTGGCCGAGCGCGTAGGTCGCCATCGCCGCGACGATGATCCCGCAGAACGCGTAAAGAAACCCATGCCACGCGCCGAAGGCCGCGACGGCCAGCAAGGTCACGAGGGGCCGCGGAAACATCACGATGCTCGCAGGCGTGTACGCGAGCACGATCAACACCGGCGCCCAAGGCATGTGCGCGAAGTCAGTGGCCCACTCGATGATCCGCTCAGAGTTGGTCCACTGCGCGAGCGGCGTCCATTGCCAGAGCACCGCGAGAACGGCGGCGAGCCCGAGGAGCACCGCCGGCAGCACCCAAGCGGAGTGCGCGTGGCGGATCGTCATTTCGGGCGAGAACTGCTCGATCAGCGTCTCGAGCGAGACGGGCTTCTCGGGATCCGCGACGCTTGCGACGGCGATGAGCGCGTCGGGGACATCGTCGAGCTGCTCGTATGAGCGCAGCGAGCGCTCCTCGCTCGCGAGCTTCGCGATCGCGCCGTGCACGCTGCCCGCCTCTTGCAGCGCCTGCTCCACCTGCGCCGGTGGCACCGCGAGATGCTCGCCCAGCAACACGTTGCGGAATTGGTGGATCGCGGCGGCGATGCGCGCATCGCCGCGGGCTTCGATCGCCATGTCGCACTCGGTATCGAGCCCCATCGAGCGGTTCGAGAAATTCGCCGAGCCGATGCGCAGATACTCGTCGTCGACGATCAGCAGCTTCGAATGCAGATCGCAGCACTGCCCCTCGGGCAAGCCGGGGATGTGCGGGTAGTACGCGTGGAAGCGGCCATATCGATCCGCGGCGCGCAGCTTCTTCAGCATCTGCGTGCGCAGCGAGCCCATCGTCGGCGCCTCGAGCCAGCCCTGCGTCGA
>DASZSS010000132.1:0-42305 GCA_035548535.1 Steroidobacteraceae bacterium
GCGTTCGACGCGAGTGTCCGGAATCTTGGGCCACAGCGCCGTCGTTCGATGGATGGTGCCGAACATGTAGGGCACTTCGGATGCATGGAATGCGTGCATACCGGCGTCATCGGCGGCGGGGTACCCATGGTCGAAGTAATAGAGATAGGTCGGCACGCCGAGCGCCGCCTGATTGCGCACGAGTCGCTGCGACGTCCATGCGAAAAAGCCATCGCGCACGGCCGCGAGGATGCTCTCCTCGATGTTCGTCGCGGGATAGAGCTCTAGGAACGTGTCCGCGAGCTCGCGGTAGTTCTTGCGGATCGCCGCTACATAGTCGGCGGGACTGATTTGCGTGCCGTCGGGCGGCGGCGGATTCAGTATCGTGCGCATCGTACGAATTTCGCCGCTCGTGAATCCCGTCATGAGCGGGACGCGCGCCTGCTCACCGCGATCGAACGTCTCGACGAGCTGACGCGGCAGCACGCGCCCATCGACCACCGCAGTCGCCGCGAAACGCGCCTGTTGAGCGACGGCGGTGAGAGCAGGGGCATCGAGCGCGCGCAGAGCGGCGACACTCTTCATTCCCGCCGCGGCGACGACGTGGTCGCCAATAGCCTCGGCCGAAGGCAGACCAAACATCGCGCGCTTCAGATCCGGGATGTTCATGAGCGAAGCGCTCTGCACGATCGCCTTCTCATAGAGGCCGTGCGCACGCGGCGCGGCCAGCAAGTGCAGGATCGCGAGCCCGCCTGCGGACTCGCCCGCAATCGTGACATTCGCGGCGTCGCCGCCGAAGGCACTGATGTTTCGCTTCACCCACTGCAGGGCGGCGATCTGATCCAGCAACCCGTAATTGCCCGACACACCTTCGGGCGATTCGGCGCTGAGCTCGCGATGCGCGAAGTAGCCGAACACGCCGAGCCGATAATTGATAGAGACCACGACGATGCCGCGCTTGGCGAGCTGGCCGCCATCGAACATCGCTTGCTGTGAGGAGCCGCGAACGAGATTGCCGCCATGTATCCACACGAATACAGGCGCGTCCTTCGCTCCGACCGGTGCCCAGATGTTGAGCGAGAGGCAATCCTCGCTCATCGCCGGATAGATCTCCGCGTAGATGCTGCCGGGCGGAGCGGAGGGTTGCTGGCAGGCGGGCCCGAAGTGGGTCGCGTCGCGGACGTCGTGCCAGTCCGGCAGCGGCGCGGGCGGCTTCCAGCGCCGCTCGCCCACCGGCGGCAGTGCATAGGGAATGCCCTTGAAAACGAGTTGACCGTCGATGAGCGCGCCGCGAACCGCACCGGCCGGCGCACGCACGATCGGCTCGGTGACAGATGCCGCCGCAGCGGTGGCGCTCAATGCGCCCAAGCACAATGCGGCCATGCGTTTCGTGATCTCCATGAGTCCCCCTTCGATGCTTCTCGTCTGCGTTGCGTATCAGCCGATCACTTTGCGAAGACGCGTCCAGAGTTGCTCATCGAACTCCTTGTCTCCCGCGGCCGCGCCGGTGCGCACGACCACCAGCTTCCGACTCGGCACGATATAGAGACGCCGGTCGAAGGCTCCGAGCGCAGCGACGGTATCGGCGGGAGCCGCGGCAATCAGCGGACCTTCCTTGCGCCCGGCCAGCGCACGCATCGTGTAAGCGCTGCCGTTCAGCCACCACAGACGCCCATACGCGGGATTGGTTGCCGACGGCGTGAACATCGCCTCGAGATTCGTCTCGGACACGATGCGCTTGCCGTCCTTCGCGAGGCCACCATGGAGCACCATCAAACCGAACAGCGCGGTGTCACGCGGCGTCGTGACGAGGCCGGTGTCGTTACCCACGGATGCGAGCGCTGCGGGACGCTTGCGCCACGCGGTGTCGTTCATTCCCAGGGGAGCCGTGAGCCAATCGTGCGTGATGGTGTCGAGAGATTCATGCGCGGCGGCTGCAAGGATGCGTTTGCTGATCGCGTAGACGGGTGTGTTGTAGTAGAAGACCGTGCCCGCCGGCGCTTCGTAGCCGAACTTGTCGTTGAGCCCGGAGCTCATCGTGAGCACGTCGATGACGCGGATCTTCGCTTCCTGCTCAGGCGAAGCGTGCGACCAGCCCGTTCCGATATATGCAGACACGGGCTTCTCGACATCGATCAGCCCTTTGTCGATCGCGATGGCGATCAACACCGACACGAAGCTCTTCTGTTGTGAGGCGACGTCTTCGAGCAGTGCACCCTCTTTAGTCCGCCCATACACGAACAGCGAGAATTGCCGGTCGTTCTGCGGCGCGGGCCAGTTCTTCTCGACGAGCACCTTGCCGTCTTCAATGACGAGGAAGCCAGTCGTGTTGTGATTGCGCAGATAGTCGAGCAGATTGGTCATCGCCGCCGATTGCTCGCTGGGCGCGGCGGCAACGGGCGATGTCACTGCGATCGGAGAGACGGCAATGCCGCCGATTACAGTGGCAATCAGCATGGCTTTGAGATGCGATCGATTGGCCATAGTCACCTCCGGTGGTGAGAAGTGCGGCGTTTGATTGAGGCGGGCGCGGCCAGCGGTGGCGCCTGCACGGAATTGTGCTCGCGAGCGCGTGAGCCGTGCGCGAGCATGAATCGCGCGACTGCACCCTGCATGAAATACAAGATGTCGCGCGCGGCTTGGCTCGCCTCATCGGCATCGCGCCTGACGAGCGCGGCGCGCACGCGGCGCCAGTGCTCGTACGGGCCGGGGCTATTCGCAGTCAATGCGAGCGCGACGTACGAGAAGTGGAAGCGCGTCTTGCGTCGGACCGACTCAATCATCCGCTGCGCGTCGCGACTCGCGAACTCAGCCATCTCGCTGAAGATTGCTTCGCTGACTTCGATGATCTGCTCGGCCGGCGCGTTGGTGGCTGCGTAATTCAGCAAGCGATCGATGTTCGCGAGCATGTGGCGGATCGCCGCGTCCGAGCCGCGCAGGCACGCGAAGCGTGCCGCGAGCCCGTAGAGCGCCGCGCGCACTTCATAGAGATCGAACACTTCCTCGGCGGTGGTCGCGGAGACGCGCGCGCCGCGATTCTCTTCGAGCTCGATCAAACCATCGTCAGAGAGGATGCGCAGCGCGCGACGCACGGTGGATCGGCCGACGCCGAACTCAGTGCAGAGCCGCGCTTCGCGCAGCCATTCGCCCGGCGCGAGCTCGCTCTTCTGAATCTGATGGCGGAGCGCGTCCGCGAGATCCTCCGCGGAGGGCACGCCGCGCGCGGCGGTGTCGTGCTGCGCGTCGAGCGGGCGCACGGCAGGCGTCGCGCGGGCCGTCGATTCCTTCTTGCGGGTCAAGTGGTTACCTCTCAGAGAGCGCGCCGGACCGCGGGTCACGATAGCACGATTGTCGTGCAATCGCGTTGACATTGTCGTTCTGCAGGGGCAGCATCTTAACAGGATTGTCGTACAATCTCGTCGATATTGGCGCTCAATCGATGAGGCACTGCCGCTTAGGGACGGCACCAAGACCGCGCGCCGTTTGAAGGGGGAAGCATGCTCAAGCCTCTTGTCACGACATCAATCCTGGCGCTCGTCCTCGCGCCGCCGGTCATCGCTGAGAGCGCGAGCACAACGGCGTCTGAATCAGCCGATTCGGCGACCGAGCTGCGCGAAATCGTCGTCACGGCGCGTCGACGCGAAGAGAGCATTCGCGACGTGCCGGGCACGATTTCGGCGGTGACAGCGGACGATCTCGAAGCCAAAGGACCGGTCGCGGGCAGCGGCGATCTGCTCAACACCGTGCCCGGCGTGCGCTTCAACGACGTGGCGAGCGAGAACCTCGCGGAAGTCTCGGTGCGCGGCTCGGGCACGGAGCGTGCCACCGGCGCGGATTCCGGAGTCGGCCTGTTCGTGAATGGCGCGTATGCGGGGAGCAGCACGCTGGGCGGACGCAATTTCAAGACGCTCGACTATTTCGATCTCGAGCGGGTCGAGGTGCTCGAGGGCCCGCAGGGCGCGCTCTACGGACGCAACTCCGAGTTCGGCGTGGTGAACATCATCCTCGCCAAACCGCAGTTCGAGAACAGCGCCTATGTGCGTGACGAGTTCACGTTCGGCCTCGATCAGAATCGCATCGCCGGAATCGTGAATCACGTTCTCAGCGATCAGGTCGCCGTGCGTGTCGGCGCGGAGCGCTACGGCCAGACGCGCGGCTTCTATTACGACCCCAATCACGACAAGTACTACGACAGCACGAGCGGCTGGGTCGGCCGCGGTCAGCTTCGCTATCGCTCGGGCCCGCTCGATGTGACCCTACTGTTCGACGCGCAGAACCTCGACCTGCCGACGTTCGTGAACAGCCTTCTCGTGCCGGGCGGCGGCGTGAATCCGCAGATTCCGCTCGGCTATCAGCAGTCGCGTTTCGTCCTGCCGCACACCGGCAACGACGATATGCTGCAGAAAGTCCAGCGCGGCATGTTGATGGCGAGCTACGAACTGAGCGACGCCGTGACGCTCGAATCGACGACGATGGCGACGGACTGGCGCTCGACGCAGAAATACGCGGCTGCCATCGATGAAGCGACGGCGATCAGCATGCGCCAGCAAGGCGAGATCGGCATCTGGCCCTACGGCCAGGTGATGACCGACGTGAAGGACCACACCGCCTATCAGGATCTGCACCTCACCGGCAGAGCGATGGATGGCAAGCTGACGTGGATCGCGGGCGGCGACGGACTCTATCAGCACGACGACTATGAGTTGATGATCGCCTCTTCGCCGTGTCCCTTCACGCTCGCGGCCAGCTTCTGCAGCGGCACGCCCAGCGCCCCCGTCTGCGTGAAGCCGCTCCCCACTTCGCTGAATTGCCCGACGCCGTTCCCGTTGATCTACGGCACGGACAGTCGCACCAAGCAGCGCATCTCGTCGTACGCGGCATATGCCTCGCTTCAATATGCGTTCGGGAATTTTACGCTCGTGGGCGAGGGGCGCTTCGCGCACGACTACAAGAAGGCGACGCAGGGAATCACCGCGCTCTACACGACGACGTTCACCAAGATCCCCACGACCTACACGTTCAGCGCGAACGAGCCCGCATGGACGATCACGGGCAGCTACAAGATCCCGGGCGAAACGAACACCTTGCTCTACGCGAAGGTCGGCACCGGCTATCGTGCGGGCGGCGTCAACAACGGCACGTTCAATCCTGTCGCGCCGAATCCGTTCGTCGCCACCTATGGCAACGAGAAGACGATCGGCTACGAGGCGGGCGTGAAGACGAATCTGACGCAGAACATCTTCATGAGGCTGTCGGGCTATCTGTCGCGCACCGACGATGCGATCACGAGCCTGAACGACGGCTGCACACCGACGAACATCTGCGGCACGGGGCAGCAGTTCTTCAACGTCAATGGCGGAACCATTCATGCTCACGGCGTCGAGGCCTCGCTCGACTCGCGCTTCCGTTTGGGTTCGGGCGTGCTGTCGAGCGCGCTCAGCGCCGCCACGCAGAGAGCACACTTCGCCAAGGTGCCCGCGGGTGTAACGGGGCTGCCCATCGAGGGCTCCACTGTCGCGCAGATTCCCGATTGGACCTTCTCCGCGGTGGTCAACTATCGGCAGCCCATCACCGAGAGCGTCAACGGCTTCCTCAACGTCAGCTACTCGGGCCAGCGCGGCGGCGGGCAGGACACGGTGACCGTCGCGACACCCTTCATCCCGCTCTCCGATTTCGACATCTTCGGTGCCCGGGTGGGGCTCGACTTCAAGAGCCTGCAGATCGCCGGGTTCGTGCGCAACCTCACGGATGAAGAGGTGCAACTGCTGAAGTTCACGCAGGCGAACTATCCTCTCTCGGCGCGCTTCAACAAGCCGCGCACGTACGGTCTCAGCGTCTCTTATCGCTGGTGAGCTCACACGAAACGTCGCTGCCGGCCGCAGTCGAGCTGCGCGCCGGCGGATCGACAGGGCGCGACGTGTGTGATATCGCTGGTCAGTGTCCTGTTGCTGGGAAGGAGAGATCATGGCGCGGACTAACAGGCGCGCGTTTCTCGTCGGCACCACCGCGCTTCCGATGGCTGCAGCGGTTGCGAAGCTTCCTATCGATTTCCAAGCCGGAGTCGCCGCCGATCTCGAAAAATATGTCGGCTTCGGCAATAAGCAGGCGGGCGGGGAGGGGGACAACGCCTGCGGTAATTGGCTCGCGGCGGAGCTCGAGAGCATGGGCTTCAAGATCGAGCGGCAGGAGATCGCCGCGCCATTCTTCGAGCCCGCGCGTAGTGAGTTGCTGTGCGGAGATGCGAAGGCGCCACTGTGGCCGCAGCCGATCGTCGTGCAGACCGCGCCTGATGGAACGACGGGCCCACTGGTGCGCATCGATCGCACCGGTCACGCAGAGGCGTCGCTCGACGGCGCGATCGCGTTGCTCGATCTGCCGTTCGGACGTTGGTCGACCGCGCTCGCAAAGCCGATCCGCGAGCCGATCGCCGCGGCGTTCGCCGCGCGCGCGAAAGCGGTAATCGTCATCACGAATGGCCCGACGGGCAAGATCATCGCGCTCAACGCCGACGGGCGCGCTCCGATGTTCGCTGGACCCGTGGCGCTGCTCGCGCCGGAGAACGCCGAGCCGTTTCTCGCCGCGGCGATGCGCCGCGCCCCGGCCACGATGATCGTTCGCGGCAAGGGTGGACGGCGTCCCGCGTTCAACTTCGTCGGTCGCATCGATCGCGGCAAGCCGCGCTGGTGGGTCATTTCGACGCCGCGCTCGGGCTGGTACGGGTGCGCTGGCGAGCGCGGACCCGGCATCGCTGTGTGGCTGTGGCTAGCGCGCTGGGCGAGCCGGTCGGTGCAGAGTCGCAATCTCGCGTTCGTGTGTAACACCGGACACGAATACGAATATCTCGGTGCATCGGAAGCGCTGAAGACGTTCACCCCCAAGCCCGCGGACACTCAATTCTGGTTGCATCTCGGCGCGAACGTCGCCGCGCGCGATTGGCACGAGACCCTTGGTGAGTGGCGACCGCTGCCCAGCGTCGATTCGCAGCGATTCCTAGCAATCAGCCCCGCCATGCTGCCGCTGGCGCGCGAGGTATTCGCCGGCCATCTTGGATTGGAAGCTCCCTATTCGAGCTATGCATTGTCGGCAGGCGAGCTTACCGAGATCATCGCCGCGGGCTACACGTCGGCGGCTGGCGTGTTCGGCATTCATCGCTATCATCACGTCGCGGAAGACGACGCACGTTGCGTGTCTGCTGCCAGCGTTGCCGCGACCGCCGCGGCGTTTCAGAAGTTGATGGAAAGGCTGATTTGATCGAGCTCTATCACTGCGTGGACGCGCGCTCGTTCCGCGCTCTGTGGGCGTTGGAAGAGATGCGGCTGCCGTATCGATTGCACGTCTTGCCTTTCCCGCCTCGTATTCATCAGCCCGACTATCTTCAGCAAAATCCGCTCGGCACGATCCCGCTGCTGATCGACGGCGATGTTCGGATGACGGAGTCCGCCGCGATTCCGCAGTATCTCGCCACACGCTATGGGCCTACGCCGCTGGCCGTGGGTGTGGATGAGCCAGACTATGCGCTTTGGCTCGATTGGCTCCATCGCAGCGAGGCGACGCTGACATTCCCGCTGGCGATTGTTTTTCGCTACTCGCGACTGGAGCCTGAGGAGCGTCGGCTGCCTCAAGCCGTGGGCGATTACACGCAATGGTTTCTCTCTCGGCTGCGTCATCTCACTCGCGCGCTCGCGGATCGCGAATGGCTGTGCGCGAGGCGTTTCACGATGGCTGATCTGTGCGTTGGATACACGCTTCTGTTCGCGCGGACGCTGAATTTGGAGCACAAGTTCAGCCCGGAAATCTCAGCGTATTGGGAGCGACTGAGCGCGCGGCCGGCGTTCGTCGCGGCGAAGGCGGCGCAGGACGCGACGGTGGCGCGGGACTCGACGGGGGCGCAGGACGCGACGGTGGCGGGGGACTCGACGCTGGGGCAGTTGTAGCGGCGAGCAACAACGATCAGACGCGTTCTGCCCAGACGCGACGGCCCAGGTGCTCAGGCGTCGCGCGTCTGCCCGATGTCATCGAGCCGTTGCTTGAGCTTCAGGCGATCGAGCGAAGCGATCGGCAGGCTGGTAAATGCCTTGATTCGATGTTCGAGTGCGCTGAACGTAGAGCGAAACGCCAGCCACTTGTCTGCGTCGGTGCCGCATACTGCCGCTGGATCCGGAAGTCCCCAATGTGCGCTCATCGGCTGTCCGGGCCAGATCGGACAAACCTCGCTTGCAGCCTTATCGCAGACAGTGAAGATGAAATCGAGCGGCGGAGCGCCCGCGTGCGTGAACTCGTCCCAGCTCTTGCTGCGTAAGCCATCGATGGGAAACTTCAGCCGCTCGAGCAGTTTCAGCGCGATGGGATGCACGGTCCCCATCGGATGGCTGCCTGCGCTGAATCCGCGGAATCGGCCTGCGCCCCATCGATTGAGAATGGCCTCGCCCAGAATGCTGCGGGCGGAGTTTCCGGTGCATAGGAACAGCACGTTGTAAGGTCGGTCAGGCATCGTCAGTTTCCACCAGTTCCGCCGGGCTGCTTACGCGGATCTTCGAGCATCCACTTGGCATAGTCGTGCTTCAGCACGACGGGCTCCGCTGCGAACAAGGCACTATAGAAGCGAACGGATTTGCTGGATGTCGTGGACGCTGACGTGAACGCGAAGGCGTTTCATGCGCTTCTCCGGATCTTTCGGGGTTTGTGGGGTGCGTCGCTGGCCGGCACGTAGTCCGTACCGCAGGAACTCGCGGATGCGCTCTGCGTACAGCAGTTCTCAGTCAGATAGCCGACGAGCTCGTTCATCGCGCTGAAGTCGGCTGCATAGATGATCTGTCGGCTCATCCGCTGTTGCGTGACGAGCCCGGCTCGCTGCAACGCCTGCAAATGGAAAGTCATGGAAGACGGTGGCACTTTGAGTCGCGTGGAAATCGTGCCCGCGGGCAGCCCCTCTGGCCCGGCTTCGACCAGCATCCTGTAGACCGCCAAGCGATATTCGTGAGCGAGTGCGGCCAGCGCTGCAACGACTTGAGGGGCTTTCATTCACGTTCCGACAATTCGAGGATTGTCGAAATATAGCCGAGTGGGCTCCCTTGTCAACCGCAGCGGGGGCGAAGCTGTGGAATGGCCCCGCGAATATATTGTGTGGGGGGAGGGGTCAAAATCGACACCCTCACCGGTCTTATCATCACCCGATGATGTCGGCATTCGCCAAGCGCCGGTTGACCGACTGGTTTCACCAGTGGCGGCTTCCCCTGCGCCGTTTTTTGCTGAGCAGAGCAGGTGTCCCGGCGGCGGACGTGGACGATCTGGCGCAGGAAGTGTTCTTGCGGCTCATGCGCTACGAGAAGGCCGAGCTCGTCGATCATCCGCAGGCATACCTCTACAAGGTCGCGACCAACGTGGCGACGGAGTGGTCGATCCGCGCGCGCAACCGCTACGTGCACGATGAGAAGTGGCTCGGGCAGCTCATCGATCTCGAGTTGCCTGAAAGCGAGCTCGAGCGCACCGAGTCCGCGGAGGAAATCGAGCGGGCACTCAACACGCTGACGCCGTACCAGCGGCAGGTGCTCAAGCTGTTCTTCGAGAAAGACAAATCGTACGCGGAGATTGCCGCAGAGCTGAACGAATCGGTGAGGAGCGTCACCCGGCAGTTCAGAAAGAGTTACGACAAGCTGCGGCAGGAACTGAGCCCGAAAGGGTAGAGGTCTCGAACCATGGACGCGAATGACCGTAGAAGACGAGCGGGTAGCGAAGCGGCGGACTGGTTCTCGCGGCTGCAGGCCGGCACGATGGAGCGCGCCGAACGTGAGCAATTCGTCGAGTGGCTGCGCGAATCGCACATTCACGTGGCTGAGATGCTGCGCATCGCTCAGATCAACGGCGCGCTCGCGCATTTCGCAGGATGGGCGCGCATCGCTACGGGACCGAAGACCGACGCGGACGATGTGATTCAGCTTCCGCCTCTGGGAAACTCGACTTCGCCGTCACCGGAGTCGCCCTTGCAAGGGCCTCCACCGCGAGCGAGCAGAGTGGGGCATGGCCTGCGACTCTTCGCCTTCGCGGCTACCGTTGCACTGATTGTCGCCACCGCACTCGTGCTGCCGCAGCTACGCGGCCAGCTCATACAGACCGAGCGCGGAGAGCGCCGTGATGTGGTGTTGGCTGACGGCAGCCAGCTTCAAGTGGATCCGGAGACCCTGCTGCGAGTGAAATACACCGACTCAGCACGACGAGTGCTCCTGGAGCGCGGCCGGGCGCTCTTCCATGTGGCGAAAAGTCCCGACAGGCCGTTTACCGTGCAAGTAGGCGATACGGAGGTCCGTGCAATTGGCACGGTCTTTGGGGTCGAGCAGCGCGGGCACGGCGTCGTGATTACCGTGGCGGAGGGCAAGGTGGCGGTGCGGCCCCCCGAATCGTCGAGCCCTGAATCGCCGCCAAACGCTTCGACGCGCGGGCAAGCGGAATCGCGCTCGTCGCAGCTCCTTCTGACAGCAAATCAACAGGTGACTGTGGCGAGCACCGTCGGGCGTGAGTCTATTCGCGAAGTCGACAGTCAGCGTGCGCTGGCCTGGGCCCAGGGTCGCCTGATCTTTCAGAATGACGACGTGCAACAGGCTCTCGAAGAATTCAATCGATACAACCGTGTCAAGCTGAGCGTGGTGGATTCGGAGTTGGCGGCGAAACCTGTGAGTGGCGTATTCAATGCGGCGGACCCGGAGGCGTTCATCGCATTCCTGCAATCCGTGACGCCTTTGATCGTGGAGCGGGACGGAGATCGCAGCATTACGATCAGCACGCGTCGCAGTCCGGACGGGGATCGCTATTGAGACGTCGTGTCGACGCAGCGAAAAAAAGCTGATGTAGAGGGGGGACAAAATTCTCGCCCGTGCCGGTCCTATATGCGGCGCAAGCCACATACCAACAAACGGCGGGGGATCGAGATCATGCGGGTCTCAACGATCTTGGCAGCAGCTTTGCTCGGCACGACTTGCTTGGCGCAGACAAAGCATGCGGATGCAGCGATCCGCCAGTATCAACTCAACATTCCTCGTCAGACTTTGGATATGGCGCTGAAGGATTTGGCGCAGCAGACCGGACTGCAGATCGGGCGCTTCAGCGAGCGGAGCGACGGCAGCGCGATCGTTGGTCCGGTGGAAGGCGCACAGACAGCGGCCGCGGCACTCACCATTCTGCTGATGAATACGGGGCTCGCTTACAAGGAGGTGGGCGACTCGGCGTTCGCGGTATTCAATCCCAAGACTGCCAATTCCAACGCCAAATCAGACGAGAAGGGTCCGCCGACCGGAAATCTGCGTTCGCGCAAAGAGTGGAGGCTTGCGAGCGCGGCGGAGGATCGGGAAGTGGCGTCCGCCGAAAATAGCGCCGGCGAGCCCAATTCACAGGCGGATGCGATGAGCGACGTGACGCCGCTCGAAATCGTGGTGACGGCGACGAAGCGAGCTGAACGTCTGATGGACGTGCCGCTCTCCGTCTCGGTGGTCGACGCCAATGCGATGACCCGCCAGAACATCGTCCGCATCCAGGACTATGTCGCTCTTGTCCCGGGCCTGGCGAGCAACACGAGCGAAGGCGGCCAGGTTCAGCTCGCAATTCGCGGCATCACGACAGGTGGCCTCACCAACACCACTGTCGGCGTGACCATCGACGACGTGCCGATCGGCGGCACCGCGGCCACTTCCTATGGCTCGCGGCTCGTTCCCGAGCTCGATCCTTCCGTGATCCAGGAAGTCAATGTTCTGAAAGGGCCCCAAGGCACGCTGTATGGCGCGTCGAGCCTGGGTGGCTTGCTGCGCTATGTGACGAAGACCCCCGAATACGATCAATTCTCGGCCAACGCGGCGATCGGCATGACGGGCGTGGCTCATGGCGAATCGGGCGCCAGCGCGCGCGCCGCCGTGAACGTTCCTCTCTCGCCCGATCTGGCCCTCGCGGCCAGCGGCTTTTTTCGCAGGGATCCAGGCTATGTCGATGACATCGCGAGCGGCATCAAGAACAGCAATCGTGTCGACAATTCGGGCGGGCGGCTCGCTCTGGGCTGGAATGCCACCAACACATTGTCGATCAGGTTGAGTGCCCTCCTTCAGCGGTCCAATGGCGAGGGTACCGCGCAGATCGACACCAACAGCAATCTGCAACCGCTGGTCGACTACAACCATACCCGGATCCCGAACACTGGCGTCTTCGACACGGAATTGCAGCTCTATACGGGCACGCTCAATCTGGATCTGCCTTTTGCGACGCTGACTTCGGTGACGGGCTACGACATCACGGACTTCCGCTGGACGCGCGACCGGAGCATACAGCCGTTCATCGGCATAGCTGAATCGGTCACGGGACGCACCGACGTCACCGCGATCGCCGACTCGTGGTACAGAACCAAAAAGTTCTCTCAGGAGGTCAGGCTTGCTTCTCGCACGGACGTCGCACTGGAGTGGTTGGTTGGCTCCTTCTACACCGAGGAGGACGTGACGGCGATCGAAAATGCGACTGCGATAGACAGCACTACGCTTGCGCGAGTGATTCAGTTCCAGTCCGATCGCTATCCGTCGACCTACAAGGAAGCTGCTGCTTTCGCCAATCTCACCTACCACTTCACGCCCCGGTTCGATGTGCAACTGGGCGGGCGATATGGCGAGAACCGGCAGACGTTCGTCGAGACGCTGGATGGTCCTGCCTTCGATCCGCCCTATGTGGTGCCGCTCGCGCGCTCGAAGGAGAGCGTGTTTACCTACGCTGTTTCGCCGCGCTTGCGGATCAGCAACGACATGACCTTCTATGGCCGCATTTCGGCAGGCTACCGGCCAGGTGGCCCGAATGCAGGGGTGGGCTTCGGCTTACCGACGACCTACGGCTCGGATAAGACGACCAACTACGAGATCGGCTACAAGGCCCAGCTTTTCAACAGGGCCTTGTCGGTGGAGGCGGCACTCTATCGAATCGACTGGGACGGCATCCAACTCCAACAAACGGATCCCGTGTCGGGCTACGTCTATTTCGCCAATGCATCGACGGCGCGCAGTCAGGGTTTTGAGCTGGCGGTCGTGGCGCGGCCGCTGCAAGGTCTGAGACTGTCCGGGACGCTCGGCTATACCGACGCAGAGCTGACTGAGGATGCCCCCTCGATCGCCACGAGCCCGCGCAGCGGCGCGCGCCTTCCGTTCTCGGCGCCATGGTCGGCGAGCCTCGCGACAGACTATGATTTTCCACTCGCGAGCAATGTCGAGGGATCGCTGGGTTTCACCGTCGCCTATCTCGACCACCGGCTCAGCGACTTCAATCCGTACGGCCAGTTCGAGCTGCCTGCCTATACGACCACGGATATTCGCGGCTCGATGACGTTCGGCGGCTGGCGGCTCGGGCTGTTCGCCTCGAACCTGTTCGACAAGATGGTCCCGATCAGCCAGAGCCGGAAGTCGCTCAGCAGCCCGATCTTCACGGTACTCGTCAATCGCCCCCGAACTCTGGGCATGGAGCTTTCAAAGCAGTTCTAGGCGCGACACGAACGACGAAGCGACACCGGGCGGTCCATGCAAGTGTCCTCCGCCGCGCAGCCGTCTGGTTCCCTCGAAGACGCACCGCTCAACGCTTTTCACAAACACCTGGCGATCTATTCGGCCGGGGGTCCTTTTCTGGATGGCTACATCCTCAGCATCATCGGCGTCGCCCTGACGCAGATCACTCCGTCGCTGCACCTGACAACGTTCGAGGAGGGGCTCACCGGCGCCGCCGCTTTGATCGGCATGTTTTTCGGAGCGTATCTTGGAGGCGTACTGACGGATCTATTTGGCCGCCAGACGCTATACACCTGGGACCTGCTCGCTCTGATCCTGTGCTCGGCCGCGCAGTTCTGGGTAGACAGCGTGACGTCGCTGGTGACGCTGCGACTGTTGATTGGCGTGGCAGTCGGGGCCGACTATCCCATTGCGACCTCGCTGCTGACGGAGTTTGCGCCGCGCCGCTATCGTGGTCCGTTGCTCGGCCTTCTGGTGACGATGTGGTACGCGGGCGCGGCGGTCGCTTACCTGATTGGAGAGTGGCTGCTGCAACTGGGCCCCGATGGGTGGCGCTGGATGCTGGCGAGCGCGGCTCTGCCTGCGACGGCGGTGATGCTGTTACGGCACGGCACGCCGGAGTCTCCGCGCTGGCTCATGGAAAAAGGGCGCGTTGCCGAAGCCGAAGCCGTGCTGAAGCAGGTGTATGGTGAGAAGGTCGCCACGACACCGCCACGGGCGGGAGTTGCTGACGAAGGTGTGCGCTCGAGTGCGCTGTTTCGTTCCGGCTATGGAGGGCGTGTGCTGTTCGTCGCCACGTTCTGGATCTGTTCGATCGTGCCGATGTTCGCCGTTTACGCCTTCGGTCCAAAAATTCTGAGCGCAATGAGATTGGCTGGCGCGTGGAGCCACGTCGGCTCGATGCTGATCACCGGCCTGTTCGCGGTGGGGTGCGTGTTATCGCTTTGGGGCATCAATCGGTGCGGACGGCGCTGGCTGGTGTTGCACAGCTTTTTCTGGTCCGGTCTCGCGCTGTTGATGCTGGGGCTCTTCCCCGCAAGCTCGCCCATGGTCACCCTGTTCTGGTTTTCGGCCTACGCGATCCTGATCGGCGGCACGCAGATACTGCAGTGGATCTATCCCAATGAGCTTTTTCCGACAGCGATCCGCGGAGCGGCCGTGGGCCTGACCGCCTCGCTGAGTCGCATCGGCGCGGCGGCAGGCACCTTTCTGGCGCCGTTTGCAATCGAACGAGTGGGAATCGGGGCCACGATACTGATCGGCGCGGGCATTACGTTCTGCGGATTCGTGGTGTGCCTATGGGCGGCCCCCGAGACCAGACATCTGGGCCTCGAGCAGAGCGCTGCGTTGCTGGAGAAATGATGCGAGCACCGGAACGCCACGGGAGATCCAATACAAGGGCGTCGCGCTGGTTCGGGGCGACAATTGCCACGGCCGTGTCGGCCCTGTGCACGGTGCTGCCAGCCCATGCCGAAGCGCCTGCATCAGTCTTGAAACTGCGCTCCACTCCCGAGACGAGCGTCCGTTCGATCACCCGTACGCGCGAGCCGGTACTGCGTGTGAGCTCGGGCCAGATCGTCGACGTGGATACCGTCGCACAGCTTCGCGGAATGGAAGATCCGGTAGCTTTCTATGGCGCTTCCGGTATTCCGCGCAGCGAAGTGCTCCAGGACGCGATCGATCTCGGAAAGCTTCCAAGACCGCCCGGCGGCGGCCATATCCTGACGGGACCCATCTATGTCGAGGGCGCGGAACCCGGCGACCTGCTGGAAGTGAGGATCATCAATGTCCGGTCGCGTGTGCCGTATGGCGTGAACGTCACTGGGCCGGATGGCGTCGTGCCTGACCTCCTTGCGCAACGATCGTTCAGAACGATCAAGTTCGATCTGAAACGCAACGTCGCGCTCGTGGCAGAAGGCGTGGAGGTGCCGCTCGCGCCGTTCATGGGGATCATGGCCGTGGCGCCTGGACCGGAGCTCGGCGACAGCGTCCCGACGCTCGCTCCCGGGCCCTTCGGCGGCAACATGGACTTCAACCGCCTGACGACAGGCTCGACGTTGTATCTACCCGTCTTCAATTCCGGTGCGCTGTTCTACACGGGCGATCCGCATGCAGCGCAAGGTGACGGGGAGGTGAACGCCACGGCCATCGAAGCCTCGAACAGTGCGACATTCCAGTTCATCGTTCACAAAGGCGCCGGGAAGGATCTTCATTTCCCCATAGCCGAGGACAAGGACCATTTCTACATCATGGGAATGAGCCAGGATCTGGACGACGCCTTGCGCGCTTCTGTCGCAGAATCGGTCGCATTCCTGCGGCGTCGAGCGGGGATGTCGACAGTCGATGGCTATATGTTGTCCAGCATTGGGATCAATTTCTCCATCGCGGAAGCTGTTGATGGAGTGCAGATGGTCTACGGCGCGCTCCCCAAGAGAGTATTGAAGAGAACCATCACGGTGTACTAGCGGGCTCGCAGCACGAAGCAGAAGCCGACCTCGTTCCCGGCGCCTGCGCAATCGTACGTCAGACCGCGGCCTTGACGTCCCACTCTCAGCTTCATCCCTCGGGGTCGCGCGAAGAGCGATGGAAGACTAGCTACTTTCCGGCGCAAAAATGATGGGCCCCTTCGCCGGCGGTTCCGCGACCGCGTCGGCCGCTTTCTGCACGTTCGTACCGGATCTGATGGCGTAAGCATGTCGAGCGCGCCGAGGGTTTGCACGCAGGCTTGACGCGCTGGTGCAGTGGTACTACCTTACGACTCCATGAGTAGTAAGGATAAACACGCGCGCGAGCTCGAACGGGTCGCACGGTCAATGGTGCAGGGGTCGCTCTCGGAGTCGACCCGGCAATGCGGTGACCCCTCCTGCGCGTGCGCACACGATCCAGCGAGCCGCCATGGCCCGCACCTGTATTTCCGTTACCGGGCCGATGGCAAGGTGCATTCGGTGTATGTGCCGCCCGAGCTTGGTGAAGCCGTTCGTGGCGCACAGAGCGCCTGGGCGGATTTTCAGCAGATCGGCGCAGAGATCTCCGCGGAAAATCGCGAGCGGCTGTTGAACTCGCTCGAGCGAGACAAGCAGCGCGTGCGTGCCAAACGTTCCCAGAAGCACAGGAAAAGCTGAGTTGATCGAGCCCTCGCGCCCGCAGCTGTCCTTCGCCGAAGGCCTGATCCAGGAGGAGGTTGAGCCGCTGTGGGAAGACTGGATGCGCCAGGTCGATGCGGTGCTCGCTGATCGCGAGCTGGTGCAGATTGTCTATGAGGCCCTGGCGCGTCGCTGGCCACACAGCCGCACACGCGGTCGGCCGGCAACGCCGGCCGAGGTGGTCCTGCGGCTGTTGCTGCTCAAGCACATGCGCAACTGGAGCTATCGCGTGCTCGAGCGCGAAGTGCGCGCGAACCTTGTGTATCGGCAGTTCACTCGGGTGGGTGCACAGAAGGTTCCCGATGCGAAGACCCTTGGGAAGCTCGCCGTGGCGCTCGGCCCCCAGATCATCGAGCAACTGCATCGCCGAGTAGTGGCCATCGCGTGCGAGAAGCGGATCGTGCGCGGACGACGGCTGCGCTTGGATACCACGGTGGTGGAGACCGATATCCACTACCCAACCGACAGCTCACTGCTGGGTGATGGAGTGCGGGTGCTGACCCGCACGATGAAGCGCATTGCGAAGATCGCCGGCCGTGCAGGTACACGGCTGCGTGATCGCACCCGCACCGTGGGCTATCGAGTGCGGGAGATCGCGCGGGCAAGCCGCAGCCGTGTTGCGCAGGGCCAGGAGAGGCTGAAGGTCTCCTATCGTAAGCTCCTGTACCACACGGCCCGCGTGGTCGGGCAAGCCAGGCGCTTCGCCGAGGAAGTGGCGGCGGGCCGCAAGCGCGCCCACAACATCCTTGATCAGGTCCGACTGGAGGCCGCCCAAGCCTACCTTGAGCGGATGATCCCCCTGGTGCGGCAAGTCATGCATCAGACGCGCGAGCGCATCTTCAAGGGCAACACCCATGTTCCCGGGAAACTGGTGAGCTTGTTCGAGCCGCACACCGAGGTGATCCGCAAGGGTAAAGCCGCCAAGCCCACCGAGTTCGGCAAGATGGTGAAGATCCAGGAAGCCGAAGCGCAGATCGTCACGCACTATGAGGTCTACGGGGAGCGCCCCAGCGACTGTGATCTACTGCTGCCGGCGATCGCCGTGCATGAGGAACTGCTGGGACGCACGCCGTATCTGGTAACCGCCGACGCAGCTTTCTTTTCCCAGCGCAATGAGTTCGCCGCGCAGGAACGTGGCGTCAAGCGAGTGGCCGTACCGAACCGCTCCACCAAAAGTGCGCAGCGTAAGCGCCTCGAGAAGAAACGCTGGTTCCGCAACGCTCAGAAGTGGCGCACTGGCAGTGAAGGTCGCATCAGTCTTCTGAAGCGACGCCACGGACTCAACCGCTGCCGCTACAGAGGCCAGCCCGGCATCGAACGCTGGGTCGGCTTCGGCGTCATCGCCGACAACCTGATCAACATCGGCCACGCGCTCGCCGCTTCTGCCGAAGCCTGACCTCGCCCCGGCTTGGGTCGATCTGTCGGATATAATCCACACCCCATGCGATCCCGCGCTCCCGGCGGGCTCTACCGTGCTTGACGCGCCGGCGCGGCGAATTTCAATAACATCATTTTTGCGCCGGAAAGTAGCTAGTTGCCCATCGGCCGCGGCCGACCCCGACGCATGAAACGACGATCGGCTGGCGCTGCCGGCGAGCTTCTGACTAGCGACCAGGGATCGTCGAAAGCACGACCGAAGAGCGATGCGTGCCGCCGTGGTGAAGGACATTGTGGGCCGTCACCGGATCTTTCTCGTTGTAGTTTGCACCGCCGGTATTGAGATTGCGCGCCAGCACGGGGAAATAGCTCGACTGGATCGCAACCCGGATGCGATGACCCACCTTGAAGGTGTTGCTGGTCACGAGCGGCGGCAACGTCACCTCGTAGACCTGCCCTTTCTTCATGAACACCGGCTTGTCATAGCCTTCGCGGTAACGCACGCGCAGCGCTTGAGTATCGAGGTTGTACGCCTTGCCGTCGGGACCGACATCGACCAGCGTTGCGATCAGGTCCGTGTCGCGGACATCCGATGACAGATAGAGTGTCACGATGACCTTGCCGGTCACGTCGAGGTCCGTTTTCAGCGGCTCGCTCGTGTAGACCAGCACGTCGGGCCGTTCCTCGATCTTTGACTGATCGAATGCGCCACCTTGGGCCGCGGCAAAACAGCAGACCTGACCGCCGATGCTGGGCGTGGGGTTGAATGGATCGTAAGTCCACCTGTCTTGGCTTTCCTTGCGGGGCAATGCGGTGGTCAGCCTGCCGTCACCCTCGAGCGTGTTCGCCTTGCCGTCCGAATCTAAATAATACGTGACAGGAATGGCCTCCTTTGGCGGCCAGCTATCGAAGGCGCGCCACTGTTGGGCGCCCATGTTGTACACGTGCACCTTGGGCTCACGTTCGATCCCATTGTCGACGCCCTTCAACCAGTGGTCGAACCAGCGCAGGATGAAGCCGTTGTAGTCGAAGCGGGCATCGCCCACGTCGCGCTCGCCGATGATCGTATGCTCGCTCTCCATACGTCCCATCTGACAATGCAGCGTCGGCGCGACTATCATGAAGGTGTTATCGCGTGCTCGCTGATTCGCCGCGTTCCTGCGCTGATATTCGTACATGGCCAGGTTCGGGCCGATCGACACGTCGTACCAGGCGTTGACATAGAGTGTCGGGGCGCCGTTGCGATCGCCTTCGTTCCCGAAATCGATGGTTTTCCAGCGCGGATCGCCGGGCGGCCAGGTCAGGAAATCGGTGAGGTCGCTGGGAGCGGAGCCGGCGATCTTTGGAATGTCGCTGATCGGCAGCGTCCAGATCAACTCGTCGAAATTCACCTTTGGGATATGGTTCGGCTCGAGACTGGTGGTGCCGCGAATCGCCAGAAGCTGCTCTCTCGTCAGATAGGACGGATAGTGCGGCGAGTATTTCCAGCCCTGGGTGTGATACCACTCGAACCATAAATCGACCGGGATTCCGCCCCGATAGAAATTTCCCTGCTCGGCATAAGGTCCGATGCGGCCGATTCCGGCGCCGGAGCTGCGGGGTACGGCGGCCGCCAATGCAGGGTGTTGAGCCGCGTTCATCTTGTGCTGCTCTTCGGCGCTCGACGAGCATCCCAGCGCGCCGACCTTGCCGTTCGACCAGGGCTGTTTCGAAAGAAAGTCGATGGTGTCGTAGCCATCGTTCCCCGACCCGCCCATGAAGGTGTAGACGCCTTCGGAGAAATAGCGGCCGCGGCTGTTGACGTAGGCGACGGCATAGCCCTTCTCCAACAGCGCGCGGCTCTCCGGATGCGGGCGTTCGATCTGATAGGGCCAGAACATGAGGATGACCGGAAGATTCTTGCGCGGCTGGCCCTTGAGGAAATAGAGACGGCCATTCAAGTGAATGCCATCCCGCATTGGGATGCGGATCATGTCCTCGACATCGACGTTGCGGGCAACCCAGGCGTCCATCTCCGCGAATCGCTTGGCACTGGCCGCGTGCTCTGCATCTTGCGCCTCAGGCGCAGCGACGGGCTGCGCCATGGACCGCAAAGGCGAGATGGCCAGACTGATGGCGATGGCGCTGCTGAGTAGTTGCTTACCGGGTCTCGTCGCGCGGGGCACGCTGGTTTCCTGCATGAAGAATTGTTTTTCTCGGGACCGGGTCGTCGGCCATCGCCGCCTCATAGGCCAGCACGGCGACCGTCGTGGAGAGCTGGATCAGATCATCCTTCGACGCGTGATCGACATAGTCCATGTTGGAGTGAGCGGTGCGATTGAAATACTCCAGCCGATCCTGAATGAATTGAAAGGCTGGAATTCCGACAGCGTCGAACGACAGGTGATCGGTGCCGGAGGATAGATGCTCGCCGGTGTAGCCTCCGGTCGTTCCACGACGCGCAATGGTGGTCACGCCCAGGTCGCTCAGCGGCTCGATCCAGCTTTTCAGAGTGCTCTCAGCCGCCAGGTTATTCTGCAGCCACAGGCCGCGCGCCCGGCCGGTGCCGTTGTCGACATTGAAATAGACCGACACGCGTGCAGCGTCGCTGGCGCCGGTCTTTGGGTCGCTGTAGTGGCGCTTCACGTAGTCCGACGAGCCCAGCAGGCCGAGCTCCTCGCCGCCCCAGAGGCCAACGCGGATGGTTCGCCGGGGCCGGACGCCGGTGTGCATGAGAATGCGCACGGCCTCCATCATCGCAGCGCAGCCCGCGCCGTCATCCGTCGCCGCCGTGGCGTTGGTCTTGCCGTCAAGGTGGGCGCCCAGCAGCACGACCTGATCCTTCAAGTCGGTGCCCGGAATCTCCGCGAGGGTGTTGAACCCGTTGCCAGGGGACCGCTCCGGCCACCATTTCACTTCGACGTCGAGTGCAACCTTGACCGGCAGTCCCTTCTCGAGAATGCGCAGCATCCGGTTGTACTGCTCCACGGCTATGGTCAGCCACGGCAGCAGACGCGTCTCGTTGTTCATGCCTGGCAGCGCGTTATCGACGAAGATCGTGCCGCCGTCCGTTCGCTGCACTGTGCCTGCGATGTTTTCCGCCGGCCCCAATCTGACGACAGAGCGATCGTCGCCGCGATCGAGCACCGCCACGACGCCCTCGGCCTTGAGAAAGGCAATCAGGCGATCGTTCCATGCGGCCTCGTCATGCGTATCGTGTGCCGTCAATCCACGAACAGTCGCGTCCCGCTCGGGTCTGCGCGCTTCGGGGCTTTGCCACTGCGCGGAGATCGGCGTCTTCAACAGTGCGGCGAGGTCACCGTCCGAATACCGGTGCGCGGGCGGCTGGTCGAGCAAACCGACCGGGCGCATCGCCTGAATCAGCACGACCTTGCCGCGGAGCTTGCCGCGCCAGAGCGCAAAGTCGGCTTCTGATCGAAGATGGGCGGCAACGGCCTCTGCTTCGATGGGTCCATTCGTGCCGGGAGTCCAGGCGAGCGGCAACCCGATGATGGGCATGACCTGCGGTTCGATCATGGCGATATTCGCCTTCTCGAGTGACCAGCCCTCGCCTTGCTGGAAATACTCGCGATGCACGCCTGATAAACCCCAGCTCCGAAATTGATGCATAGCCCAGTCGCTCGCATCCAGGAGCGCGGGCGTGCCTGCGCCGCGCGGGCCGTAGACATCGGCCAGCCAGCTCAAGTGGTCCATCACCTGATTGTTCTGCAACCCTTCGCTGCGAATGGCGGATATCGCGACGGGGTCGATCGGGTTACGCGCCGGAGCCGCGTTGCCGGGCGTTGACGCCGACACGCCAACGGCCGTGCCGACCAGCAGCCACATGACGATCGCGTGCTCTGCAACTCTCGAACGAACCGACTCACGCAGGCATCGGTGCTGAAGATTCAACAAGCCTCCTAGCCGACGCCGTCGTCCGATTCCGCTGCAATCCATTCGCTGGCCGCCGGTTCTCCTTTGTCTTCCGCAATTGACCGGATGAGGGGCGGCTTTTGACCCCGCCGTCAGAAAATATTCCGGCGCAGAGGCTTCACACGGCGCAGTTCCGCGCCTCTGTACGACGGCGCAACCGAATTCCTAAGACGGCGCAAACACGCCCGCCACTGATCCTGCTCTTGCGCGGGTAAGCACCGTGGCGCTCCGCATCTTCGGACTCACCAGCACGCTTGTGGTCGCCGCCTGCCGATGCGGTTCATCAGGCTCATTTCTTCAGTGCGCGGCGCTGCTATCCAGGACACGGAGCATCGTCAGCGAGCGTGCCTTCCGGAATGGCGCTCGAGGCCGGAACACGTGGGCCCATGGACAGAGTGAGCGGGCACGCCAATCCATGGGATCGTGTATCATTCGCCGCCCTTTTTCGGCACGGAGTTGCGAGATCCAGCCCCGGGCTGGTTCCTGATCCGGAGAGCTCGAAGGGGGTTGGAGGGCGACTCCCGCTTCGGGCAGGATCACCTCCGATGAATATCTGTGCCGCCGCGGCGCGTCTCGGACCCGCGTGGCGGCGCATCGAGCACAGCCGGGTGCGAGGCGCCCGACCGCGATCAAGGTTCCTCCACCAGGCGTGGTGACCAAGTCGATGCTCATAGGGGGCTCGAGGCGATCCGAGGGGACGGGCGACGCCAAAGTATCATCAACATACTGATTCAATTGATGTTTTCTGGCAGGTTGCGATCCCGCCATGGCGCCGGTGCGAATCCTTCGACCGCAATCCACTCGTGGCCAAGCTCGTGCCCTGACGCACGGCTCGCGCACGCTTCGCGAGCTCCCGGCCGGTGTCTCGAAATAAAGGCCCTATGGAGAGGAGCGCGATAATCGGCATGGCGAAAAAACAAGCACAAACCGCGAAGAGCGCGCCCGCGGCGGCGCCTGCGAAACCCGTGCCGCGCACGCTCTACCTGATGAAGCGGGTCCAGTACAAGACCTTCCTGCGCCTCGAGGCGGCGCTGCAGCCGCTCGGCGTCACGACGACGCAGTTCCGCATCCTCACGACGCTGTCGCACGGCGGCCATTACTCGTCGGCGAGCCTCTCGCGCATGTTCGGCGTGAAGCCGCAGACGATGATCAAGCAGATCGCGATGCTCGAGAGCAGCGGCCTCATCGAGCGTCATCTCGCAAAGGGCAGCAAGCGCGTGCTCGAGGTCACGATGACCGAGGCCGGGCGCGGCGTGCTGCGCGCCTGCGACAAGGCGGCGACGGCCGTCGAGAGCGAGATCTTCGCCTGCTTCGAGCCCTGGGAGCTCGAGACCTACCGCGCGCTCATGCAGAAGCTCCTCGCCAGCATGCGGCGCCCGCCGAGCGCCGCGGAGGAGGAGCTCGCGTCCTGAGACGCGGCTCACATTATCAGCCTGGCTGACTTTTCATTGATCAGCCAGGCTGACTGTCTTATCGTTGCGCTCATGGGTTCGCACTCCACTGGAGAAGCATGGTGACTACCTTTGAGCACGCGTCCGCTTTCAATCCGCCTCTCGCCAACGTCCTGGTGGAGATCGACGCGGGCATCGCCTGGGTGACGCTCAACCGGCCTGCCAAGCGCAACGCCATGAGCCCGGCGCTGAACGACGAGATGGTGCGAGTGCTCGATGCGCTCGAGATCGACGAGCGCGTCGGCGTCGTGGTGCTGACCGGCGCCGGCGATTCGTTTTCCGCCGGCATGGATCTGAAAGAGTTCTTCCGCGACCTCGATCCGCTGCCGTATCACCAGAAGATGCGCATCAAGCGCTCGGCCTGGCAGTGGCAGTGGAAGATGCTGCTGTCGTATCCGAAGCCCACCATCGCGATGGTGAACGGCTGGTGCTTCGGCGGCGCGTTCACGCCCCTGGTCGCGTGCGATCTGGCCATCGCGGCCGAGGAGGCGCAGTTCGGCCTTTCCGAGATCAACTGGGGCATTCTGCCCGGCGGCCAGGTGACCAAGGCGGTCACCGCCACCATGCCGCATCGAGACGCCATGTACTACGCCATGACGGGCGAAACCTTCAACGGACGCAAGGCCGCGGAGATGCGCCTCGTCAACGAGGCCGTGCCGCTCAGCCAGCTCAAGACGCGCACTCGCGAGCTGGCCTTGACCCTGCGCGGCAAGAACCCGACCGTCCTGCGTGCCACGAAGATGGCCGTGCGCATGGTGCAGCAGATGACGTGGGACGTGTCGAACGAGTACCTGATGGCCAAGAGCGCCGAGGCTCAGTTCCTCGATCCCGAGCGCGGCCGCGCGCAGGGGCTCACGCAATTCCTCGACGAGAAGAGCTACCGGCCGGGGCTGTCGGGTTACCGGCGCCAGGAGTAATCGGTGTCGATCGGCCGGCTTCTGCGCCCGCGTAGTGTGGCGATCATCGGCGCGTCCGCCACGCCGGGATCGCTCGGCGCCGGGGTGTTGGCGAATCTCGCGCGCTTTCGCTTCGGTGGCGCGCTGCATCTCGTGAATCCGCGCTACGACCGCATTGGCGAGCGCCCCTGTGTCCGCTCCGTCGCCGAGCTTCCCGACGGCATCGACTGCGCGGTGCTCGCGATTCCGCAGGCGCATGTGCTGGATACCGTCCGCGCCTGCGCCGAAAAAAAGATGGGTGGATTGATCGTTCTCGCCGGCGGGTTCGCCGAAGCCGGCGCGGACGGCAAGCGCGCGCAGGAGCAGCTCGCCGCCATCGCTCGCGAGTCCGGCATGGCCGTGCAGGGCCCGAATTGCCTCGGCACCATCAACTACGTCGATGGCGTGCCGCTCATGTTCGGCAACGCGCCGTACGCGGCGCTCGGCGAGCGCATGGGCGTCGCGGTGATCTCGCAAAGCGGGGCGATGGCCTCCGCGGTGCGCGTGGCCCTGCAGGCGCGCGGGATTGGTGTGTCGTATTCGGTGTCGACCGGAAACGAGGCCGCGCTCTCCGCCGAAGATTTCCTGGAAGCGCTCATTGCCGATCCGCACACGCGCGTCATCGCGATGCTCATGGAGCAGATCCGCCGGCCGGCGCAGTTCCTCGAGCTTGCCGGCAAGGCGCGCGCGGCGGGCAAGTTCGTCGTTCTGCATCACCTCGGACGCAGCGCTGCGGGCCGCGAGGCCGCGAAGACGCACACCGGCGCGCTTTCCGGCGACTACGCCGTGATGGCGGCGCAGGTCACCGCGCGCGGCGTATGTCTGGTCGATAGCCTCGAGCTGCTGATCGACGTGCCGGAGCTCCTGATCCGCCTGCGCAACCCGATCGCGCCGGGAGGGACGGCGGTCATCGGCGAGTCCGGCGCCTTCAAGGGCATGGCGCTCGATTTCTGCGAGTCCATCGGGCTCGCGCTGCCGCGCTTGTCCGCGGCGACGTACGAGGCGCTCGCGAAAGAGCTGCCGCCGTTCTCGCCGCCGAGCAATCCGCTCGATCTCACGGCGCAGCCGCTGCTCGATCCGACGCTGTACCGCAGGGTGCTCGACCTGATCGCCCGCGATTCGAGCTTCGGCAGCATGGCCTTGGTCGTCTCGCTGCCCAGTGCGGATTCGGCGGATCGCAAGCTGCCACCGATCATCGATGCGCTCGCGGCGTATGCCGGAGAGCAGGCGATCGTCTTTGCGATGCTCGGCGAGGACTGCCCGATTCCGATGGCGCACGTGGAGAAGATTCGCGAGACGGGCACGCCATTCTTCCGTTCGCCCGAGCGCGCATTTAGAGCGTTGGCCGCGCTGAAGAAGCTGGCGCGCGCGCCTGTGGCGCCGGCGTCTGTCGCGCGTACGAGTGCGACGCCGCTGCCGCCAGGTGTCGTTCCCGAATATCGCGCGAAGCAATTGCTCGCACAGCGCGGGTTGAAGATGCCCGCGAGCCGCCTCGTCACCTCGCTGGACGAAGCGCTGTCGGCTGCCGATGGGCTCGGATATCCGCTCGCGCTGAAGGCTCAATCGAGCGCTCTGCCGCACAAGTCCGAGGCGGGAGCGGTGGCGCTCGACATTCGCGACGGCGCCGCATTGCGCGCCGCGTGGTCCTCGATGCACGAGCGGCTGGCCGTCGAGGATCGCGGAATCGCTCTCGACGGCATGCTGCTCGAGAGAATGAGCGAGCCGGGCATCGAAATCATCGTTGGCGCGCGGCACGAGTCCGGCTGGGGTCCGGTCGTGATGGTCGGGCTCGGCGGCATCCTGACCGAGGTGCTGCAGGATGTGGTCCTCATTCCGGCCGGAGTCGCGCGCGCGGAGATCGAGCGCGCATTGCTTTCGCTGAAAGGCGCGAAGCTGTTCGCGGGTTATCGCGGCGCGCCGCCGGCGGACGTCGACGCCGCCGTCACGGCCGTCGAGACCCTGGGTGCTCTGCTTTTGGAGCACCCGGAGATCGCCGAAGCCGACCTCAATCCAGTGCGCCTCCACGCGCGCGGGCGCGGCGCGACCCTGCTCGATGCGCTCTTCGTCGTCCGCTGATGGGCGCGGCCGTCGAAGTCTGGCGCGGTTGCGCCAACGCGTGGGAGTGCGACCACATCGGCCACCTCAACACGCGCTACTACGTGGCGCGGATCGAGCAGGCGCTTGCGGAGCTTGCGCGCCAGCTGGAGCTCGCGAACGTGCTTCATGGCAGCGGCGAGCATCGGCTGCACGTCAAAGCGCAGCACATGCGCTTTGTGCGCGAGGCGCGGGCCGGAGCGGCACTGCATGCGACAGGGCAGGTGCTGAGATGGGGCCAGAGCGACGCCGATGTGCTGTTCTTGCTGCATCACTCGCGCTCCGGTCAGATCGCGGCCACCTTCCGCCTTTCACTCGCTCACGTTAATCGCGGCACCGGTGAGCCCGTCCCATGGCCGGCGGACGCGACGCGGGCTGCACACGCTTTCACTTGCGATGCACCGAGTGAAGCGCAGCCACGCAGCGTTTCGCTGGAGGGCGTCGAGGTTACGGCGTCACGGGCGCGCGCGGAGCAGCTCGGATTGCGCGTGACCGGCCTCGGCACGATAGCGCCGGACGCATGCGACGCGCTCGGGCGCTGGCGACTGTCCGCGTTCATGGGCCGGATCGCCGACAGCATCCCCCACCTCGGCAACGGCGATTGGCGCGACGTGCTGGCGCGCACCGCGCCCGGCGCTCCCGCTCGGGTCGGCTCCGCGCTCGTCGAGTTCCACACGGTGCACGTGCGCTGGCCCGGCATTGGCGATGCGTGCGAGGTGCGCTCGGCGCTCGCCGGCTGCACCGATCGCGTCACCTACTCATCGCACTGGCTGCTCGATCCCGCGACGGGCGCGCCGTGGGCGGCCGTGCGAACCGTGGGCATCGCGCTGGATCTCGACGCCCGGCGCTCGATCGCGCTGACCGACGAAGCGCAGGCCGCGTATCGCGCGCTCAGCGTGCCAGGCTTGGCACTGTAAGAGGCTGCTGCTTCTTCAGGTGAAAGATCTCGCGCGCCTCCGCGGGCGTCGCGAGCTCGAAGCCGAGGCACTCGATGAGCGTGCGCGCACGTTCGACGAGCTGGCCGTTGGTGGCAAACACGCCGCGCGAGAGGTACAAGTTGTCCTCCAATCCCACGCGCGCGTGCCCGCCCAGCAGCACGGTGTGCGCGAGGATCGGCATCTGCTGCGGACCGATGCCGAACGCCTGCCAGATCGCGTCCGGCGGCAGAAGCCCTTTCTGATACAGGAGCGGCTCGATGCCGCTCGGCGCCGTCCACTTGACGCCGAGAACCATCTGAAAGAGCGGTGGACCGTCGATCAGGCCCTCGGCGATCAGCTCCTTCGCGAGGACGATGTTCCCCGCATCGAACACTTCGAGCTCGGGCTTGACGCCCAGCTCGCGAAAGCGCTGCGCCATGAGACGCATGGAGCGCGGCGTGTTCATGTAGATCGCTTCGAACGCGCCGTAGTGGCGATTGCCGGCCGTGATGTCGAAGGACGCGAGCTCCGGCAGGTTGCGCTCGATGTGCCGCATCCGGCTCGGGACCGGATAGATCTTCGATTGCGGCCCGGGGCGCGATTCGTCCTCCGGATCGGGCACGAGCAGCGCGCCCATGCCGCAGGTGAGATTGATGACCACATCGACGCCGCTCGAGCGGACGCGGTCGACCACCTCGTCGAAGAGCCGCGGATCGTCCGAGCTCATGCCCGTCTGCGGGTTGCGGACATGGATGTGCACGATCGCGGCGCCTTCTTTGGCTGCCTCGAGGCAGCTCGCCGCGATCTGCTCGGGCGTGATCGGGATGGCTGGATGGCGGGGATGCGGGCGCCCGCCACCGGTGACGGCGCACGTCAGGACGACTTTCCGGCTCATTGCATGGGCTCCTAGGACGAGAGGAATCGCGCGCAGCGAGTGCGCCGCACGGTCGGATGGCACGCTCCGCGAGCCCGGAGCGCTCATCCCGGGTCGTCACGATCGTCACCGGCTGTAATATAAGCCTAGCGAATATTTTCGTCGTTGCAAGCCGCCGGCTGGAGCGACGCGCGAGCGCGCGGCGTGGCGGCTGCCGACCGTCGCGGCGCCACCCCCGACGAACGTCTTTGGCGCGTATGCGACAACTCGCGCTCGCAGCCGCGATGCGGCTGCATGCAGCCGCGGCGCAACGCCGGGCGCGGCGGGCACCGTCTGTATTGTTCGTGACACGGCGCTCTTTACAAGCAGTCCCCGAACATGTCAGTCTGACTGACATAAGTCTTGCTGATAACCGGAACTCAACGCGTCCGTCGTGACGGACCAGAGAGGGGGCTTCGCACATGAGATCAGTGGGTTTGACGCTTACTTGTCTTTCGCTCGCCGGCGCGGCCGGGCTGCACGCGGCGGAAGCGGAAGGTCCGGCGCAGGCCGGCAGCGGGACGGGGAACGAGCAATCGACGCTGCTCGAGGAGATCGTCGTCACCAGCTCGCGCGCGGCGCTGCCCGGCTTCTCCGCATCCACGCCGACCACGGTCGTCGGCGGCGAAACGCTGAATCGCGAGGTCGCGGCGAACGTCG
Organism: Steroidobacteraceae bacterium; assembly: GCA_035548535.1. Classification (GTDB taxonomy): domain Bacteria; phylum Pseudomonadota; class Gammaproteobacteria; order Steroidobacterales; family Steroidobacteraceae; genus JADGHX01. The sequence continues at coordinate 28,896 of DASZSS010000132.1, forward strand.
CGCAGATCCTCAACGAGGTTCCCGGCTTCAAGGCGACGCAGAGTCCCGCGTCGAACGGCGTCAAGACGGGCACGCCCGGCTCCTCCACCGCGGATCTGCGCGCGCTCGGCGGCCAGCGCACACTGGTTCTCGTCGACGGCTTGCGAGTGCCCCCGACGGCGCCCGCCACCAACACGAGCGTCGTCGCCACGGTGGACCTGAACACCATCCCCGCGTTCATGATCGATCGCGTCGAAGTCGTGACGGGCGGCGCCTCGGCGCAGTGGGGCTCCGATGCCGTGGGCGGCGTGGTGAACATCCGCCTGAAGAGCAAGTTCGAAGGGCTGCAGTTGAAGGCGCAGGGCGGCACTTCACAACGCGGCGACGGCGACAACGAGTACGTCGGCCTGCTCGGCGGCACCAACTTCTTCGACGATCGCGGCCACTTCGTCGTCGGCGCGGAATACCAGCACGACGAGGGGCTGCGCGACATCTACACGCGCCCCTGGGGACGCGGCGAGCAGCAGATCATCCAGAACCCGAGCCCCGCCACGAACGGCCTGCCGGCGCTGCTGCTGGCGAACAACGTGCACACCTCGCTCGGCGCGGGCGGCACGATCACGGGCCCGGCGAACTTCACGTACCGCGGCTACACGTTCAATCCGGACGGCACGGTGCGGCCGTTCAACTTCGGCTCGATCGTCAGCGGCGTGCAGATGATCGGCGGCGAGGGCCTGTCGACGACCACGGGCTTCGACATGATTCCCAGCATCCGCCGCGTCGCCTCGTATGCGCGCACCTCGTACGACCTCACGGACTCGCTCACCGCTTCTCTCGTGCTCTCCTACGCGCACAACGAAGCGGACTTTCGCGGGTCGCTGCCGCGCATTACCGGTCGCACGATCTTCCGTGACAACGTGTTCCTGCCCTCGGTGGTGGCCGACGCGATGGTCGCTCAAGGCATCCAGAGCTTCACGTTCTCGGAGAACGCCTTCGATCTCGGCAACAGCCATCTCATGATCTCGAACGACATTCCGCGTGCGGTCCTCTCGCTGAACGGCGCGATCGGCGACACGTGGAAGTGGGACGTCGGCTACGAGTACGGCACGGACCGCTACGCCCAGAACATCGAGAACGCGACGGCCGGGCCCAACCTCGCGTTCGCGCTCGACGCGGTGGCGGGCCCGAACGGCGAGCCCGTCTGTCGCGCCACGCTACCCGGCCCGGCGTTCAATCCGGCCGCGGCCGGCTGCGTGCCGATCAACCTCTTCGGCGACGGCGCGCCGTCCGCTGCCGCAATCGCGTACGTGCAGCAGAAGGCACGGTCCGATTCGCGCTACGTGCAGCGCGATGCAACCGCGAACATCAAGGGCACGCCCTTCTCGACGTGGGCCGGACCGGTCGCGGTGGCCTTCGGCGCCGAGTATCGGAAAGAGACCCAGGATGTGACGGCGAGCGCGCTGTCCGCGTCGAACGCGTTCCTCTTCGCCGGCAACGCCACGCCCTACAGCGGCTCGTTCGACGTGAAGGAAGGCTACGTCGACACGCTGGTGCCGCTGCTCATGGATCAGCGATTCGCGAAGTCTCTGACCTTCAGCGGCGCGTTCCGCTACGAGGACTACAGCAGCATCGGCAGCCAGAACGCCTGGAAGGCCGGCCTCGATTTCGAGCCGGTGAGCGGCCTGCGTTTCCGCGCGACCCACTCGGTCGACATTCGCGCGCCCGCGATCTACGAGCTGTACGGCGGCGGCACGGTGCTGACCAACACGGCAACCGTCCGCGGCGTCACGGTGAACATTCCGCAGAATGTGACCCAGGGCAATCCCAACCTGTCCGGTGAGGACGCCAAGACCTCGACGTACGGCATCGTCCTGCAGCCGCGCAGCGGCCCGTTCGCTGGCCTCTCCGCGTCGGTGGACTACTACGACATCAAGATCGACCGGGCGATCACCACGCTGTCCGCGGCGACCATCGCGGGGCTCTGCAACCTCGGCAATCAGATGTTCTGCGATTTCTTCACGTTCGACAGCACGGGCCGTGCGACCTCGTTGAACGCGACGACGCTGAACCTTGCTTCGGCGCAGACCCAAGGGATCGACTTCAACATCGCGTACCAGCGCTCATTGCCGCCGCTGTTCGGGCATGCGGCGAGCATGCAGACGAGCCTGCTCGGCACGCGAACGCTGCACTCCTACATCGACACGGGTGGCGGCGCCGCCATCGACCGCGCCGGCGAGAACGGCCCACAGAACGTCGGCGCCATTCCCGATTTGACGATGAACCTCACGCAGACCCTGACCGTAGGCAACGCGAGCTTCAGCGCGCAGGCCCTGTACGTGAGCCGCGGTACGATCGACAACACTTACAACACGATCCCGACGCTGACGATCAACGACAATAGCATCGGTTCCGTAGTGTTGTTGCATCTCTACGGCAGCTACGATGTGAACGAGCACCTGCAGTTCTCGGCCGCGATCCGCAACGCGCTGGATCGAGCGCCGCCGGTCTCGCCATATCCGAATCTGCCGCAGCCGCAATTCAACGGCCAGTACTACGATGTGAACGGCCGGACATTCCGGGTCGCGGTGATGTATCGCTTCTAAGGACGGACGCGGCCACGCGATTCGACGCCGGACGCAAGACGAGGGGGCATGAGCATGGCGCAAGGCGTCGATATCGATGAGCTGCTGGACAACGCGAGCTTGCGCACCATCCAGGTGCGCACGCTCGCGATGTGTACCATCGCGATGATGATCGATGGCTACGATCTGTACGTCGTCGGCTGGATTCTCCCGGCGCTGTCGGATTCGTTTCACGTCACCCGCGCGGCGGTGACGCCGGTGCTGCTGATCCAGCAGACCGCGATGCTCCTCAGCGGCCTCTTCGTGGCGCCGCTCGCGGATCGGATCGGGCGACGCAACCTGCTGCTCCTGTGTCTGACCGGGACGGGGCTGTTCTCTCTGGGAGCCGCCCTGTCCACGAACCTCGTCCAGTTCACGATCTGGCGCGTGCTCACCGGGTTGTGCGCGGCGGCGGTCGTGCCGAACCTCGTCACCCTCGCCTCCGAAATTGCTCCGCGGCGACTGCGCGCCACATTCGCAACCATCACGCTGACCGGCGCGATGGGCGGCGCATTGATCGGCTCCGCCATGCAGGCGTTCATCCTGCCGCGCTTCGGCTGGACGGGTGCGCTCTACCTGGGTGCGACGCTATCCGCGGTGATCGTGCCGCTCGCGCTGCCCTGGCTGCCGGAGTCGCTCCGGTTCATGGTGCGGCGGAACAGTCGCGATCCGCGGTTGCCGCGCTTCATCGCGCAGCTCGATCCCACGCTCGATCCCGCAACGCCGCTCTACGCCGCGAGCGGTCGCGAGCTGCCGTCGGGAGGACGTGATCGCGTCAAGGCGCTGCTCGGCGGCGGCCGCAGAACCACGACGATCCTGCTGTGGTGCGCGTTCATCGCGAGCTTCACGTTCATCGGCCAGTGGTCCTCCTGGAGCACGACGGCCTACAAGGACGTGCTCCAGATGGACTGGAAGTCCATCGCGAAGATGACTTCGCTCTACACGACCCTCGGCGTCATCGGCACGTCCACGATCGGTCTCGCGATCGACCGGTTTGGATTTCGAGCCGTGCTGCCGACGACCTACGCGCTCGCGTTTCTCGGCGCGCTCGGCGTCGCGGTCACGGCGCCGGGAAGCGCAATGTTCTTCTGTCTGGGCGTGATGGGCCTGTTCCAGCACGCTTCGCAGGCCGGGCTCGCGGCGCTCGCCGCCTCGTTGTACCCGCCGAGTCACAAGGCCACCGCGGTCGGCTGGGCCTACGGGACGGGCCGCTTCGGAACGATCATCGGGCCCGCGACCGGCTCCGCGCTCATCCAGTTGCATGGCGGTCCGCTCGAAACCTTCTCGGGCTTCGGCGTGCCGTTGCTGATCGCCTCCATCCTGCTGCTCTTTCTGCTGAAGCGCGCCGAGCGCCAGAGCGCGCTCGTGCTCACCCGTGCATGATCGAGGCTGACTCGTCGCTGCCGCCCATCATCGACGCGCATGTGCACATCTTCACGCGCGCGATGCCGCTCGCGCCACGAGCATGGACTCGCCCGGACTACGAGTTCACCGCCGAGCAACTCGTGGCGACGTTCGACGAGCATGGGGTCGCCTTCGGAGTCATCTCGGCGGCGACGCTTTTTGGGGACTACAACGACTACACGCTTGCGGCGCTGAGCCGCCACCGTCGGCTGCGCGCCACGGTGATCGTCCAACCCGACACGGAGCGCGCGACGCTCGCGCGCATAGCCGATTCGGGAGTCGTCGGCGTCCGCTTGCCCTTGCGCAGGCTCGAGCAGCTTCCGGATCTGCGCGCCGCGCCGTATCAGCGGCTGTTCCGCAATCTGGCCGATCTGCATATGCACGTCGAGCTGCTCGCACACGGCGCGGATTTGCCGGCGATACTCCCGGCGATCGAGGCGAGCGGCGCGACGCTCGTCATCGATCACTTCGCCGATCCGGATCGGCATCTCGGCACCGAATCGCCGGGTTTTCTCGCCGCGTTGCGCTCCGTCGAGCGCGGGCGCACCTTCATCAAGCTCGCCGCCGCGATGCGCTTGGATCGCGATGTCGCCCGGGCGTGTACGCGCAGGCTGCTGCAGGTCGCGGGACCGGAGCGGCTGCTGTGGGGAAGCGATGCCCCGTTCGTCGGACACGAGCGCAGACCCTCTTATGCCGAAGCGCTGCGCCTGTTCGCCGAGCTGGTTCCGGACGCGCGTCAGCGACACGCCATCGGGCTCACCGCGGTGAGAGAGTTCTTTTTCTGAGAGGCCGCCACTCATGACTGATACCGCTTCCCGCCCCGCACCGCGCGATTTCCGCAAACGGCTGCTCGCCCGCGAGCTCCTGATCGGCACCTTCTGCAAGACGCCGACCTCGCATGCGACGGAGATTCTCGGTGCGCTCGGCTACGACTTCGCCATGCTGGACGAGGAGCACGCGCCCTGGACGCGGCAGTCGCTCGAAGTCGGCTTCCTCGGCGCGCGCGCCTTCGGCATCGCCGGTCTCGTGCGCATCGCGCGCCCCGACGCGAACAGCATCCTCTCGGCCCTGGACGATGGCGCCATCGGCGTCATGGTTCCGCACGTCGCCTCGGCGGAGAAGGCGCGCAACATCGCCTCATGGGCGCGATACAAGGGCGGCACGCGCGGCTCCGGCGTCGGCCGCGGCGGCGACTACGGCGGCCGTCCGATCGAGGCGCACTACGCGGCGGCCGACGCGACCACGACCGTCATCGCGATGATCGAGGATCGCGAAGCCATCGAGCGCATCGACGAGATCACCGCGGTGGCGGGCATCGATGGCTTCTTTCTCGGTCGCGGCGATCTGGCCCTGTCGTTGAGCAACGCGACGGGGCCGGCGCCGAGCGTGGACGAGGCCGTCCGCATCGTCGCGGAATCCGTGCTGAAGAGCGGCAAGGCGCTGTGCGCCGTGACGCAGAACATCGCCTCGGATGATGCGAAGAAGCTGCTCGACCTCGGCGTCACCGCGCTGATGGTCGGCAGCGATCACGGCTTCCTGCGCTCGGCGGCGCTCGCGCAGCTCGAGCACTTCAAGAAGCTGCGGGCAGGGCCGGCGTGAGGCGCGTCTACGGCTCCATTCCGAGCAGCCGCAACGCGTTCGTCGACACCATCTTGCGGATGTCCTCGTCGGAATACCCGAGCTTGATGCAGATCCTGATGACGTTGCGGAAGCCGGCGACCGGATGATCGGCGCCGCGCTGCCCGAGATCCGACGCCAGGATGGTGCGGTCGACCGTGCCGGACTGGATCAGCCGGTCGAGGTCTTCCGGCGGGAACGGGTCGCGCTTGCGCCGCGCGACCGGAATGAACATGCACAACGAGTGCTCGATGTACGCGCCCATCTCCACGAGCCGGCGAATATCCTCGTGCGAGGCGTCGACGATGAAGCTCGGATGGTTCACCAGCAGCCGCTTCACGCCCCGCCGCAGCGCTTCCTCGAACACCGGGAAGATCTCGGAAATGTGCAGATGTCCGCCCGCGAGGATCACGTCGTTCGCGGCGATGAGGTCGAGCACCTCCTTCACCTCGTCCTTGACGCGGCCGTTGCCGTCGAGCGGCGTCAGGGGATCGAACGGAATCATCTTCCTGGTCGTGTGCGGGAAGCCGGCCTTCACGCCGTAGCGCGACTCGATGTGATTCTTCGAGGAGAAGGTCGGCAGCCACACGAGCTTCGCGCCGAGCGCGATCCCGTGATCGACGGCGTGCTTGTTGAATCCGCCCACCGCGTTGTTGAGCGGAACGCCCGAGAACAGCGTGATCCGCAGATGCCCGTACATCTGATTGAGCATCTCGGTGATGGGCGTCGCCGAGTAGTAGTGATCCTTGATCAGCATCGCGCGGAAGCCCGCGGCGGCCGCCTCCTGCATGGCCTCGATGTGATTCAGGTCGCGCGCCATCACGGAGGGGCCGGAGTGGCAATGCAGGTCCACCGCGCCGACGAGCAGGCGCGAAATGCGCTCCTCGAGCGCCTGGTCCGCGGATTCGGGTTGCAGGTTCGCAGCCATCGTTTCACCTCGGGTGAGGTCGCGATTCTCGGCGGCGCGGACCTCACCGTCCACTAGCGGACGCGATTGAAGCCATAGCCAAAGGAAGTGACTTTGTATATCTAGAGGCCCATGGATTTCGTACAGCTCAAGCGCTTCATCGCCGTCGTGGAAGCCGGCAGCTTCGGGAAAGCGGCGGAGAGCCTCAATCTGTCGCAGCCCGGATTGAGCAAGAGCATTCAGCAGCTCGAGGCGCACTTCAAGGAGCCGCTCTTCTACCGCGGCACCAAGGGCGTCACCGCGACGGAGCTCGGCAAGGCGGTGTACCGCCACGCCAAGCGCGTGCTGGCCGAATGGCATCACCTCGAAAACGAGCATGCCGCGATCTCGGGCGGTCTGACTGGGCACATCACCGTCGGCGTGGCGCGCGGCACCGGCTTTCTCGGGCGCGTCATTCCCGCGGCGAGCGCGAAGCTGTCGCAGAGCCGCTATTCGGTGCGGCTCACGGTGGTGAGCGGTGTGGCCGAGGAGCTGGTGCCGGCGCTGCAGCTCGGCGAGCTGGACTTCGCGATCGCGCCGCTCGATGCGATCGTCGGCAAGCCGGACCTCGTGGGCGAGACGCTCTTCTACGACCGCTGCGGCTTGTTCGTCGATGCGAACCATCCCCTGACGCGCGTCGGGGCGGTGAGCATCGAGCAGCTCGCGAAGTATTGCTGGCTCTACTCGACGGACGTGCTGTCCTACTACCACGCGCTCTGCGCGCTCGCGCACAGTCAGGGCGTGGAGCCGCGCAAGACCACCATCAACAGCAACTCGGTTCTCTATCTGAGTGCTGCGACGGTCGGCAGCGAGTTCATCGGCATCTTGTCGATGGACTCGGTGGAGGATCAGGTCATTGCAGGGAAGCTGGTGGAAGTGGTGCTGAAGCCCTCGCAGCGCTCGCAGGTTGCGACGGCCGCCGTCGAGCGGCCGGTCGGTTTCCTGATGCGCGCGGACGCGCATCTGTCGCAGATGGCCAGCATGCTTCAAAAAGAAATCTATGCGCTCTGCCCGAAGCTCGGGTATCCGCTGCTGCCGCGGCGCAAAGCGTCACGTCGTAACCCGCCTGCCGCCTAGCGCGGCGCATCGCCTCGAGGGATAGCCGCGGCGGCCGCGCGTGCGGCAATGGGATAGCGTTCGGCTATGGGTCCTTCCCCAAGCGCTATTAGCCGGCGCTGCCACCACCATGAACAATGTCGGCCGCAAGGGCGCCTCCGCCCCCGAATGGGAAGTAGCACGTGGCCACGAGCTGGGTCTTTCAAGGGCGTTGCTGGAAATTCGGCGACAACGTCCCGACCGACGCGATCACGCCGACGCACATCATGTTCAAGTCGCCACGCGAGATGGCGGCTTTCGTGCTCGAGACGCTGAACCCGGAGTTTCCGAAAAAGGTACAGCCCGGGGACATCCTGGTCGCGGGCCGCAACTTCGGCTGCTCTTCGGGCCGCGCGCTCGCCGCCAAGGCGCTGCGCGCCACGGGCATCGGCGCGGTCGTCGCCGAGCAGTTCTCGCGCACCTTCTATCGCAATTGTCACGAGATCGGCCTGCCGCTGGTCGAGGCGCGCGGCGTCCACGCTCTCGTGAATGACGGGGACGCGGTGCGCGTCGACGTCAAAGCCGCGACGGTGGAGAACCTCACCACCGGCAAGCGCGTGCAGGGCACTCCACCCTCGGAGTTCCTGCTCGGCATGCTGGAGGCCGGCGGGCTCATCCCGCTGCTCGAGTCCGGGGCGTTCCTCGGCACGGCGACACGGTGAGCGCCATGTCGAAGGTGAATCCGGGACGGAAACGGGAGTTTCTCGATCTGATGGCGCGGCGGGGCTGGGACCTGCTGCTGTTCTACGGCGATACCTGGCGCAAGGACCACTTCCGCTGCCTCGTGAGCGTGTGCTTCTCCGGTCCGCAGGCACTCGCGCTGCTGACGAAGGAGGGCGAGATCCGTGCGGTCGTGACGCATCCCTGGGACGTCGAGCCGGTGAGCGCAGGCATCGGCGGCGTGGCGACGTATGCGCCGCGCCTCATCGATGGACTCAAGAGCGCACTGCGCGATGCCGGCAAGGCGGTGATCGCCATCAACGGTCTCGAGCAGATGGAGGCGCGCTTCGTGCGCACCGTGCAGGACATTTCCGGCGCGGCTCCAGCCAGCGCGACCGCGGATGTCGAAGAGATCCGTCGCGTGAAGACGCAGGAGGAGATCGAGTGGATTCGCAAAGCCGCGGACCTTGCCGATCGCGGCTACGAGCACTTCGTGCGTGTCGCGCGGCCCGGCATGACGGAGTTCGAGCTGGTCGCCGAGGTCGAGGGCTTCGTGAAGGCCCACGGCGCGGAGGACAACTTCATGCTGGTGGCATCCGGCGGCACCGAGGTGACCGCGATGAAGCCGCCCACCGAGCGCAAGCTGCAGAAAGGCGACTCGGTGATCACGGAGCTCACGCCGCAGATCAACGGCTACTACGCGCAGATCTGCCGCACGCTCGTCCTCGGGCCGCCCTCGGCGAAGCAGCTCGAATCGCACGCCATCTTCGCGGAGGCGCAACACGCCGCGCAGGATCTGCTGCGGCCCGGAGTGGACATCGCAGACGTCGCGCGCGTGCAGAACGACGTGTTCCGCAAGCACGGCTACGGGGACTACACCGGCGCGCAGTACACGCGCGTGCGCGGCCACAACCTCGGCCTGTATCCGGATGAGCTGCCCCACGTCCTCGAGAACGTGCACTACACGTGCAAGAAGGACATGGCGATCATCGCGCACCCCAACACCTACCTGCCTCTTTCGGGATACATGGTGTTCGGCGACACCCTGCTGGTGACCGAGACGGGCTGCGTATCCCTGAGCCGCACCGACAAGAGACTGTTCCAAGCATGAAAAGAGGACTCGTCAAATGGGACCGCAACGAGCTGCCCGCCGATGAGCTCGGGGCCCGGCTCGCCGCCGTGCACGCGCTCGCGCGCAAGAAGGGCGTGGATGCGGTGGTCGTGTACTCGGACGTTTGGCGGGCGAACGACGGGCGCTTCGTTTCGAACTACATGCCCTACTGGAATCGTGCGTTCATCGTCGTGCCGCGCGACGAGAAGCCGATCCTGCTCTGCGCGCTCTCGCCGCGCGTCTATCCGTGGATCAAGACGGTGACGGTTCACGAAACCATCGTTGCGAGCCCGAGCCCGCCGGCCTCCCTCTTCAAGCTCTGTGCGGAGCGCGGGTGGCAGCGGCTTGCCGTCTGCGACATCGATGGCCTGCCAGCGGATCTGCACAAGGAGCTCGGCGTCGGCAAAGTCGAGCTGGTCGACGTTGCACGCAGCGAGCTCCGGCCGCCTCCCACCGAAGTCGAAGTCGCGATGCACGCGCGCGCCGCACGCATGGCGCGCGACGTGCTCGACAAAGAGCTCGCGCTCGCGCGCGGGCAGACGGATCACGAGCTCACAGGCCGGCTCGAACGCTTGCTGCGACATGCGGGCGCGGAAGACGTGGTGATCCTGGTGTCCGACGGACGCCATCCACCGGTGCCCGCCGCGGGGCGCGTCGTCGACGCGCAGACCTCCGTCGTGGTCGCGATCGAATACAACGGGCACTGGGCGAAGGTGACGCGCAACCTCGCGGGCGTCACATCGGCACTGCCGCCGCGCGGCCATGCGGTGGAGCTGCGCGAGATCCTCTCGGGACCCTACGCCTGGGAAACGGTGGAGGACACAGCGAGCCCGGCGGTGGTGTCGGTGCAGCTCGCGATCGCTGCCGGCGATCGGCAGCTCTACTACGGCGACACGTGTCTGCAAGGTAAGGAAGGACTGCGCGTTCTATGAACATGGTCGAGAAGATCCTTGCCCGCAAGAGCGGGCAGACGAGCGTCGCGCCGGGCGATGTCGTCGTCGCGGACGTCGACCTCATGGTGATGCACGACCTCTCGGCCAACTTCGTCATGAAGGTGTTCGAGAACGAGATGAAGGGCGCAACCATCCGCGATCCCTCGAAGCTCGTGTTCGCGTTCGATCACAACTTTGCGCCGGCGACGCGCGACGCCGCGGAGGCGCTCGCGGCCGTGCGCAAGTTCGCGGCCAAACACAACGTGCAGCACCTGTTCGATAGCGGCTGCGGCAGCATCCACCACGTCATCATGGAAGCGGGCCTCGTCGCGCCCGGCATGATCGTTATCGGCTGCGACTCGCACACACCGATCTATGGCGCGCTCGGCGCTTTTGCGACCGGTGTAGGCAACAACTCGATGGCGGCGCTCGGCTTCGCGCACGGCAAGTGCTGGTTCAAGGTGCCCGAGACGATCAAGATTCACTTTCACGGCACGCCGCAGCGCGCGGTGCAGCCTCGTGACGTGTCGCAGTTCCTGGTCGGCAAGCTCGGCGAGGACGGCGCGATCTACAAAGCGCTGGAGTACGCCGGTCCCTATATCGAGTCGCTGGACGTGAACGATCGGGCGCTGTTCCCTCTGCAGGCGATCGATGTCGGCGGCAAGTGCGGCTTCGTGAACCCCGACGAGAAGACGCTGCGCCACGCGCAGCAATTGCTCGGAACCCAGCACGCGGCGCGCTTCGAGCTGTTCCGCAACGACGCAGACTGCCGCTATGCCGAGGTCATCGACATCGACGTCGGCCGCATCGAGCCGCAGGTAGCGTGCCCGCCGACCGTCGGCAACGTGAAGCCGATCGATGCGGCGGTCGGAACGCCGATCAACGTCGCGGAGGCCGGCGGAAGCACCGGTGGACGCTTGAGCGACATTCGCACGCTCGCCCGCTGCTTCGTCAACCGGCGCGTTTACCCTGGCGTGCGCCTGCAGGTGGTGCCGGCCTCCCGCGACATCTATCTCGCCGCGTTGAAGGAAGGTCTGTTCGAGACGCTGCACACCGCCGGCGCCAACATCTTCCCGCCGAGCGCGGGCTCCAATCAGGCCTTCAACATGGGCGCGCTCGCGGAGGACGAAGTGATGATCTCGACGCAGGCGCGCAACTTCCCGGGGCGTAACGGACATCCGAAGGCGCGTCACTTCCTGGCGTCGGCGCTCACGGTGGCCGCATCCGCGCTCACCGGCAAGATCACCGACCCGCGCACCCTGGAGGACCTATGAGCCAGACGATCGCGGAGAAGATTCTCGCGGCCAGAGCCGGCGTGGCGCGCGTCACGCCGGGACAGATCGTCGACGCGTATCCCGATCTCGTGATGAGCCACACCGCCACGTGGCGCTCCGTCAGTGTCATGAAGAAGATCGGCGCGAAGCGGCTCTACGACCCGAGCCGCCTCGCGATCGTGCTCGATCACATCTCGCCCGCCAAGACGGAGAAGTACGCCGCCGACCAGCAGACCTCCCGCAACTTCGCGCGCGAATACGGCATCGAGAAGTTCTACGACGTCGACGCCGGCATCGCGCATCTCGTGCTGATGGAGCACGGGCACGTGAAGCCGGGCGACCTGATCGTCGGCACCGATTCTCACTGCACGATCTATGGCGCGCTCGGCGCGCTCGGCTCGGGCATCGGCTACACCGAGGTCGCGTCGGTGTGGGTGACCGGCAAGCTGTGGATGAAAGTGCCGACCACCATCAAGCTCACCTTGTCCGGCCGGTTCGCCGCCGGTGTGAGCGCGAAGGACTTGATGCTTCATCTCATCGGCACGCTCGGCGCCGACGGCTGCGGCTACAAATCCGTGGAGTTCTACGGCAGCGCGCTGCCGGCGATGAGCATTTCCGAGCGCATGACGATGGCCAATCTCGCGATGGAAATGGGCGCGAAGTGCGTGTTCGTCCCGCCGGATGACGCCACGCGCGAGTGGCTGCTGCCGCGCTTGCGGGACCCCGCGAGCTATCGGCCGGTGCTTGCGGATGCGGATGCGCGCTACGAGCAGAGCATCGACGTCGATCTGTCGACGCTCACTCCCATGGTGGCCTGCCCCCATCAGGTGGAGAACACCAAGCCGGTGACCGAAGTGCTCGGCACGCGCATCGACCAGGCGTTCCTCGGGTCGTGCGCCAACGGCAAGTACGAGGATCTCGCGGTCGCCGCGAGCATTCTGAAAGGCCGCAAGATCGATCCGCGCGTGCGCCTGATCGTCACGCCCGGCTCGAAGCAGATCATGCTCGAGGCGATGCGCACCGGCGTGCTCGCGACACTCATGGAAAGCGGCGCGCTGGTAACGAACCCGGGCTGCGGCGCGTGCGCCGGGGATGGCGGCATGATGGCGGACGGCGAGGTCTCGCTCTCCACGGCGAACCGCAATTTCGTGGGCCGCATGGGCAGCAACAAGAGCAGCATCTATCTCGCGAGCCCCGCGACGCTCGCCGCGTCCGCGCTGAAGGGCGTCATCGCCGATCCGCGCGAGCTGCTGTGACGGCGGAGACACCGATGCAAGACACTATTTCCGGCCGCATTTACAAGTTCGGCGACAACGTCAACTCGGACATCATCATCGCCGGGCGCTATCTCATCTACATCGAGCCGGCGCAGCTCGCGAAGCACGCCTTCGAGATGCTGGGCGAGGGCTTTCCGGAGAAGCTCCGCAGCTACGACATCCTGGTCGCGGGCCGCAATTTCGGCTGTGGCAGCGCGCGCGAGCAGGCGTCCACGGCGATCCAGGGACTCGGCATCAAGGCGGTGGTGGCCGCCTCGTTCGCCCGCACGTTCTATCGCAACGCCATCAATGACGGGCTGCCGATCGTCGAATGCCCCGCGATCTACGAGGCCGTCGCCACCGGCGACGAGATCGCCATCGACCTCGCCAAGGGCGTGATCTCCCACGCCGGCAAGGAGTATGGTTTCCCGCAGATTCCCGAGTCGGTCGGCAAGATCCTGAAGCTCGGCGGGCTCGCGAACTATCTGAAATCGACGCTCTGAAGAGGCCATGTA
>DASZSS010000133.1:0-29724 GCA_035548535.1 Steroidobacteraceae bacterium
GCTCCTCGGCCGACTCGCGGCCATCTATTCGCGCGAAGGCGGGCCGCAGCTCACACTCGAGTTCCTGCAGCAGCTCGGGCGCGTGCGCGCCAACGACATCGTGCTCCGCTCGCCGCTCGGTGAAGTGCTCTACCGATCTCCAGCGGCGACGTACAAGGCGAATCGCTCAGCGCCCAAGTGGTTCGAAGAGCTGCTCGCGCCGTACGCTCCGCGTCACATCTTTCTGCTCCCGGACGGCTCGCAGCTGCTCGTACAGGCGGAGGTGTCGCGCTCGGTGCTCGATGCGTGGGACGATCTGATGCGCCTTCTCGCGCTCGCGGCGCTCATGCTGGTCGTCGTGAGCGGCCTTGCCTTCTGGCTGGTGGATCGCGCGCTCGCACCGTTCCCGGTGATCGTCGAGGGGCTGCGGCGCGTAGAAAGCGGCGACCTCGCGTTCCGGCTTCCGCCCCTGCGCGGCGTCGAGGCGCACGCGATCGGTGGCGCGTTCAACCGCATGGCGCAGGCGGTGGAGGACAAGGTGCAGGCCGAGCGCAAGGCACGCGAAGCGGAGAGCCGGCTCGAGGAGCGGCGCGAGCTCTCGAAGGTCGTCGAGCAGCGCCTCGAGGAGGAGCGGCGCCTCATCGCGCACGAGCTGCACGACGAGTTCGGGCAATCCGTGACGGCGATCCGCAGCCTAGCGGAAGCCATCGCCGCGCAGGGTGGGCGCAAAGACCCGCCGACCGGCGAGGCCGCCAAGCTCATCTCCGACGAGGCCGCCCGGCTCTACGACAACATGCACGGCCTCATTCCGCGGCTCACGCCGCTGTCGCTGGATACGCTCGGCCTGGCCGCCACGCTCGAGAGCCTGGTTCGCGATTGGCAGCGGCGGTATCCCACCATACAGCTCTCGTTGGAGCAGAACGTGCAGGCCGACCTCGGACCGAGCGTCGCGCTCACGATTTATCGTGTCGTGCAGGAGGGATTGATCAATGCCGTGCGGCACGCGCAGCCTTCGCGAGTGGACATCAACGTGCATGCCGATGCCGAACAAATCGCCGTGACCGTGACCGACAACGGCCGCGGCCTGCCGCCCGACTGGTCCCGACCCGGCCACTTCGGGTTGCGCGGCCTCGCGGAGCGGGTCGAGCACGTCGGCGGCACGTTCAGCGTGGCGAACAGCCCGCAAGGCGGAGTGCGGCTGCAGGCCGCGATTCCTCTCGGAGCGGCGGCATGATCCGCGTGATGCTCGTCGACGATCATGCGGTCGTGCGCACGGGATTCCGACTGCTGCTGCAATCGCTGAAGGACGTGGCCGTCGTGGGCGAAGCGGAATCCGGCGAAGCGGCCACCCAGCGCTACGCGGAGCTGATGCCGGATGTCGTGGTGCTGGATCTCGCGATGCCGGGCATGGGCGGGCTCGAGGCGTTGAAGCGCATTCGCGCACGCAACCCGCAGGCTCGGGTGCTCGCGCTCTCGGCGCACGACGATCCACTGCACGCGCGGCGGGCGCTACAGGAAGGCGCGCTCGGATTCCTCTCCAAGCGCGGCGCGCCCGAAGCGTTGCTCGAAGCGGTCACTACCGTTGCCGCCGGGCGCCGCTATCTCGATGCGGATCTCGCGCAGAAGCTCGCGCTCGCGGACATCGAGGGCGCCACCAAGTCGCCGCTCGAGCGGCTGTCGGAGCGCGAGTTCGAGGTGTTCATCCGCCTCGCCTCCGGCGCGACGGTGCAGAAGATCGCTGAGGACCTGAAGCTGTCCGCCTCGACCGTCGGCACGCACCTCTACAACATCAAGCAGAAGCTGGCCGTGGTGAATCAGTCGGAGCTGACGCTCATCGCGATCCGCCACGGTCTGATCGAGGCGTAAAGCGCTCAGCGCTGCTTCGGCCTGCGCGAGCTGTTCGTGCCGCTGTCGGGTGTCGCCATGCGCACCGCGCCGGCGCTCCAGTACTTGTCCGCGTCGGCGCGCCACTTCGAGTTGCGTTTGTCGCGCAACTCGCTCTGCGCCACTTGCGGCGAGTTCTCGAGCCGCGTGCGATCCATGACGATCTTGCCGTTCTGGACCATCGACGCCACGGCGGAGTACGGCACGGCCGTCATCATGTCGTTGCCCAGCGAGATCACGGCGTATTCAGGCTCGCGCTGCGGATCCATCGTCACGTCGATGACGGAGCCGAGCGATTCCCCGCCCGGCGAGATCACCTGCATGCCGACGAGCTTCATCGGCGTGCCCGCCATGCCCGGACGCGGCGTTTGGCCCACCGCTCCTGGCTGGTGCGGAGTGGACGCGCCCTGCGGATCGGGATCCGCATCCGGTGCGGTCTCCTCGCCGGGACGTTGCGTCACATCGCGCTGGTGCTGGCTCGAGGCCGCGGCCGGGTCCGCTCTCTCTTTCTGCGGAGGCGTAGCTTGTGTGTCCGCTGCGTCCGGCGGCGCGGGCGTCTGCGCGGCATGGACGGGTACGGAGCGCAGAGCCGCGCCGACGAGACCTATCGCGGCGAGCATCGCTATCCATCGTGCATTAGCCATCGCGTCACCTCTGGATGGGCTCGAAGGACGCGATGAGCCGCAATAGCTATGCCTGCGGTCGCGAAGAGCTGACGCTTACGCTGCTGACTTGCCGCTGATATGTGCCGGGCACGGCCCGGAAGGAAACGCTCAGCCGATTCCACGCATTGATCGTGGTGATGGCGAGCGTGAGGCTCACGAGCTCCTCTTCCGAGAAGTGCTCGCGGACAGCCGCGAACTCGTGATCCGGCACGTGCCCTTCGGTCAGCAGCGTGACGGCTTCCGTCCAGGCGAGCGCCGCGCGCTCGCGCGCGTCGTAGAACGGCGGTTCGCGCCACGCGGTGAGCGCGTAGAGACGCTGCTCGGTCTCCCCTTCGGCGCGTGCATCTTTGCTGTGCATGTCGATGCAGTACGCACAGCCGTTGATCTGCGACGCGCGCAGCTTCACGAGATGCAGCAGCTTGGGCTCGAGTCCGCTTCCATCCACGTATGCTTGCATGGCCATCATGGTTTGCATCGCCTTTGGATTGGCTTCGAACATGTTGATTCGAGGTTTCATCTCGACTTCCTTTCGCTTCATCGAGCGTGTCGTCACACGCTGGATCGACCACGGTGTACACATCGAGAATGCGTGCACCGTCCGTAACAATGGGCTCGAACGTCTGGGTG
The DNA here is from genome assembly GCA_035548535.1 of Steroidobacteraceae bacterium. Classification (GTDB taxonomy): domain Bacteria; phylum Pseudomonadota; class Gammaproteobacteria; order Steroidobacterales; family Steroidobacteraceae; genus JADGHX01. Next base: position 3,156 of record DASZSS010000133.1, read on the forward strand.
CGACGGTCGAGAGTCATGGCCCTAAGACGCACGAGACCGCGCGAGTGTGACAAGGCCGTCCGCGAAGATTGCCGGCGCGGGCGATGAGCTGGGCAGTGCTTGCGGCTAGGCGCTCGCGTAGTCGTATTGGCCGCCGCGCTCCAGCGCCCGCTGATAGGCGGGCCGCGCGTGAATTCTTCGCAGCCAATCCATGAGCCTGGGGCGCTTCTCGTCGAGCCCGGCGCGCACGACCGCGAGCTCCAGCGGAAAGCTCATCTGCACATCCGCCGCGGTGAGCGCGTCGCCGCAGAACCAGGGCGCGTGTGCGAGCTCGCTCTCCAGATAGTCGAGATGGAGCTGCAAATTCGGTCCGATGTAAGCCTCGATCACCTTGGCCCGCACGGCTCGCACGATCGGCCTCACGAAAAACGGCATGCGCGCGGCCGCCACCCGATCGAACATCAGCTTCAGGAGGAGCGGGGTCATCGCGGACCCTTCGGCGTAGTGCAGCCAATAGATGTAGCGCACGCGCTCGGGCGAGCCGAACGGCTTCGCGAGCCTCCCGTCGCCGTAGCGGTCGGCGAGGTATTCGACGATCGCGCCCGATTCGGCGAGCGTCAGGTCGCCGTCCACCAGCACCGGCGACTTGCCGAGCGGATGCGCGCCTTTCAGCTCCGGCGGCGCGAGCATCGTCTGCGGATCGCGCCGATAACAGCGCAATTCGTAGGGCACGCCGAGCTCTTCGAGCAGCCACAGCACCCGTTGCGAGCGCGAGTTGTTCAGATGATGGACGACGATCATGCGTGCGAATCTAGCACGCAGCCGCACGCGTCCCCGCCGTGCGACAGACGGCGCTTCGAGGCGACGTGACATTGCCGAAAGCGGCCGGGGCGCGATCGTCGTCGCGCGGCGTGCGCTGCCGCGGCGTGCGAACGCAGTGTGTGAGACGCGCTGTCTCAGTGCGGAGCGCCGCCTCGCTGCTCGACATCGATACCGTCGCTGCGCTCGAGCATGACGAGATTCATGTCTGGGCCTTCGAGCTCGCGGCGACCGCCGAGCAGCGCGCGCGCTGCATGCAACCTTCGCGATGCGCGACCTCTCTGCGCGGCTGCGCGCGACGGCGGCCGGTCACGCCGCGTCGTCGAGCAGGCCTCGCGCCTTGCGGCGATGGGCGCGCGCGAAGCTCGCGAGCGCTTCCTCCGACATGTACTTCTTCAGCATGCGCGGGTCGGTCTGGCGCAAATCGATGACGAGCAGGCAATCGATGGCGTCGCTGAACTCCGCGTCCACGTTGAAGCCGACGAGCCGCCCACCGAGCTTCAGGTACTGCCGCAACAACACCGGCACGCCCTTGCGATCCGCCTCGACGCCGGCGACGAAGCTCGACACGGTCTCGAGATCCGGAAGCGTGTTCACGTCCAGCCCGAGCGAGCGCAGCGCCCCGCGGATACGGAAGGGGCTCTTCGCCTTCACGAGCGCCGCGCCGAAGTGGCTGAAGCTGCGCGCCTTCAGGTAGCGCACGAGCAGTTCCTTGGAGAGCGGCGAGTAGCTGTCGCTGATGCTTACCGGGCCGATGAGCCGCGCATACTTCGGGTGGCGCCCGATGTAGGCGCCAATGCCCTTCCACAGCAGCAGAAGCGCCGCGAAGCTCTTCTGATATTCCGGGCGCACGAACGAGCGACCAAGCTCCAGCGCCGCGCCCAGCAGCGCGAAGAAGGGCTCGCGATACTCGAACAGCGTCGCGGTGTAGAGACCGGCCGTGCCGAAGCGGCGGCGAATCTCGTCGACGCGGCCGAGACGATAGGCGCCGACGATCTCGCGCTGACTCGCGCTCCACACGAACAGGTGCTCGTAGTAATCGTCGAAGCTGTCGAGATCGACGCTGCGGCCCGTGCCTTCGCCCGCCGCACGAAAGCTCACCTCGCGCAACCGCCCGAGCTCGCGCAACACGTTCGGTATGAGGCGCGCCGGAGCGCAGATCACCCGCTGATCGCCCGCCGTCACGAGCGTGGCCGATGCGGGAAGAGCCGCGATTTCCGCGGCGAGCACATCGGGCGCGACCGGGTCGATCACCGGCTCAAAGGCGTCGACTGCCGGAACGGGTGGCTCAGCCCGGGCTCCCGCGCACGCGCCCGCCGCCGAGACCGCGCGAGCCGCACTCGCCTCGCCGCCGCCGGCCACCGGCGCACCTGCCGCGCGCTGCACGGACGCAACGCGCGCGCGCGGCGCCGGCTCGTCGCGCCCGCTCTGCAGTGTGCCCGCCAGCATGTACGTCTTCAGCCGCAAGTGCGCCGTCAGCGCTTCATCGGTCGTGAACGGGGCCAGCGCTCGGGCATCGAGCGCCGCGCCGATCCGCACTTCGACCGTTGAGCCTGCGCGGCGCGCGAGCTCGTGCGGCAGCAACAGCGTGCGCAGGCGCGGATGTACGAGCCCCGCGGCTTGGAACAGCGTGCTATTGCAACCCGCGAAAAACATGGGCGACACCGTGGCGCGCGTGTGCCGAATGATGCGCGCAGCGGTGGTGTGCCACTCGCCATCCGTGATCGCCCAGCGCTTGACGATGAAGTGCGAGACCTCGCCTGCGGGAAAGATGAGCAGCGCCCCGCCCTGCTCGATCCAGCGGATCGCCGCGCGCAGGCTCGCCGCATTCGCACGGCGCGACTCTTTGCGCCCGAACGGATCGAGCGGAAGGATGATCGAGCGCAATCCCTCGATGGAGGCAAGCTCCGGATTGGCGAGCACGCGCAGATCGCGCCGCGCCTGTCCGATAGCCGCAATGCCGGCGAGCCCGTCGAGCCCACCCGTGGGATGATTCGCGACGATGACGAGCGACCCGCGGCGCGGAAAGGCATCGGCAAGGGCAACGGCCGGGTCGCACGAGGACGCGCGCAGCTCGATGCGCAGACCGCGCAGCCCGAATTCCGCCAGCTCGAACGGATCGTCGATCGTGCGCGCTTCCTCGCGCAGGCGGATGAGTGTGCCGAGGCCCGTCAGCGCCCCGAACGCCCGGCGTGCTCGATGGCGCAGGCGCGCCGCGAGCCCGCCGCTCCCACTCGCATCGATACCGAAGTGCTTCTTGCCACCGTCCTCTGCCACATCCACCTCCCGGCTCTCCAGCCCCTCGGCTGCAACAGTGCGTAACTCCTTGCGGCGCGGAGCCTAAGTAGGCGGTGTGACAGCTCGGTTGCGGCGAAGTGCCTCAGTGATGTTTCGCGACGCGCGTCTCGCCGAACAGGCGCTCGATCGCGCGCTTCGCCGAAGCCTTCTCGATGTGCTTGCACCAGGGGGGCAGATTGCCGCGGGCCGAGCGCAGCGCCACTTCGCAGTCGCACGTCCAGCGCACGCGCCCGTCCTTGAGCAGCACCACTTTCGCGGTTCGCCGTGAGATGGGATACGTCGCGATCACTGCCACCGGCTCTTCTGCAGGCCGGCGCCGGAACAGTCTGAGTCGCATGCGCGCGAGCTTACCCGCAGGCCGTTGTGGATCGCTTGGGGATTATCTGTGGATAAGTTCGGGCGCCCGCGCGATCACCGAACAGCGGCTACCGGCCCGGGCCGCCCGGCGGCGGATGCGCGAAGGTGACGCCCGGCGGAATCGGCGAGAGCGGCCTGTAAATGGAGCCCGATGTGCTCGCTGCGGCCGGCGCGAGCCCGAGTGCCGCGCGCAACTGTTCCATGCCGGTGACGAACTGATCGGCGCGATACGCCTCGTCGTCCTCGACCAGCCGGTAGAGCGCATCGAGCTTCGACCGGTACCGCTCCGCCTTGCCGAGATCGATCAGGAGCAGCTCCGTGGCCATCATCGCCTGCTCGGCGCTGATGTAGTCGCGGTACTCGCGGCGCGCGCCGAGATCGAGCAGTCCGGCCAGCAGGTTCCCTTTCTCCGTCGCGTTCCACTTGTGGGCGGCGACGCGCGGCTGAAACTCGCGTAGCGCCGCCTCGAGGCGGCCGCTCACGCTCGAGACCCGATCGCGGCTCTCGCCGCTCGCTTCCTGCAGCGACTGCGCCATCGCGAGCAGATCGCGCGCCGTCGCCGGATCGAGCTGCCGCGCGATGACGATCGCCATGCGCAGATGACCGTCGTTCAACGGCACGCTCCCCGGCGGGTTGCCGATCGTCGTGAGGCCGCGCATCCAGTCGAGCCTCTTCATCGAGCTCTCGTGGCACATGTGGCAACTGAAGAGCGCGAGCTCGGGGAACGTCGCGCCCTCGCGCGCGAAGTGCTGCTGGATGAGCTGAGTTTCCAGGCGCGCAGCTTCCACCTGCCCGTAGGCCCAGTTGGCCGTGCGGCTGTAGACGGGCTTGCGCTCCGCGTAATCCTTGTCGACCTGGTGATGCGGCGGCTGCAGCGCCTGGAACGTGTCGAGCTCGAAGCTCAGCCGCGGATGACCCGCGCCCATGATGCGATGGGTAGCGAACTTGTCGGCGTTGCCGAGGTGACAGGACAGGCACAGCGTGGCGCGCGGCTCGAGGTTCGCGGTCGGAAACATCCCGCGCTCGAGGTTCTCCTGGTACGTCGCCTTCTGGGTCGTGTGCGTCTCGATCCACTTCTCGGCGCCGCCGTGACACGCTTCGCAACCCACGCCGTCGGCGATGTTGAATTCCTTGCCGCGCAGGCTCTCCGGCACGTTGTCGGCGTGGCAGTCGAGGCAGATCTTCGCCTTGCTGGCGTCGGCCAGACCGAGCTTCGCCGCCATCGCGCGCGAGCGCTCGTTCAGCAGCACGGTATAGGCCTTCGAGTGCGTGTCCTGGTGCGCCCACGTGATGTACTCGTTCAGCTGGACGTGGTACGCGTCCTTCGACTTCACGCTGCCGTGGCAGACGGATGACGAGCACGTCGACACACCCATGTGCTTGTTGGGCATCTCGTAAGGCAGCTTGATCGGCTCCGCCGCTCGCGCGAGCGCGACGAAGAGCACCAAGGCGGCAGCCAGCACTACACGTGTCATTGCAAAACCTCCGCACGGCCGAGCGCCTGCATCCGCCGCTGCGCATCGGTGCGAGGCAGGCTGCGCGCCTGGATGGTGGCGCCCTGATCGAAGAGGCCGTGATTCGGCAAGTGGAACTGGTGGCACATCAGACAATCCGAGGGCGTCTTCTCCGTGTTCTGCGGGCCGGCGTGACAAGTGCGGCACTCCTTCAGCGTCGGCATCAGCACGTCGCTGCTCTTCTTCGAGATGTCCGCGCCGATGTGGCAATCCTGGCAGCGCGAGGTCTGGTGGCTCGCGTGATCGAAGCGCGCCTGCGGCATCCACTGCTGCGTGAGACGCACGGGCTCGACGCGCCATTGCCGGTAGCTCGCCTGCCCGGGGACCTTGCTGACTTCGTGGCAGTCGACGCACACGCGCTTCTCGAACAGATCGCGCGCCGCGGCGAGCGACATCTGCTCGGCCCAGTCGCGCGCCCGAATCTGCTCGTCGCGCGTCATGACGCCGCCCTGCATGCCGGGCCGGCGCGCCGAGCGCCGGCCGCGCTCGACCGTGGGCAGCACGCCTTCCAGATATTGCTGGCTGAAGTGCGCGATGAGCGTGCGGTACACGCCTTCGATGTCGCCATGAGGCACGGTGCTCGTAGGATCGGTTTCATCGAAGCGCAGGCTGTGGCAGCGGCTGCACTGCGTCTCCATTTTGATGGGCAGCATGTAGCGGCCGCTGGCGTCGGGCGTGTGACAGTCCTTGCAGTCGAGCTTCTCATCACCCTTCGGTCCCTTGATGCCGCGCGGGTCGAGATGCTGAGCGTGCGAAAAGCGCAGATGCGACGACTCGACGAACTTCACACCGGGCAGCACGTCGAGCTTCACCGTCTGCCATTCCAGGCCGTTGAGCCCGGGTTGCGACTGGAGCATCGAAAGACGGAACTCCGGATGATCCAGGCCGAAGTCCGACGCGTTCATCAGGCGCGTACGCGGCTTGATCGCCTTCAGGTCCGCATGACAATCGGTGCACACGCGCTGGTCGTGCGAGACGAGCGTGCGGGTCTCGCTGTGCTCCTCGTGACAATCCGCGCAGCGATACTCGGCGAACAACGTCATGTCGCCGGACGGCACCTGCACGTGATGTTGCACCATGGTGTGACACGCCGCGCACTGCACGTTGTCGACGGGCGTGAAGGGCGAGACGTGACACGTGTTGCAGTCCGCCCCGATGAACTGGTGCGCCGTGTGGAGCGGACCCGGCGTCCACCAGCCGTCGTTCGGGATGAGCGAGCTCGCGCGCAATAGCGGCCGGAGCGGTTGATACAAGGCGGCGCCCATCGGAACGAGCAGGAAGATCGCGGCGACACCCGAGGCGAGCAGCACCGACCAGAAACGCTTGCTGAGTCCCGAATCGCTGAGCGACAGCACGTTCAGGCGATCGAGGCGGCGCCCCGTCTCTTCCGATTCCGCGAAGCGAAAGCGCAGCGTGATCGGCGCGCCGCGCGGCGCGGACTCGACGACGATGATTGCGGGCCCGACCTGGATCTCGTCGCCCGGCCTCAGACTCTTCAGCAGGACCGCCTTGCCGTTGACCCGCACACCCGTCGGGGTGAGCGCCTCGATGACGATCGGTCCTTCGCGGCCGCGTCCGGCGCGGACGATCGCATGTCTCGGAAACACGCGCGCATCGGCGATCTGCAAGTGCTGATCGCTGCCGCGACCGATGGTCAAGCGGCGCGCCTGAATGAACAGCTCGCGGTACTGTCTGTGGCCCGTGACCGCGTGGTTGCGGATCCAGCGCAGAATGCGAAACCGCATCGCGCCTCACCAGTAGAAGAACACGGCGACGATGTGCGCGACGAGCGCCGCCAGCAGCGCAAAGCACAGCGGCAGATGCAGGTACAGCCAGAACTGGATCAGCCCTTGGAGCTGCACGTCCTTCTGCAGCTTGCCGACGAGCGCCGCCTTGCGCGCGACGATATCGAGCAGCGTGTGCATCTTGCCGATCTCGGCGCTGTCGGTCTGCGCGGCGAGCCGGCCTGCGAGCACTTCGATGAGCGCGCGCTGGCTCTGATTGCTCACGATGCGCGCACCGGCGCCCGCCGCGGCGGGCAGGAGCATCGTCGACTCGTCGTACCCTCGCAGCATCGCCCAGACGCTGCCGCCGATCTGTGTGCGATGAATCGTGTCGGCGACCAGATCGTGCACGTCGGCGGGCAGAACGGATGCGAGCTTGAGCGCGCGGCCGTCGAGTTGGTGAATCTCCTCGATGAGCTCCGCGCGGCTGATGTTGCCGCGCTGGCGAATGATCATGCTGGGATAGCGCGCGTACGCGTACACGCCCCAGCAACCGCTCGCCACGACCAGTACGAGCAGTACATACGCCGCGGTGTGAATGTTCCAGCCGAATTGAAATCCGCAATGAAGCGTGGCGACGAGCACGAGCACCAGCCCGAAGTAGACGTGTGCCGAAAGCCAGCCCGTCGCCGAGCCGCCTTTGCCGAACGTGCGCCGGCGCACGCCGTACCACGACAGATAGACGATGAGCAGCGCCGCGATCGTGCCGAGTGTGTAGCCGAGCCAGGTGCCGCCGCTCGATTGCTCGCCGCGCAAAGGACAGAAGATGTACGCCAGGATCGCGAGCACGCCGAGCACGGTCGCGCGTATCGCGTATCGATAACCCCGATAGTTCCAGAAAGATTGGTGCATGCGGCTAGTCCCCGTCGTCTCCGCATCTTCAGCACTAGGCTTCCACTGCTCGCGTGCGCGCGAGCTTTGGTACGTCCTCCGCGTGAATGCGGATAGCCGCGCCGGTCGGGCACGCCGCCACGCAGGCCGGGCCGCTCTTCACGTCCTTGCACATGTCGCATTTCACGGCGGTCTTCGCGCCGTCGGATGGCTTGCGACCGAGCAAGCGCTGCAGCAGGCTCGGCCCTTTGTCGACCTCGGCCATCTGGATCACGCCGTACGGACAGTTCGCTTCGCAGTTGCCGCAGCCGATGCAGGTGTCGTCGATGAACACCTCGCCGTTCGGCATGCGATGGATCGCGTTCGGCGGGCAATCCTTCATGCAATGCGGATGCTCGCAGTGCCGGCACGAAGTCGGCAGATGCAATGAATAGAGCGAGGGGCCGGCCTTGCGGTCGAGCCGCGAGACGCCGTCGTGCGTGGACGCGCAGGCCGTCTCGCACTGATCGCAGCCGACGCAGAGCTGCTCGTCGATGACGAGCACGTTGGTCGCTTCGCCGAGGCCGTGCTCCAGCATGAACGACATGAGCTTGCTGGCTTCGGGCGCGGCGCGCATCTGCGTGTACTGCGCGAGCTGTTCCTTGCTCTCACGCTGCACCTGCTGCTCGAGCCATTTGTCCTCGGCCTGCAGGTCGCAGAAGCTCACGTAATCGATGCTGAGCGCTTCGCAGGCGACCGTTGCGCGAGCCGTGACCGTGCGGGCGAGCGCGCCAGACTGGCAGCCGACGAGATCGACGAACTTGCCGGCGGCGCAGTACGCGACGATGACGTCGCGATCGCCCGCCTTGCGCGACAGCGTCATCGAGCCGCTGCGCAGCAGGTAGAGGCGATCAACCGGATCGCCTTCCTCGAACAGCGTGTCGCCGGCCGCGACCCGATGAATCTTGGCCGTCTCCGCGAGCCGATGGATCGTTTCCGCCGACGCGTGCGACAGCAGGAACAGCTTGAGCGCGCGCAGGATGTAGGTCTTGTCGAGATACTCGCGCACCGACGGCTCGACGCGCATGAGCTTCTTCACGACCGCCTGCGGGCTCTCGAGCACCACGCAGTGCTCGCCGGCGACCGCGGTCACCTCGTGCGGGCGGCCGGAGATGAGACTGATCTCGCCGAACACCTGGCCGCGCTTCAGCGTCATGATCCGCTGCCGGCCGGTGTAGAGATGCACCTCGCCGTCGAGCACGTTGAAGACGGACGTCGAGTAGTCGCCCGCCTTGAAGAGCACCGTCCCGCCGCGCACCGAGAAGATGCGGCTCACCATCGCGAGCTCACGCAGCGCGAGCGGCTTCATGTCGCGGAACAGGCGCACGCGCATCTGGATCGCTCGCAGCGCTTGATCGACCCCGACGCGCCCACCCCCGATGCGCAGCCCGTTCAGCTTCTGCTGCAGGATGGCCTCATCCGCCGGCTGCACCTTGTTGCCGAGCATGTGCTCGATGACTTCGTAGCCCTGGTTCATCGCCTGCTTGATCAGCGGGAACCCGGCGAGCGCGCCGATGACGTAGAGGCCCGGCACGCTGGATTCGAAATTCGGCGTCAGGTCGGGCAAGGCGTCGGGATCGGGCGAGGCGAAGCGCACGCCGATCGACTCGACGAACTTGCGCGCCGGAACGGCGCCGAGGCGCGTGATGACCATGTGGCAGTCGAGGGTGCGCACGCCTTCCGGCGTCTGTACGGTAACGCGCGCCCGCGCACCGCCCGTCGTGCACGGATCGATGCGCTTGACCTGACTCTCATACAGGCACTCGACCACGCCGTTGCGGATGGCCTTCAGCATCTGCGCCGAGTTCGCCTCCTTCGCGCGGCCGAAGTTCGCGCCGCGGTTCACGAGCACCACGCGGTTCTGGCGCGCGAGCGCGAGCGCGTCCTCGATGGCCGAGTCGCCGGCCCCGACGATCACGATGGCTTCGTTCTTGTGATCCGCCGCGCTGTCGAGCGTGTTGAGCACGCACGGCAGGTTGTCGCCCGGCACGCCGAGCTTGCGCGGATTTCCTTGCACGCCGATCGCGAGCACGATGTGGCGCGCGCGGACCCCGCGGCCGCTCTTCAGCTTCACCTGGAAGTCGCCTTTGCGGCCGGTCACGCCCACGACTTCCGCGCCGTACTGCACGCGGATGCCGCGCTCGGCGATGTTGCGCTCCCAGGTTTCGAGGATCTCTTCGCGGGTACCGGCCTTGAATGCGATGTCGCTGCGCAGGGGCAGCATTCCCGGCTCCGCCATCACGTGCTTCAGGCGCTGGTAGCGTTGAATCGTGTTGGCGTGCTTGTCGGAGGCCTCCAACACGAGATGCGAGATGCGTCGGTGCGCCGCCCGCGCCGCGGCGCTGAGACCTCCCGGTCCCGCCCCGAGAATGGCGACGTCCAGTATCGAGTTGTTATTCATCGAGGGAAATCGAGACCGAATGTTGTGATCGAGTTGCTGCGCAATCGTTGCGACCCCGGAACTCGCTCGATGATGTCGCAATCGCTTGCGCCGCTACTAGATGTAGCTGTCTGGCGACCCGGCTGCCAACGAGTCTTTGGTCGTCTTGCGCGGTACACGGATGTGTAGTCGCGAGCACGTGGCGTGCGACATTCGTCGCAGCGTGCCGACGCAATGTTCAATGCAAGCGGCGCAGTTGTCGCCGAACGGGCACAACTTTTGGGGGCAGGTGTCGGGTGGGTCGAGCGCGTGCGCCGTGCGCGACGCGCGCGCGTGCCGCCGGTCGCGGTCGCGCTACCGTTCGTCGGATCGACGCGCGCGCATCAGGTGCGGGGCGCGCGCGAGCGCCCGGCGCGCCGATGGAGATCAAGCGCGTGCTGCCCGCTCATCCGGACAGCTTCGAGCATCTCTGTCACGAGTCCGGCGTTCCGCCCGGCCGCGCGCGGTGCCCGGCGACGGGGCTCATTGATGCTTCAGGCGCGTGAGCGTCGCGCTGGAGGCGCGCACGAGCTCCGGAATCTTGGTCTGGACCAGATCCCACACGACGCGCGCATCGAGAGCGACCGAGGAGCGCGCGATCATCTCGGCGAACGCGACCGTGCGCGAGCACGCGGCCTCGGGCATCGCGGCCCGCACCTCGCCGGGCAGGCGCTTGGCGGCGCCGCCGAGCAGCTCGAGGTTCCTGACCACCGCGTCGAACACGAGCTCGTTGAGGCGGAACTCCTCGAGGGACATGTGGCGCGTGTACAGCGCGATCTTCGAGCCGTACTCGACGATGTCCTCGAGGCTCGCGATCCACTCAGGCCACATGGATGAGGCTGCTCTCGATGGCGGGCCACATGCGCGGCTTCACGGCATCCACCGTGAGCAGGCCGACGGGCGAGCCCATCAGATCTTCGAGATACAGCTTCAGATCCATGTAGCGATCGAACGTAGGTGCCCCCTCGAACTCGACCAGCACATCGATGTTCGCCCCCTTGCGCCATTCATTGCGCGCCGCCGGACCGAACAGCGAGAGCGTTTTGATCCTGAACCGCCCCTCGATCTCGCCGACGTGCCGACTCAGCGTGCGGAGTATCTTCGCTCTGTTCATACCAGAGTCTGCGCCTCTGCTACCGCGCCGCGAGTGTATCCCAGAGGAGGGGCCGAAATCGATGCAGCGGCGCCGCCGGCTGTTCGGTCAGCGGAAGCTGCTCTGGCGTCTTACCAGAATCTGGCGCGAGCGGAAGTCGATGACGAGCGCATCCGCGACGCCGAGCACGTCCATGCCGATCAGCATCGCGGGGCGGTTCTTCAGGTGCCAGGCTTCGAAGATGTGGAAATCGCCGTACGTGACGGCGACGTGATTGATGGTGATGTCGCCGATCTCGATGTTCGAGGGCCCCTCGACCTCGCCCTGCGTCACCTGCTCGGTGGCGCCGAAGACGTCGGTGAGCTTGGGATCGGTGCGCCGCCGGTGGCGGGCGCGGATGGCGTCGCGCAGAGCGATGTTGCCGAGACTGACCTCGGCTCCCGTGTCGATGACGGCCTTGGCCCGCACGCCGCGGATGACGACGTTCACGGCGAGGAGCCCGCCTTCCACGCGCTGCGCGTCGAGCACGAAATACGAGCTCAGCTCCCCGCGCGGGACGCGCGAGCGACTGATGACCACGCTGTCGCGACGGAAGTCCACGAACACGCGCGCTTGCTGCAGTCCGGCCACGCCGAGAATGCCATGCGCTTGCAGATTGATGCTCGTCTGCACGACCGGCATGTAGGTGTGCTCCATCACGAGCGACCCGGCCTGTAGTTTATCGATAAGAACCGTCGGAACGAGCGCGGTGCCGGTCACGCCATGCACGAGCTTCTGCTGCTCGGTGCCCATCTGCAGCCCCAGCGCATTCAGCAATCGCGGCGCGACGGTCGTGTAGTTCGCCCCGGTATCGACGACGAAGCGAAAGGGGCCCTGCCCGTTCACCATGACCGGCGCGAGGATGCGGCCGATGCGGTCGACCGAGGTCGGCGCCGCGAACAGCGGCTCGTCGGGATTCGGCGGAAGAACAGTAGAGGTCTCGACGGCATTCGCGACGGACGCCGCCAGCAATACGAACTGCAACCATCCAAGGCGATGCAGAACGTTCATGCATCGCAGTATAGCCCGCACCATGCGTGCGCGACGGGGACCAAACGCACGCCGCCGGTGCGAGCGGCTTGATCTGTGTTGCGTGTTGTGCGCGCTCCGGATCGCGCGCAAGTCCGCACGCCGCAAGCGGTTCGTGCGCGGACGCGGACCGGCCGCAACGACTGGCATGCGCTTTGAATCGGCGCGTGGCGTCGTGCCGGTACGTGAGGACATATCCGTCATGCCTCCATCGCTTTCGCGTCGTCGCCTGCTCCATCTCATCGGGTCTGTCGCGGGTTCGGCCGCCGCTTATCACGCGGCGATCGGTCTGGGTGCGATGGCCGAAGTGCAAGCCGCACCGCGCCCGGACCTCGCGCGGCCGCGCGCCCGCGTGAAGATCGCCATTCTCGGCGCCGGCATTGCCGGCCTCACGGCGGCATACGAGCTGCATCGCAAGGGATACGACGTGACGGTGCTCGAGGCCTCGCACCGCGCGGGCGGCCGCAATCTCACACTGCGCCACGGCGACCTCGTGGACGAGATCGGCAATCCGCAGGTGTGCGCCTTCGATCCCGATCCGGACCTGTACTTGAACGCCGGGCCGGCGCGCATTCCGGGCCATCACACGACGCTGCTCGACTACTGCCGCGAGCTCGGCGTGGACCTCGCGCCCTTCATCAACGAGAACCGCAACGCGTGGGTGCAGGACGACGCCGCGTTCGGCGGCAAGCCGGTGCGCAATCGCGAATACGTCACCGATGCGCGCGGCTTTCTCGCGGAGCTCACCGCCAAGTGCATCAGCGCGTCGCATCTCGATGCCGCGGTCACGCGCGAGGACGCCGAGCGCCTGATCGCGTTCACGCGCGTGTTCGGCGATCTGAACGCGAAGAATTCCTACCAGGGCTCGGCGCGCGCCGGGCTCGCAAGCTACGACTACACGATGCCGGCGCAGCTCAAATCGGTGCGCGAGCTGCCCGAGCTGCTGAAATCGCGGCTGTGGCAGATCGTCATGAACTTCGGCGAGACCGAAGACCAGGCCGCGATGATGATGGAGCCGGTCGGCGGCATGGACCGCGTCGTGCAGGGCTTCATGGCGCAGATCGGCTCGCTCGTGAAGACCCGCGCGCGCGTCGAAGCCGTGATGCTCCGGGAGAAGAGCGTCGAGGTCGTCTATCGCGATGCCGACGGACGGCACAAGCTCGCGGCCGATTACTGCCTCAACAGCATCCCGTTCCAGCTCATGGCTGGTATTGCGAACAACTTCCCGCGCGACTACGCGGCGGTGCTCACGGCGATTCCCCGCGGCAAGCTGTTCAAGATCGGCTTCCAGATGCGCGAGCGCTTCTGGGAGCGCGAGATGATCTATGGCGGCATCTCGTGGACCACGCAGGACATCACGCAGATCTGGTATCCGTGCCACGGGATCCATCGCCGCAAGGGCGTCGTGCTCGGCGCCTATGTGTTCGGCGGAGCCGCCGCCGATCGCTTCGAGCGTATGACGCATGCGCAGCGGCTCGAGGCGGCGATCGCGCAAGGCGCGCGCATTCACCCCGAGTACGGCAGCTACGTCGAGAACGGCGTCAGCATCCCGTGGCACCGCATGAACAACATGCTCGGCTGCGCAGCCGAATGGGAGCCCGAGCTACGTGCGAAGTTCTTCGCGCGCATTCAAGCGCCGGTGGGCCGGCACTACATGATCGGCGATCAGGTGAGCTACCACTCGGGCTGGCAGCAAGGCGCCATGCACTCCGCGCTGCACGCGCTCGCCGACATCGACCGGCGCGTGCGTGCGGAGCTCGGCACGAAAGGGGTGGCGGCATGATCCGGACGTCCGTAGCGGTAGCGCTCGCCGCCCTGCTCATCGGCGCCGCGCAGGCGGCGGACTACGGGTACTGCACGGTGTGTCACGGGGCCGAGGGCAACGGCAACCCGGCGATCCGCGCGCCGAAGATTGCCGGCATCCAGCCCTGGTATCTGAAGCAGCAGTTCGAGCACTTCCGCGCCGGGATGCGCGGCACACACGACGACGACATCCCGGGCATGGAAATGCGCCCGGTCGCCGAGCCGATGGATGACGCGGCGATCGAAGCCGTCGCGGCCTACGTCCGCACGTTCGAGCCGAAACCGCCCGAGCCCACCGTCAAGGGCGATGCGAAGCAAGGACGCAAGCTGTACGCCACTTGCGCGCCCTGTCACGGCGCCCGAGGCGAGGGAAATCCGGAGCTGCAGGCGCCGGCACTCGCCGGTCAGACGGACTGGTACCTCGTCGCCCAGCTCCAGAATTTCCAGTCCGGTCTGCGCGGCTACTCGCCGCAGGACACGCCTGGCACGCAGATGCGCGCGGCGGTCAATGCGCTGCCCGATACGAAGGCGATCGAGAATGTCGTCGCCTACATCAACACCCTCGCGCCGCGGCGTCCGGCGCCTTGATCACGCCGCGCAGCTCGTCGGTACCCCGCAACCCAATCGCACCCGGAGGTCCATCATGAAGCGAACCGCTGCAACGGCGCTCGCGCTCGCTCTGCTGTCAATCGTCCACACCGCCGCGCACGCCGCGGATATCGTGCGCAAGCCGCTCGGCGGCGGCAGCACGTTTCCGATCGCGCGCGCGGTCGAAGTTCCGGCGGGCTTCGAGCTGATCTTTCACAGCGGGCTCACGCCGAGCCCGGCGAACCCGCAAGCGAAGGAAGGCACCCCGGAATACTGGGGCGACACCAAGACGCAAACCGCCGCCGTCTTCGCGCGCCTCGCGGACTCGCTGCGGGAGATGGGCCTCGGCTTCGGCGACGTGGTGAAGATGACCGTGTTCCTCGTCGGCGACCCGAAGACCGGCAAGATGGACTTCAACGGATTCATGGACGCCTACCGCCAGTACTTCGGCACCAAGGAGCAGCCGAATCTGCCGGCGCGCTCGGCGGTGCAGGTCGCCTCGCTCGCGCAGCCGGGCATGCTCGTCGAAGTCGAAGTCATCCTGGCCAGAAAGGCGCGGTGAGCGGCGGCGACGCGCCGAGCGTTGAGCCTGTCGTGCACGCCGCTGACGATGCCCCGCGTACCGTCATCGGCGTGCTCCACCTGTGTGCACGATCGACATCACGCGCCGGTGCAGGCCGCAGTGCCGCTGCACCATCGCAGACTCCAAAGTTGTCTCGAACACGCTACACGTCAGGCCGGACCCGCGGCGCGCGGGGCGGCGCTCGCGCGTAACCGCTTCATTCTATTCCACTCACGAGACCTGGCCGTGCGCACGACGCCGCTGGCCGAGTTATTGCAAACGGTCCACACGAGGCGAAGGCGATCGAGGGGGAATTCCAATGCTGCAGGGAGTTACCCAACATGCACGCGAAGACGAAGTATGCACGACCGCGCACGTCGACTCTCGCCGCGGCCGTTCTCACCGGCGCGGCCGCGGCAACGCACGCCGAGCCCGCCCCGGAGCCCGATGCCGCGGCGATTCCGCAGGAGGTGGTGGTCACCGGCACGCGCCGCAGCGGTATCGAAGCCATCGAGAGCCCGGCGCCCGTGCAGGTGCTCGACTCGGCGGCGCTGAAGCGCGTCGGCCAGCCGGACCTCATTCAATCGCTGGCGCAGACACTACCTTCGTTCACCGCACAGGCCTTCGGTGGCGACACGGCGAATCTCACGCTCTCCGCGAAGCTGCGCGGCGTGAGCCCAAATCACGCGCTGGTGCTGATCAACGGTAAGCGCCGGCACACCACCGCGAATCTCGCCGTGCTCGGCGGGCCCTACCAGGGCGCGGCGTCCACCGATCTGAATTTCATTCCCGTCGATGCCATCGAGCGCGTCGAGGTCCTGCAGGACGGCGCCGCCGCCCAATACGGGAGCGACGCCATCGCGGGCGTCGTCAACATCATCCTGAAGAAGAACACGGACGGCGGCTCGTTCTCGACGAGCGGCGGCAAGTTCTTCGACGGCGGCGGCGACACGGGTGATCTCGGCACGAACCTCGGCTTCGCGCCCACCCCGAGCTCGTTCGTGAATCTCACGGCCGAGACGCGCACGCACTCGAAGACCGATCGCGGCGGCATCGATCCGCGCGCGTTCGCGCCGCAGTACCAGCCGGCCATCCAGCAGGCCGACGGCTATCCGTACATCAACAAGATTCAGGGCGACGCGAGCTACCACCTCACGATCGCCTCGCTCAATGCCGGCCTCGACTTCGCGAGTGGCGCGCAGCTTTATGCCTTCGGCACCTACGGCAGCAAGCATGCGCAGGCGTACGAGAACTACCGCACGCCGGATCGCTTGCCGGAGCTCTATCCGTTCGGCTTCAACCCGCAAGAGGAATCCGAGGAAACGGACTACGGAACGACCCTGGGCCTGAAGGGCAAGATCGGCAACGACTGGAGCTACGACCTCGCGACCACCTACGGACGCGACTTCGTGCGCATCAACACGATCGCCTCCGCCAACATCTCGCTCTTCAAGGACACCGGCTCCACCCCGACGGACTTCCACTCCGGCAATTTCGTCGCGACCCAGTGGGCCACGACGCTCGATCTGAGCCGCAACATCGACATCGGGCTCGCGCGAGCGCTGAACGTCGCGTTCGGCTACGAGCATCGGCGCGATACCTACCGCATCGACGCGGGCGATGAGGCCGCGCGCTACAAGGAAGGCGGCCAGTCGTATCCCGGCTTCGCGCTCACGGACGCGGGCTCGCACGATCGCGACAACAACGCCGTGTACGTCGATTTCGCGCTCTCCCCGACCGACGAGCTGCAACTCGATCTGGCCGGCCGGTACGAGGACTTCAGCGACTTCGGCAACACCACCGTCGGCAAGCTCACGGCACGCTACGATTTCACGCCGCAGTTCGCCCTGCGCGGCACGGTGAGCACCGGCTTTCGCGCGCCCACCCTCGCCGAGGAGTACTACTCGGCGACGAACGTCGGCCCGACGTCGGCCTTCGTGCAGCTCCCGCCGAATGCGCCGGCCGCGGCCCTCGTGGGCATCAATGGGCTGAAGCCGGAGAAGTCGAAGAACCTGAGCCTCGGCATCGTGCTGCGTCCCGCGGGCCAGCTCGTCGCGACGCTGGATGCGTATCAGATCAAGATCGACGATCGCATCGTGGGCAGCGGCTCACTTTTCGGCTCCTCCGACGGCAACCTGATCTCGCCGGCCGTGATCGCCGCGATTGCCGCGAACGGGAACGTGCTCGATCCGGCGGTGGTGGCCGGCGGCGTCGGCACATCGACCGGCATCACGATGTTCTCGAACGGTCTCGCCACGCGCACCCGCGGCGCCGACCTCCTCGTCACGCTGCCGAGCGAGCTCGCCTTCGGGCACATCGACTGGTCGTTCTCCGCCAATTACAACCAGACGAAGGTCACGTCCATCGCGCCGACCCCCGCGCCCTTGCAGCCGCAATCGTTCTTCGACGCCACGGCGATCTCGAATCTCGAGACGACCTCGCCGAAGTATCGCGGCGTGCTCGGCGCCTTCTGGTCGTACGGCAACTTCTCGGTGAGCTTGCGCGAGACGGTGTACGGCCCGGCGTCACAGCTCGTGCGCCGCAGCGCCTCGACGCCGTATCACGAGAATCGCATCGGCGTGACGCCGATCACCGATCTCGAGCTCAGCTATCGCACGGACTCGGAGTCGATGAAGTTCAGCATCGGCGCGAACAACCTGTTCAATCGCTACCCCAATGGCGTGAACGCCGATCTGATGGCGGAGTACTGGGCGGTCGGCAGCAACTCCGCGGTCGCCATCTATCCGAGCTTCTCGCCGTTCGGGATCAACGGCGGTTACTACTACGCGAAGGCGCTCTTCTACTTCGGAAAATGAGCGGCGCGGAGCGGGCGGCGTGCCGGCCGCCCGCCCCCTCGCGCTCACTTGCGACCGAAGTGCGCGACGACGCGCGCGTACCAGAACACTCCCGGCACGTCGTACGTCGAGGCATCGAAGGAGTTCGATGCGCAGCTGAAGCAGAACGGCGCGTCCTCGTCGAAGAGGTTGTTCACGCCCAGCGTGAACGCCCACGCGTCGTCGAGCGCCGCCGGACGCCACGTCGCCTGCAGGTCCACGTAGGTGACCGCGTCCATCTTGTTGGTCGAGAGGTTGTCGTCCTGCAGGTTGTAGTTCGAACAGAGTCCGAGGCCCTGCAAGTCGCGGCAGCTCTCGATGACCGAGTCCGTGTAGCGAAGAGTCACGGCTGCCGCGAAGTCGCGCAGGCCCCAATCGACCGTCAGCGCCGACTTCCACTTCGGGAACGCCTGTCCGGTGTCGCCCCTCTCCGTCCCCTCGCGCTTCACCTCCGTGAAGCCCGTCGAGGTCTGCAGGATGTCGACGTACTCGTCGAGAATCGTGTTCTGCCAGGTAAGGCCGAAGCGGCCTGCGCGCGTCTCCGGGATCACGTAGTGCAGATTGACGTCGTAGCCCTTCGTGCGCGTGCCGCCGATGTTGATGAGCTGATTGTTGAAGCGGTTGATCGTCCCCGCGGCGGTGCGACCGATGCCGCCGCAGAGCACCGGGTCCAGCGTCGCCACGCAGCCATCGAGCTGCACCTGCGCATCGCGCGCCAGGATCGTCTGGTCGAGCGTGATCCGCCACCACGTGAAATCGAAGGTCAGGTTGTCGGACCACGGCACGCCCTGCGCCCACGCCGGGCTGTAGACGAAGCCCGCGGTGTAGCCGTCGGAGGTCTCTGGCACGAGCGCCGGATTGCCGCCGGTCACGACGGAGATCTGCGGGTTCGACTGCGTGTAGCTCGCCGGCACGCCGAGCGCCATGCAGTTCGCCTGCGTGGCCGCGGGCTTCGAGCTGAAATTCGAGCACGGGTCCTGGATGGTCGTGTCGAAGCGCGCAAACGATCCGAACAGCTCGCCGATGCCCGGCGCGCGCACACCTTCCGCGAACGTGCCGCGCAGGAGCAGATCGCTCACGGGACGCCAGTTCAGACCGAATTTGGTGGTCGTGTCGCTCCCGAAGAGCGAGTAGTCCGAGCTGCGCGCGGCCGCGCTGAGCTGCAGGAGATCGGCACCCGGCACCCCACGCAGCACCGGTATGCGTAGCTCCGCGAAGTACTCGTCGACGTCATACTCGCCCTTGGTGGGCAGCGAGGGCACGCCCGCGCTCTCCCCGGCGACGTAGATCTGGTCCGGCTGATACTCGCCGCTCTGCTTGCGATGCTCGTAGCCGACCGCGAAATCGAGCCCACCGGCGGGCAACTGCGCGATGGTGCCCGTGAGGTTGGCCGTGAAGTCCCGCAGCTCCTGCTCGCTGCTGTCGTGCAGTATCGGCTGGATGTAGCGCAGCATCTCCGGCGTGATGGTGTTCTCGCCGAAGATGTTGAGCGGCACGCAGTTCGGAATCGGGCTCGTGACGAGCCCGGTGCCATCGGGCGTGCCGCACACGAGGTTGCCGTTCGCGTCGTGCCCGCCCGGGCCGAGCGCGTTCCCGATCTTCAGCGCGTTGTAGCTGCCGTGCGTGATCTGGCTCGCCGCGTTGCGCGACCACGCGGCGTTCACGTCCCACGCGAAGTCGCGGTTCGCGAAGTTGAAGTCGCCCTTGAAGCCGCCGTTGAAGTAGTACGTGTCCACATCCTGCGTGAACACGCGCGGGCCGCCTTCCACCGGGCGCCGGAACACGACGTACCCCTGAGTCAGATCGAAGCCGAACGGGTTGTACGGATTCAGACGGCTGATCGAGGTGACATCGAGCAGATTGCCGACGCCGTTGCCGGCTTCGGTGCCGATGAAGAGCGGCTCCGGCGCCGCCTGGTTCGTCGAGCGGCGGTTGTTGAAGAGCCCCTTGAGATAGAAGCTCACCGCATCCGTGAGATGCGTTTCGCCCTGCGCGTAGACGCTGAAGCGCTCATTCGGCGTGAGGATGAAATTGTACGGCTGAAAGTTGAAGCGATCCGCGACCGTGAAGTTGTGAAAATCGTCGGTGCGCGGCGCATCGGCCGTCGCGGGCGAAATGTAGACCGGCGTACCGGTCACCCCGGGATTGATGGTGATGCTCTGCTCGACGCCGGTGTTTGGATCCGTGAACACGTAGCGCCCTGCCGGCGTGCCGGAGCTGCAGCGCGCGGTGCACGCGCCGACGCCCGGCGTCGGGAATCGCGAGATCTCACGATCCTGCGAGCGCACCTCGTCCTGCTTCGAGTAGCTGATGTCGAGAAACGCGTTCAGCATGTCGGTGCTCGTGCCCGTCGAGATGCTGAACTGGCGATTCTGACCGTCGCCCTCGTCGAAGGCGCCGCCATATCCGGAGAACTGCAAGCCGTTGAAGGAGCGCCGGGTGATGATGTTGACGACGCCCGCGATCGCATCCGATCCATAGATGGACGAGGCGCCGTCCTGCAGCACCTCGACGTGATCGATGATGCTGACCGGAATCGTGTTGAGGTCCGTCGCCGACGACACGCCGCTTGCGGACGACTCGTTCACCCAGCGCATGCCATCCACCAGCACCAGCACGCGCTTCGCGCCGAGGTGCCGCAGATCGATGGTTGCGGCGCCCGCGCCGACACCGCCCTGGTCCGGCGGAAAGCCGGTGTTGCCGCTCGTGTTGAACTTCGTGTTGAGCCCGCCGCCCGATGCCGTCAGCCGCTGCAGAACATCGCCCACCGAAGTGGTGCCGGTCCGTGCGATGTCCTGATCGGTGACCGTCGAGAGGGGTGCCGGTTGATTGAGCGGGTCCGTCCTGATTCTGGAGCCGGTCACCACCACCTCGGGCGCCGACTGCTCTTGCGCAAGCACCGGAGCGACTCCGGCCACGCTTAGTATCGTCACAACACCGGATTGGACGCCGCGTCGAACGTGCGGCCTAAATGACTCTGAGCGCATAAAGAATCCCTCCCTCTGCACAGATGTTTGGCCGGTTGTTTTTGTACAACCTGTGCGCGCGATTATCCGCCTCGGGGCGCAGTTAGCGAAGCATTATGTAATGAAGCTTGGGCGTTGCCGGACACCACGATGCGCCGGACGAAAGCGAAGAGGCCACCCGAAGGTGGCCTCTCGCACAGCGAAACTGAAGTAGCGCTCAGCTCAGTGGCCGGCGCCGCCGTGGAGCTGGTCGTAGTTCGGCAGCGGTGCGCCTCTCATCGCCTCGGCTGCCTTGGCGTTCATCTCCATCAATTGCTGCGCGGTCAGACACGTCGTGCGGTGCTGGAGGCGCGTGCCGGTGACCGTATCGCGACGGCAAAAGAGCTGTTGCCCGTTCTCGTTGACGACCTTGTAGCCCGCCTTCTGCGCTTCGACGAGGTTCGTGGCATCGATCGTCGCGAACTTGTCCGAGCTTGGCGTGGTCGCGGGCGCGACTGCGCGCGAGGTCGCGCTCGGCGCGGGGGCCGGAGCCGGGGTTGTTTTCTGGGGCGCCGTGCCGGCGCAGGCGGCCAGCAGGGCCGCGATCGCAGTCGCGAACATTGGGCGCATCACGATGTTTCTCCCTGAACCGGTCTGCAGAACGCCGGTGTGCACGGCATCTTCGCAAGGCCCCCGGCGCAGATCAAACGCTTTCCGTCGGGCTCGCGGGTCGGTCCGCGGCGGCGGAGCCCTCGTGCGTCTCGCCGAACGCAGTACGATCCCATCGTCCGAACGGTCGTGCCTACTCGAGGAGTGTTCATGAGCTCAGCATCCCTCAGCGCCATCGCCGAGCGCTTGCGCGAATTTGCCGCGCAGCGTGACTGGGATCAGTTCCATTCGCCCAAGAATCTCGCGATGGCGCTGGTCGGGGAAGCCGGCGAGCTGGCGGCGGAGTTCCAGTGGCTGACGGAGGCGCAGAGCCGCGCGCCCGACGCGGCGCAACTCGCGCGCATCCGCGCCGAGTGCGCGGACGTGCTCAACTATCTCGTGCGCCTGGCCGACAAGCTCGGCATCGATCTCATCGCCGCGGCTCATGAGAAGATCGACGAGAACGCGCGGCGCTACCCCGCCGAGCAGGTCCGGGGAAGCGCGAAGAAATACAACGAATACTGAGACGTTCGCGGCGCTCGGATGCGCGCCGGTTGCGGAGACTTCAGTAGCATGCGCGAGCGCCCGTTCGCCGATTCGCCGTGCCGCGTGCGCGGCGCACAGGCTTCAGTGCTCGCGAGAGCGCCTGGTCGCCGATTCGCGGCGCCCGTGCGCGGGGCGCACAGGCTTCAGGTAGTGCCCGCGAGCGCCCGGTCGCCATTCGCGGTGCGCGTGCGCGCGGCGCGCAGCATTCAGTACTTCGCCTCGCCGGCCCGCATGCGCGCGAGCGCCTGTTCGCCGAGCGGCCGATTGCTCTTGATGCGCAGGCTCTCCACCCACTCGCGCGCGAAGTCGCGCTGATACTTCACGTTGATCAGCGCGGTGACGAGCATGGTGATGAGCGCACCGAGTGAGGCGAGCGCCATGTCCTTCTGCGCGTCCCACTCGTCGCCCTGAGAGCCGAGGAACGCCGTGCCGAGATCGCCGCCGAACAGCACGGCCGAGAGCCATTCGATCAGCTCGTACAGCATCGACGTGGACATGGTCAGGTCCAGCGGCAGGAAGTAGCCCCAGAACCCGCGCACGTTCGCCACGCGCAGGAACAGCTCCCGGATCGGGTACGCGAGCAGCAAGCCGTAACTGAAGTGCACGATCCGGTCGTAGTTGTTCCGCTTCCACCCGACCAGCTCGTTGAACGAATGCCCCGTGAGCGAGCGAAATGCGGAGTCGTACGGCACCTGTGCATACGTGTAGTGCGCACCGATGATGTGCAGGCACAGGAACACGAGGATCATCGTGTACGACACGTCTGAAAGCGGCAGCACGCGACGTGTCGCCACGAGCACGGCCGCCCCGACGAACAGCAGCACGTTTTCGAGCAACCAGTCCGAGCGATCGTACGGCGCGATGGCGAGTGCCGCCCACAGCACGACGATGCCCGCGATGAATGCCGTGAAGTAGACCTTGCGAGCCGTCATGTGGCTGCTTCGAGCCGCGACTTCAACGCATCGAGAAAGTATGCCCAGCCGTGCGGATAGTCGCTGACGTCCGCGACGCGCTCAAACGGCTCGTGGATCAAGGTGACGCGCGTGTTCTCGCCCACCGACTCGAAGAGCCACGTCACGCGTTGCGCCGGCAACTGCGGATCGCCGCGCCAGTTCGGCCAGTCCGTCACGAGCTTGGTGTCCTCCACCAGCTCGAGAATCTTCGTCGGCCCGCCGGTCACTTCCTGCCCGCGCACGTCGTACTTCCACCCGTAGCTGTAGCGGCCACCGACGCGCGGCTCGACCACCGCTTGCGCGCCGAGCCACGGATCGAGCACTGCCGGATCGAGCAACGCCTGGAAGACGCGGTCGCGCGGCCTCTCGATGAGCACGGTGTGGCGCAGCCGCGCCGCCGGAGCCGAGAAGTCGTGCAGAAAGACCGGCGTCCCGCCGAGGTGGGCGCGCAGATTCGCGAGCGCCATGCGCCAGAGATCGTCGAGGAGATCGAGGGGTCGCGACACATCGGGCGCGACGGGGAAGTGATGCCGGCCATTCAGCACGGTGGCGGACGCACCGGCCGCCTGCGCGCCAGGAGACGCGCCGTCTGCCACCTCGCCGAGCTCCAACGTCACCTCGCTCTCGCGCTCCTCGAACATCCACGAGAACGCGAGCAGCTTCGGCGCGTCGAGCCGTAGCACCCTCTGCATGGCCTGCGCGCGCGAGGGCGCGCCATACGTGTGGATGCCCCAGAAGCGATAGTCCCCGCCCGCGCGCGGCTCGATGTGCGCATGCTCGGCGAACCAGCATCGCAGCTCCGTTTCGTCGGTGAAGGCGCGGAACACGCGGTCGCGCGGCGCGGGCAGGGTTGCGGTGAATTCGTGCGTCAGGGCGCTCATGCGTGGCTCATGCCTGGCGGGAGCGGGAAATACTCCGGGGCGACCGCGCGCGTCAAGCAGACGCCGCGGAACACCGCTAGAATCGGCGCGCTTTCCGATTTCCGTCTTCGCCAACCTCCATGCTCGAACGCTTCATCGAACGACTCCTGTTTGCCTGCCGCTGGCTGCTCGCCCCGCTCTATCTCGGTCTCGCGCTCGGCCTCGTGGTGCTGGCGGTGAAATTCTTCCAAGAAGCCTTTCACGCCGTCGCGATGATCGTGACCATTCCGGAGCCGGACCTCGTGCTCGTGGTGCTGGGCCTGATCGATCTGTCGCTCGTCGGCAGCCTCATCGTCATGGTGATGTTCTCGGGCTACGAGAACTTCGTCTCGCGCATCGACGCCGGCAACGAGAAGGACGCGCTCAACTGGCTCGGCAAGCTCGACTCGGGCACGCTTAAACTGAAGGTGGCGGCCTCCATCGTCGCGATCTCTTCGATCCATCTGCTGCGCATTTTCATGAAGGCCATGGATACGCCGAACGACAAGATCATGTGGTACATCCTGCTCCACCTGACCTTCGTCACCTCGGCGGTGCTGCTCGGCGTGCTCGACCGCATGTCCTTCGCGTCTCACCGCGAGCACAGCCCGACGGCGTGAGCCGCTCGCGGCGCTCAGTCGTGCAAGCTGAGCGAGACGACCTTCGCTTCGGCAGCCGATCGCTGTGCGGCCTGGATGAGGTTCAGCACGGCGATCGCGTCCAGCGGGTCCACGGGTGGGGGCGCGCCATCGCGTAGCCAGGGCACCGTCAGCTCGTAGAAGCGCCGGTAGTTGCCCCGCTCCGTCTTGACCGGCCGCGCGTCCGCGCCCGCGCCCAGCAAGCCCCAGCTCGATTCGGGGTCTTCGCCGAATCCCGGCGCATCGGGGCGGCCGCCCGCGCGCAGCACGGCCTCCTGCACGTCCGCGTGCTGCTTCGTGTACGCGGCGCGCGTTCCCATCACCCGCATGCGCGGCCCGGCTTGCGCGGCGACTGCGCTCGTCCAGAGATGCGAGTGCACGCCGGTTGCGTGGCGCAGGGCGATGAACACGTCATCGGGAACGGCCACACCCGGGCGGCGGCGGTCGAGCTCTGCGTAGATGTGCGTCACTCTGCCGAACAGCAGGCGCGCCTGATCGATGAGATGCGGGCCGAGATCGTACAGCAGACCGCCGGCTTCCTCGGGCGCACCGCGCTCCCGCCACACATCGAGCGCCGGCTGCGGGCGCCACCGATCGAGGCGCGACTCGAAGCGCACCACCTCGCCGAGATCGCCGTTCGCGATCAGGCGCTGCACGGTGAGCAACTCGCCGTCCCAGCGTCGATTGTGATACGCGGTGAGCGGCACGCCCGCGCGCTTCGCCTCGGCGACGAGCGCGCGCGCTTCGTGCGCGGTCGCGGCCATCGGCTTGTCCACGACGACGGAAATTCGCGCGGCGATCGAGGCGCGCGCCAGCGGGACGTGAAAGCGATTGGGCGTCGTGATCACGACCAGGTCGTGCTCGCGCGGATTCGCCCACAGCGCGTCCGCGGAATCGACGATGCGGGCCTGCGGGAAGTCGCGCGCTGCGGCGGCTTTGCGTTCGGGATTCGAGGTGACGATGGTGGCGAGACGCAATCCCCGCGTCACGGCAATGAGCGGCGCATGGAACGCGCGGCCACCCAGACCGTAGCCGATCAGCGCTACGCGTAGCTCATCGCTCATGTCTCACTCGCTCCTGCTGGTGCGGAAGGCGCGGCATTCTCGGTGAGAGACGTGATCTTGCCTAGTCGGCGCGCCGGCCGAGGCCACGACGTGCTTGCCGAGGCCGCGACGCATTTGCCTAGGCGCGCATTTGCCGAGGCCCGCGTTTGCCGAGGCCCGCGTTTGCCGAGGCCGAGGCCACACGCGTGCTGAGCCCGCACGCTTGGCGAGAGCCGGACGCGCTTGCCGAAGCCCGCGCGCGCTTGCTCGAGGCCGCAGTGCGCGGCCCGCGCGCCAGGGCCGGCGCCGAGCGCCGACCGGGGAATGTCCGTTTTTGACCGCTGGTCGTCGCGAACCGCGCTTGTGGGCGTGCAGGTGGAGATCGAAGATGCGCGCCATTCGCAACACCGGAGAGTTCACAATGAAATCCGCTCTGATCGTCATCGATGTCCAGCAGTCGTTCGAGCATCGTCCCTACTGGCGCGCAGACGGTGTCGATGCCTTCGTCGCGCGCTTGCAGCAGCTCATCGACCAGGCGCAGGCCCGCGGCATTCCCATCCTGCAGGTGTTCCATGTCGAGCCGACCGGCGTATTTTCGCTGGCTTCGGGCTATGTGAAGACGCTCGGCGCCCTGCGCATCGAGCCCACGGAGGTCTTCTACAAGGACGTGCACTCCGCGCTCTTCGGACGCAATGCGCAGGGCAAGACTCTCGAGACCTGGCTGCGTGATCACGGCATCGAGCATGTCATCGTCACGGGCATCCGCACCGAGCAGTGCTGCGAGACGACGACGCGCCACGCCTCCGATTCGGGATTCGAGGTCACCTACGCGCTGGATGCCACGCACACCTTTCCCATGGTGGCGAAATCCGGCCGCACCTACACGGCGAGCGATATCATGGAGCGCAC
>DASZSS010000134.1:0-4040 GCA_035548535.1 Steroidobacteraceae bacterium
TGGCCGTTCAGGCAGAGCCAATCGAGGCGCGTGCGCTTGGCGGAGAGCAGCAGATCGACGGGTGTATCGAGCTCGAGATGCAGGGCCTCCATGCCGCTCACGCTGAGCTTGCGCACTTGACCGAGCCACACGCCGTGAGCGAACGAGCCGTGCAGCTCGGATTCGGCCTCGAGCCCGCGTGCTTTCACGCTGATGCGGGCGGCGTGATCGGTCGCGTTGCCGTTCAGGGTGACCGCGAGGTCGTCGATGGTCCGGTCGCCGTAGCCGAGCTTGCGGGCACGCAATTCGATCTTGGACGGGTGGCTGCCGGTGGCATCGAAATCGATCGTGCCGCCGATGCTCTCGAGCGAAACGCCTCGGTGCAGGAGCCCGCCACCGCGCACGTCGGCTTCGATGACCGGGTCTTGCAGGGTGCCGCGCAGCGTGCCCTGCGCGTGGAGCTTCCCGCGACTATCCGGCTGCAAGAGGCTCAGGTCCTCCGAGTCGACGGCGAAGCGCAAGTTGAGCGCGTCCGCCACGCTGCCATCCGCCGCAATCGTGGTGCCGCCCAGGACGAGCCGAGTTTGTGAGAAGCGCCACGCATTCTTGTTGCGCGCGATGCGACCTGCGCCGCTGGCCGGCGTCCCTCGCAACCGTCCGTGCAGGCCGCGGATCTCCACCTCGAAGTTGTCGTTGCCGAAGCCGAGCCCGCTCGCGGTGAACCCGAAGTCGAGCTTGCCGGGCAGATCGGCGCGCACGCGCGCCGGGTTGATGTCCGCCGCGTCGCCCATCGCGGACCAGCGGCGCTCGGGCGACCACACCACCTCGCCGGAGACGAGCGTTTGCCCCTCGAACGCCTCGACATTGGCGCTGCTCACAGTGAGGCGATCCGCGGCGAGCGTCCCTTCCATCTCGACGTGCATGGGCTCCACACCGCTCGGCACTAGCGCGCCCGCAGCCTTCAAGTGATAGGGCCGCACGCCGCTCAGCGCGTATTCGCCCGATTCGCTGCGCACTGCGATGTTGTTGCCGACCAGCGGCCAGCGAAAGTTCTGCCACGTGCCGTGCAGATCGAGGCGCGGTCCGTTCGGGGAGACGATCTCGATTGTGCCCGCGCCTGTCGCGTGCGCCCCCGAGCCGTGCGTGAGATCGATGCGGGTCGCCGTGATGGTGCGATCGGCGTACGAGCCTTCGAAGATCGTCTCGAACGAGCCGACGTTCAGGCCCGCCGGCGTGACGGAGCCTTTCGCGCCGAATCCGTCCGCATCTCCATGCAGTGCGAGCACGGCGCTGATCTGCCCGAGTGCGCCGCCCCCGCCCCACGTGCGCAGATCGAGATTTTGCAGCTTGCCTGTGCCGGACCAGTGCCAGCCGCTCGTGAGATCTTCGACGCTTCCGGTGAGCTCCGCGAGGACTGGCTCCGTGAAGCGCGCCGTGACCCCGAGCTTGTCGAGATCGCCATGGCCGCTCGCGGCAATGATCCACGGCGGCTGCCCGGGAGAGCGGATATCGATGCGCACGTCGCCGTCGATCTGCATGGGGTCGGCGGCGCGCAGCGTGGAGCTGCCGGTGACGTGCAGCGCATTCTGCGTGAAGCTCGCTTCGAAGAAGCGCAGCGTGCGATACCTCGCAACCCCGGACGTCGTCACGTCGGTGAGATCGAAGCGGCGGCCGTTCTGCGCGATGAAAGTCCCCGCGCTCACATGCGCGCGATCCACGCGAATGATCAGGCCGCGCGGCAGGAACCGCGGCGACGAGCGCGGCGGCGGCTTCTTCCAGCGGCGCACCTCGACGTACGCGTCCTTGATCGTCACGTCCGCGGCATGAACCGTCTGCAAGAGCAGGGGCAGGAGCGTGACGCGGCCCTGAACGCCGGTGAACTTCAGATGAACGCGCTCGTGTTCGAGCTCGAACCGCTGCAGCGTGAAGCCCCTCGCGAGCGTGCCCCGGGCGCCGGCGAAATGCAGCTCCGTGCCGCCGATGCGCGCCGGAAGGTGTGCCACGACGAATTGCAGTCCCTGCGGCGTGTACGCGAGGTAGTACAGGATCCCCACAGGCACCGTGATCGCGAAGGCGATCACGATGCCGAGAATGATGAGGATGCGCCGTGTCATGCGGATGAGCCGGCGATTCTAGAGCTTCGGCGAGAAGTTGATGTGCAGGCGCGGGCCGAGGTGCGGTTCGGAGAGCGGCTGCGCGACGTCGACTCCGAGGGTCACGACGGGAAGGCGGAAGCGAAAGCCGAGCCCCACCGAGTACTCGAGCGGATCGCTGAAGCTGTCGAACGCGTTGCCGAAGTCGAAGAAGGCCGCCACGCCGAAGTTGCGCGGCAGATCGCGCACGAGCTCGACCGTGCCGGTGATCAGGTGCTTGCCGCCGAGTTTCGCGGTCTGGGCCACGCAATCGGCGCGCACGGCGGGATCCGGGTCGTTGGGATCGCAGCTTTTCCCTTCCGAGTTCTTGTATCCAACCACCGTGACGGGCGAGAGCTCGTTGTAGCCGAAGCCGCGCACGCTGCGATCGCCGCCCGCGAAGAACCGCACGGTACCCGGTAACTCGCTGAACTTCGATACGAGGCTCGCGCCGACTTCGCCTCGCAGCAGCAAGTGCAGCTTGTGGGATACGTCGAACACATGCTCGCTCTGCAGATCGAGCTGGAGAAAGTCCGAGTCGGAGCCGATCGAGTGGTGCGAGCCGCGGAGCTGCGCGAACAGCAAGCGCGAGAACAGCGCCTCGCCGAGGTAGCCCTGGGGAACCGAGGCGAAGCTGATGCCGGGGATGAGCAGCGTGTCCGTGCGATTCTGCAGCGCCGATTTCGTCGTGACGTTCTCCGCGGTCACGAAGAAGACGCGCTCCCAGCGGCCCACCACTTGCGTGACGCTGGGCTCGAACTTCATGTCTTCGGTGTCGAGGTCCGCGCGCTGCTGCTGCGAATACGTGGTTTCGAACGCGAGCTTCTCGAGAGCGGGATCGCCGATCGGGATGATGTAGTGCGACTCGAGGCTCTTCGTCGGCTGGGAGGTCTTGAATTCCACCTGGAAGCGGTGGCCGCTCGCATTGATGCGTCGATCTTCCCACTGCAACGTGCCGCGGACATTCGTGTCGGTGCCGTAGCCCGCGCCCACCGAATACCGATTGCGGCGGTTCGGGTCGGCGTGGATGCTGATCGGCACGATGTGCTCCTCGCGGTCCGGATTGCCGGGCAGCACCTCGACGGTCGAGAAGTACTGACTGTCGTCCAGCGCGAACTGCGTACGCAGCAGCTCGGTCATGTCGAACGGCTCATCCTGCCGATAGCGCATGTAACGGCGCACGAGACGGTCGTCGATCACCTGCTGCTCGATGGAGGTGGTGCCGAACCGATAGCGAGCGCCCGTTTCCATCTCGAGGATCGCGTCGGCCTTGTGGCGCTCGGGGTCGATGCGCAGCTCGCTCTTCAGCAGCTTGGCGTCGAGGTAACCGTAGTTCGCGGCGGTCCGCTGCAGGTCGCCCTTGATCTTCTCGTACGCGGCGTGGCTCAAGCGCTTGCCGGGCCTCAGCGGCAGGTTCGAGGTGATGCGCTCGAAGAGAGGATCTCTTGCGCCGGGACCCGTGACACGCACGTCGACCCGATCCATGAGGACCGGCTCACCCGGGTCGATGTCGATGAGCACGCGCCAGTTGCCGCTGCCGAGGTCACGCAGCTCCGCGTGCGACTTGGGCTCGTAGTAGCCAAAGGGCTTGAGCGCGGCGGCCACTTCGCGCTCGACGCGATTGTGCAAGCGCTCGATGGCGTCGGCGCTCAGCCCTTCGCTCTTCTTGTAGCGGTCGAAGCTCAGGTAGGCCAGGACGTTCGCGCGCAGCTCGTCGTCGACGCCGCGCACTTCGATTTCGACATTGGCGCGCGCGGGCAAGCCCATCCCCAAGCCGCAAACCACGAGCCACACGAGCGCGAGCGCCATCCGGCGCAGCCGAATCGCCTGCACGTGTGGATTTCGCTGCGCCATCGCGACCCTGGTTCAAAGGAGGGGAATTCTAGAGGCATCATCGACGCCCCGCTCGAAGCCTTTTCTCAGAGCCGC
>DASZSS010000135.1:0-8127 GCA_035548535.1 Steroidobacteraceae bacterium
GCCTTCCACGAATCGGAGCCGGCCTCGCGACCGCCACCGGTCTCCTTCTCGCCGCCGAACGCGCCGCCGATTTCGGCTCCGGACGGACCGATGTTCACGTTCGCGATTCCGCAGTCGGATCCTTCGGAGGACATGAAGCGCTCGGCTTCGCGCAGATCGCGCGTGAAGATCGATGACGAGAGTCCCTGCGGCACGTCATTCTGCATGCGAACGGCGTCCTCAAACTCACGGTAGCGCATGACGTACAGGATCGGCGCGAAGGTTTCCTCGCGCACGATATCGGCCTGGCGAGGCATTTCGACGAGCGCGGGGCGCACGTAGGCGCCGGCGTCCGCGGCACTCACGCGCTCACCACCGGTGATCGTGCCGCCCGCAGACTTGGCCGCATCCAGCGCTCGCTGCATGCGAGCGTACGCACCCTCGTCGATCAGCGGGCCGACCAGCGTGCCGGACTCGCGCGGATCGCCGACGCGCACCGACGTGTACGCCGACTTCAGTCGCGGCACGAGCGAGTCGTACACGCTTTCGTGCACGAAGAGGCGGCGCAAAGTCGTGCAGCGCTGGCCCGCGGTGCCCATCGCGGCGAAGGCAATCGCGCGGAGCGCGAGATCGAGGTCCGCAGAGGGACAAACGATCGCGGCATTGTTGCCCCCCAGCTCGAGCAAGCTGCGCGCGAAACGCGCCGCGAGACGCGGGCCGACCTGGCGGCCCATCGCGGTCGAGCCGGTGGCGGAGACGAGCGGCACTTTCGGATGATCCACGAGCGCCTCGCCGACATCCTTGCCGCCGATGAGCACGGCGCACAGACCCTCCGGCGCGCCATTCGGAGGCGCGCTCGCGGATGAGCTCGCGACGGATGAGCTCGTCGCCGACGATCCCGTCGCGGACGATCCCACAGTCAAACCACTGGCGCCGGTGCGCGCCGACGTTCCCGCTGGAACGCCATTGAACTTCGCGCGCGCCCGTTCAAAGAGCGCCTGAACGGCGAGGGCGGTCAGCGGCGTCTTCTCAGACGGCTTCCACACCACCGAGTCTCCGCACACCAACGCCAGCGCCGCATTCCACGACCACACGGCAACCGGAAAGTTGAACGCAGAGATCACGCCGACGACGCCCAACGGGTGCCACGTCTCCATCATCCGATGCTCGCCGCGCTCGGTGGCGAGAGTGAGGCCGTAGAGTTGGCGCGAGAGGCCGACCGCGAAGTCGCAGATGTCGATCATCTCTTGGACTTCGCCGAGGCCTTCCGAGGTGATCTTGCCGGCTTCGAGGGTGACGAGCATGCCGAGATCGCTCTTCGCCGCCCGCAGCTCCTCGCCGAACAATCGAACGAGCTCGCCACGCCGCGGCGCGGGCACCTTGCGCCACGCGAGAAATGCAGCGTGTGCCTTGTCGATTACCGCGGACGTTTCGGCAGCCGACACCGTCTTCACCTGCGCGACGCGCTCGCCGGTCACAGGCGAGCGAACATCGAGCGCTCCGCCAGAGACCAGATCAGCGCGAACGCCCAGCCGCTGCAGAAGCGCAGAGACATCCGCCGCGACTGAAGAAATTCGAACCTGCGCGTTCATACCGTCTCCTGCTGCGCGTACGCCTTCCCGAAGCGATTCGCCAGGAACTGCTCCAGCGAGATGTCTTCCTGCCGCACGAAACCGCGCGCCGGCAGTGACCCATCCGCCAGCAGATCCAGCACCGTGCAAATGCCGGCCGCTGTCGTGATCTGAATTGCGCTGCGCATGATCCCACCAATCTCGCGAGCATAAATCTTGTTTGCGTACGTCTCCTGAATCAGTCGCCCGCGTTTGCGTCCACTCACGGTGACGAACACGATCACCACATCCTGCAGCGTGGCGGGCAGCGCGTTCTCCAGGATGTCCTTCAGCACGTCACGGCGATCGCGAAGCCGCAGATCGTTCAGCAGCGCCTTCATGATCGCTGCGTGGCCCGGGTAGCGGATGGTGCGGTAGTTGAGATTGCGCACCTTGCCCTTCAGCGTGTCGCACAGCGTGCCGAGACCGCCGGACGTGTTGAACGCTTCGTACGTTACGCCGTCCAGTGCGAACTCCTCGCACTCTTCGAGCGGCGGCACCTCACGCAGCTGGCCGTTCACGATGGCCTCGCACGGCTCGCAGTACTCGTTGATCACGCCGTCCGTCGACCACGTGAGGTTGTAGTTGAGCGCATTCGCCGGATACTTCGGCAGCGCGCCGACGCGCATACGCACGTCCTGCAGCGTGTCGAAGCGCTTGGCGAGATCGTACGCGACGATAGTGATGAAGCCTGGCGCGAGCCCGCACTGGGGAATGAACGCCGTCTTGGCGTCGGCAGCGAGCTCTTTCACGATGCGGGTGCTCGCGACGTCCTCCGTCAGATCGAGGTAGTGCGCGCCCTGAGCCTTCGCGGCACGCGCGATGCGCGTGGTCAGGTGGTAGGGCGCCGCGCTCAGGACGGCGAACTTGCCGGCGAGCAGGCGCTCGAGCGCGTCCGTATCCGTGATGTCGAGCTGCACGCGCTCGACCGTGGCATGCGTTTCGAGGCGGTCGAGCGCCTCGCGCGAGCGGTCCGCGACCGTCACCGCGTAGTCGCCCGTGCCCGAGAGCAGATCGACGATCATCGAGCCGATCTTGCCGCCGCCGATCACCGCTATTCTTTTCATGTGCGACACCCCGCGAAACCGTGGATTCGGGGCGAATGTGCCCTCGACCTGGGCAGGATGCCATTGCCAACCTGACGATTTGCCGGGATGATTTCGGCAGATTGCAGGCGGAAAAGGGCAAAATGACGACGAGGAAGACAGCCGAGGGCCTCGAGCGGGACGGCAGGTCGGAGCGAGAGGACGAGGCGGATTCCGGCCCGGGGGCAACGGGCCTTGGCCTGGACAAGATCGACCATCTCCTGCTCGCGAAGCTGCGCGAAAATGCGCGCGCTTCCGTCTCGGAGCTGGGTCGCGATCTCGGGCTGTCGCGCACCACCGTCCAGAGTCGGATCAAGCGGCTCGAGCGCGCGAAGGTCATCACCGGCTATTCCGTGCGCGTCGCCGAGACGCACGAGAAGAACCAGATTCATGCGTACGTGATGATTACCGTCGGCCCGAAGCGCGCGGCGGCCGTGAGCGCGGAGATCAAGCGCATGCCGGCGGTGCGTCTGCTCCAATCCGTCAGTGGCCCGTTCGACATGATCGCGCTCGCCGTCGCGCCGAGTGTGCGCGAGATGGACGACTTGATCGACGCGATCGGCAATCTCGAGGGGGTCGAGCGCACGACGTCGTCCGTCGTGCTGTCCACGAAGTTCGACCGCTGAAGCGCGACCGCAGAAATAACGTGCGCGCGGACAGAAGTCCTCGGTCACGCGCTGCTCTTCGCTGCGAAGCTCTATGACGCGCGTGCGAGCGTGCAGTACGCTCGTGTGATCGCGTTCGAGCGGCGCGCTCTCGTCAAGGCCCGCGCAGCACGTCTGCGCCATCCCATCGCGCTCGCCCTCATCGCAGCGGACTACGTGGGCTTGCTCAACGAAGTTGCGTCGCCCGGGAGCATACGCCTGTCGCACGCCGCGCTGGCACTGCGCCACAACGCAGCAGGTTGTGTGGGCTTGCCCAACGAGGGTCACGCGCGAGCATGCGCCTGTCGTACGCCGCGCTGGCACTGACCCACATCGCGGCAGGCCATGTGGGGCTTGCTGAACGAGGTCGCGTCACCCGCGAGCATGCGCCTGCTCGCTACGCTGCGCCGGCACTGACCCACATCGCGGCAGGCCATGTGGGGCTTGCTGAACGAGGTCGCGTCACCCGCGAGCATGCGCCTGTTCGCTGCGCTGGCGCCGAGACTGACCAAGATTGCAGCAGACTGCGCGGGCTTGCTCGACGAGCCCGCGTCGCCGCGAGCACGGGCACTCTGTTACGCCGCGCCGGCACTCGCCGACATCGGCGTCGCCTCGCTCGCGGAGATCGCCGCGGGCGCGCTCGCCGAGGTATTTCCCGCGCCGAATCGCGCGCGGTAGTCCCGCGGGCTCACGTTGAGATGACGCTGGAACGTGTTCCGCATGCGATCCTCGTCGCCGAACCCGGTGCGGCGCGCGATGGATTCAATCCGCTCATCCGTGTCCTCGAGCAGGCGCCGCGCGGTCTCCAAACGGAACAGCTCGATGGCCTTCGCCGGCGTCCGCCCGGTCTTCGTCTTGTACACGCGCGCGAAGTTGCGCGCGCTCATGCACACGCGGCGCGCCAACGTTTCGACGGATAGAGACGCATCGGCGAGGTTCTGCGCCAGCCAATCGTGCAGCTCGGCGAATGCACTACCGCTGTCATGTACACGAGCATCGAGCAGCTCGCTGAACTGCGCTTGTCCACCCGGCCGTTTCAGGTACACGACGAGGTGGCGCGCCACGCTCATCGCAACCTCGCGCCCGCAGTCCTCCTGCACCAGCGCCAGCGCGAGATCGATTCCCGCGGAAACGCCCGCAGACGACCACACCTGTCCGTCGTTGACGAAAATCGCGTCGGGCTCGACGTTCAACGCGGGATACTGCGCGCGCAGGCGATCCACCGCGGCCCAATGGGTGACGACGCGCTTGCCGTTCAGCAATCCCGCTTCGGCGAGCAGAAATGCACCCGTGCACACGGAGCAGATCCGGCGAGCGCGCGGGGCATGCGCGGCGAGCCAATCGATCATGGTGCGATCGGCGGTCGGCCCGCCCATCTCGGTCGTGCCGGGCACGATCAAAGTATCGATAGTTGCGGAATCGAAGTTCGCGAGCGGCTCGGCGAGCACCGTGAGCCCGTCGGTGGTCGCAACGGGCCCGCCGTTCACCGTGGCGACGCGCCGCTCATACCCGCGCCCGCCGCGCTGCCCCATGAAGCGGGACGCGGACCAGAACACCGTGAAGGGACCGGTGAGGTCCAGCAACCCGACGCTGGGGTACGCGACGAACAGGACCAGTCTTGTTGAAACTTCGTCCATGTGAGCAGGCTTCCCGAACCGCGGAGTGGGCGGATTATTGTCAATTCCCCAACGCGCTGTCGACATTTTGTGCGACCGCTGTGCAAGCAATTTTTTTCATGTGGCAGGACGGCGAGTGGGGCGATAGCGGCTCGAGTCGTTACAGGGATATTCGAGCTTCGCCTCAGGCCGCAGCTCATCAAATGCTTCGAGCCGGCAAGTCCCTTCCAGGGATTTGCCGCGCATTTTCGTGCGAGCGCTATTCGGAGGCGTCCTTGCAGGGTGATCCGTGCGCGCCATCCGGAGGCCATCGCTGCCATACATCCGTATACCCGCCAGCGAACGCGTGCCGTCGACGGCGACGGCGGATGAATCACTTCGGCTTGATGTACAGGTAGCGCACGTTGAGCGTGCGAACATCCTTGCAGATGATCACCAACTCATCCCCGGTGATCGGATAGAAGCGCCCGCTCTGATCCGGGATCTGCTGCTTCTGCCCCGGCGGGCGGTCCGCCGCCATCGGCCGGCGCACGACGCTGTTCAAGTGCAGGCGC
The DNA here is from genome assembly GCA_035548535.1 of Steroidobacteraceae bacterium. Taxonomy (GTDB): domain Bacteria; phylum Pseudomonadota; class Gammaproteobacteria; order Steroidobacterales; family Steroidobacteraceae; genus JADGHX01. Next base: position 5,489 of record DASZSS010000135.1, read on the forward strand.
TTGAGCTCGCCGTCCCGATCCACCGCGTAGTCGCGCAGGTAACCGACGTACAAAAAGGCCTCGCCCCCGTGCTCGACAGTAGCCGCGACGACCACCGCATCGGGCGCGGGCACGTCGCTGCGAATCTCGCCGCTCAGCAAATAGTGCCAGTCGCTCGCGAAATGCAGCGGGCCGATGCGTCGATCGAGCTGCGCGCTTCGTACGAGGTACTGCGCGAATCGTCCGATCAACAGCCCGAAGAGCGCAGCCAGCGGGAAGTACAGCGTGATGTGCCACGGGTTGGCGATCACCGAATCGATGGTGCGCGCAAAGTCCGCCTTGTCCGCGAACTCTCCGGAGAGCAGCACGAAGATCGCATGCAGGTCCGGCGGCAGGCCGATGCGCAACGCGACGAGCGCGCCGCTCAGCGCCAGGTGAATGATCGGTGCGACGGCAATCGCCGCGAGCAGCGCCCACGTGATGCCGGCCTGGCCGACGGGGTCGCTGGTCTTGCGGCCAATCTTTCCGAGGAATCCCTGCACCGCGAGGATGCCGGGCAGGAGGAGCAGGAGCAGTGTGATCGCCGGTAAGGCGAAGTTCACCGGTCAGGCCTTCCAGCTGGCGGGACCACCCGGCGAGGAGTCAGCGGGAGCGCGGAGCGGCGGCGGCGAGGGCGGCGGACGAGGTGACGTCGAACGTGCGTTCGCCGGCCTTCACTTCGAACCGGCCATGACTGCCGTCGGCGAGCAATTTGTAGAGCAGCTCGCGCGCGGCGCTCTCGTCTCGCAGCAGCGCCTTGCCCTCTTCGGACAGCGGCGCCGTGAACACATCGACTTTCATGCAGGCCTCAAGATACCGGGCGTAACGCCCCGGACGACCACAGTATGGTGTGCAACGCGCGCCGGCTCAAGCCGGTTCCGCCGGATCCCTCCCGACGGCCGCTGCGGGCGACGGGTCAGGAACGAGGCGAGCCGCACGCAGCGACCGCGCTCGTCGCCTCTTCGACGTGCGGGCCGACCTGCGCTTTCCATGCCGGGTCCTGGTTGGCGACGGCGACGATCGGCGCGGCGAGCTTTTCGAAGCTGCGCGCCTGCTCGCAGCGAAATCGATGATCGCTGCGCGTGGGCTCGGCGGCGGTTTGCAGGGCGATGGTGCTCGCGAGGCCGAGATACGCGATCCCGAGCTGCCCGCGCACTTCGTTGAGGTCGCGCTCCAACGCCGCGGGCGATTTCACGAGCGCATTGACCGCCTCCATGTAGCGGCGCTCGGCGGTCTTGAAATCGCGGAGCGTCCGCGCCGACTGCGCCGCGTCCAGCAGAAAGCTCGCCATGTCGAAGCGCAGGGACTCGTTGTCCGGCTCGGCATCGAACAGACGCCGCAGGATCTCCACAGCTTTGAGCTGTTGAGCGAGCGCCGCATCTTGCTTGCCCTGCGCGAAGAGCGTCGAGCCGAGGCCGCGCAATGCGAAGGCTTCCAAGCGGCGGACGTTGGCGTTCAGCGGATCCTCTTCGAGGATGCTGCGAATCACGGCGAGGCCCTTCTCCCGAACTCGCATGGCCTCCGCGAACCGAGCGCGGCCCGCGAGGACCTCGCCCGTGCGGCCACACGCGATCGCCAGGGCGCGTCGCGTGGTGATGTCCTTCGGATCGACATCCACGAGCCCTTCGTAGAGCGCGATCGCTCGCTGCATGATGATGAGCCCGCGCTCGGGCTGGCCGCTCTTGGCGAGATACCAGCCCTGGCTCAGATAGGCATTCGCGAGATTGCGCTGATCGCCGATCTCCGTCCGATGGCGGCGCGCGATCTGCTCAGCGAGCGTGGCCGCCCGGCGCGCATGCTCCAGCGCCTGCTTGGGATCGCCGATCTGCAGCGAGATGTCGCCGAGCTTACCCTCGTTGCGCAGGAGCTCGCGCTGCACGTCTTCGTCGCGGGGGTTGGCCTGCAGCAGCTCCGTGCGCAGGGCCAGCGCTTTCCGATAGCTCTCGATCGCCCCCGGGGTGTCGCCGACCGTGACCTCGCCATAGCGTCCCTGGATGTCGCCGACTTTCTCGTACGCGCTCGCGAGCTCGCGCTGCAGGTCCGGCTGGTTGCCGGACTCGGCCGAGAGTGCGGCGAGATACTTCAAGGAATTCTCGACGAGCATCTGCCGCGCACGCGTCGCGCCGGGGAGGTTCGCGATGGCGCCGTGAATGTCGAACATGAAGACGTTCGCGAGCTTGCGTACCTCGTTGAAGTGCTTCTCCGCGCGCAGCCGCTCGGCGTTCGCGACGCGCGCCTGCCACGCGGTCGCGGCGATGCCGCCGACGAGCGTGATGATGAGAAGCGAGACGGCGGCGAGGCCCGTCCGGTGACGGCCCGCAAACTTCAGCGCGCGATACGCGACGCCCGCCGAGCGCGCGTTCACCGGGAAGCCTTCGAGGTGCCGCCGGATGTCGGCCTCGAATGCTTCGACGGACGGATAGCGCTTCGCGGGGTCTTTCTCCAGCGCCATCAGCACGATGTTGTCGAGGTCGCCGCGTAGTTGCCGCGCGAAGCCTTCGAACTCGGTCGCGATGCGCTCGGCCGTCTCGTCCTTGCCGCCGGCCGCGGCCAGCTCGCGCCGCGCAGCCGCGACTTGCTCGGCGGCGGCGACGCTCGGCGGCTTGGCGTCGCTCTCGAGG
>DASZSS010000136.1:0-4544 GCA_035548535.1 Steroidobacteraceae bacterium
CGGCTGCTTGTGCCAGGCGACCAGCGTCGCATCGGCAACCGATTCGGGCAGTTGGGGAACACGAATTTCAATGGTCACGAGCTTTTCCTCAATAACGTGGCGGCCGTCGTACTCGGCAGCGTCACGGTTTCATCGGTGGCAGTAGCGCGGAGCGCGGCGTCGATGAGCGCCGCCTGCTCCGCTTCGTGGATCTTGGTGAGGCCGGTCGCCGGCGCCGCCGCCGGCGCACGTCCGGCGTAGAACACGTCGCGATGGGGACCCGCCAGATCCTGCAGGCGATGCCGGATCTGGTACCACGCGCCCTGATTCTGCGGCTCCTCCTGGCACCAGACGAGCTCGCGCACGTTCGCGTAGGTCTTGAGCACCGCCTCGTACTCTTCGGCCGGGAACGGATAGAGCTGCTCGATACGCACGAGCGCGACGTCGCGGATGTTGTCCTTGCGGCGCGCCCTCAGCAGATCGAAGTACACCTTGCCGCTGCAGAAGACGACGCGCTTGATCTGCGAAGGCGGCAGGTCGTCGGCCTCGCCGATGACCGTCGCGAAGCTGCCGCGGGTCAGCTCATCGAGCGACGAGACCGACAGCTCGTGCCGCAACAAGCTCTTCGGCGTCATGACGATGAGCGGCTTACGGAACGGCCGCAGCATCTGCCGCCGCAGCATGTGGAACATCTGCGCCGGCGTCGACGGCACGATCACCTGCATGTTCATCTCGGCGGAAAGCTGTAGGAATCGCTCGAGACGGGCCGAGGAATGCTCCGGGCCCTGTCCTTCGTAGCCATGCGGCAGGAAGAGCGTGAGCCCGCAGAGCCGGCCCCACTTCGCTTCGCCCGAGCTGATGAACTGATCGATGATCACCTGCGCGCCGTTCGCGAAGTCGCCGAACTGGCCTTCCCAGATCACGAGCGCGTCGGGCTCGGTGGTCGAATAGCCGTACTCGAAGCCCATCACGGCCTCTTCCGACAGCACCGAATCGATCACCTGGAAGCGCGGCTGGCGCTCCTTCACGTGCTGCAGCGGGATGAAGGTCGAGCCGGACTTCTGATCGTGCAGCACGGCGTGCCGATGGAAGAACGTGCCGCGCCCACTGTCCTGTCCCGAGATGCGCACGGAATAGCCCTCTTCCAGGAGGGACGCATACGCCATCGTCTCCGCGGCACCCCAGTCGAGCGGCAGCTCGCCCCCGAACATCTTCCGGCGATTCGTGTACACCTGCGCGACGCGCGGGTGGAGCGTGAAGCCATTGGGCACCGCCACCAGGCGCTCGCCGAGTGCGCGGAGCCGGTTCACGTCGACGCCGGTTTGCACGCGCTCCGTCCAGTCCTGCTGCGAGTACTTGCTCCAGTCGACGGTGTACTTGTTGCCGATCATGCCGAGCGAGGCGCGCGCCTGCGGCCGGCCTTCATCGAGACCTTGCCGGTACTGCTCGACCATCTTCGCCGCGTCGTCCTCGCTGATGACACCGGCGGCGACGAGCTGATCCCTGTAGATCTCCCGCGCCGTGGGGTGCTTGCGAATGACGCTGTACATGACCGGCTGCGTGGCCGCCGGCTCGTCGGCCTCGTTGTGGCCGTGCCGGCGATAGCAGACCAGATCGATCACGACGTCCTTGTGGAAGCGCATGCGGTATTCGAGCGCGAGGCGCGTGACGAACACCACCGACTCCGGATCGTCCGCGTTCACGTGGAAGATCGGCGCTTCGAGCATCTTCGCGACGTCGCTGCAGTACATCGTCGAGCGCGCATCGCGCGGATCGGAAATCGTGAAGCCCACCTGGTTGTTCACGATGACGTGCACCGTGCCGCCCGTGTAGAAGCCGCGCGCCTGCGAGAGCTGCAGGGTTTCCATCACCACGCCCTGCCCGGCGAACGCCGCATCGCCGTGCACCAGCACGGGCACCACGCGATCGCCCCGCGTATCGCCGCGACGCTCCTGCCGCGCGCGCACCGAGCCTTCGACGACCGGATTCACCACCTCGAGATGCGAAGGATTGAACGCGAGCGCGACGTGCACGTTGCCCGAGGGCGTGCGCAAATCCGCCGAGAATCCCTTGTGATACTTGACGTCGCCCGAGCCCTTGACGTGCGCCGAGTCGTACTTGCCCTCGAACTCCGAGAACAGCACGGAGGGCGCCTTGCCGAGCAGATTCACGAGCACGTTCAGGCGCCCGCGATGCGCCATGCCGATGACCACTTCCTCGACGCCGACCGCGCCGGCGCGTTGGATGAAGTCGTCGAACAGCGGAATGAGCGCCTCGCCGCCTTCCAGCGAAAAGCGCTTCTGCCCGACGTACTTCGTGTGCAGGTAGCGCTCGAGGCCCTCCGCCGCCGTGAGCTGCCAGAGGATGTTCCGCCGCTCTTCCGCCGAAAACCGGTAGTGCACGCGGCCCGACTGGAACTGGTCCTGCAGCCACAGCCGCTCGTCGGAGTTCGACACGTGCGCGAACTCCGCGCCGATCGTGCCGCCGTAGATGCGCTCGAGCGTGGCGAGAATGTCGCGCAGCTTGAGCCGCTTCGGAATGGCATCGGTGCGGCTGCCGGTGAAGAACTCGGTGTCGAGATCGGCCTCGCTGAGACCGAAGTATCCGAGCTCGAGCACGCTCGGACGCGGTCGCTGCATGAGACCGAGCGGGTCGAGCTTGGCGATGAGGTGGCCGCGGTTGACCCAGATCTGGATCAACCGGGAGACGGCGGCCTGCTTGGCATCGCCCGTCTGCGGCTCCATCGCCGCCGCCACCGGCGCCTGGCGCGCGCGCTCGGCAATGGCATTGCGTATGGCCGCGTGAGAAGGCTCGCTACCGACGGCGGGGGCCAGCCGCTCGAAGTACTCGCGCCAGCCCGGATCGACGCTCCCGGGATTGCGCAGGTACTGCTCGTAAAGCGAGTCCAGGAAATCGGCGTTGCCGCCGTAGAGCGGTGTGTGTTCCAGCATGACAGAAAAGACAAGCGGGACCGTAGTTTAGCTCAAAACGGACGCCGCGCGGTACGTTATGGCAGAAGTGGGGAACTGGACCGTGTCCGACAAGGCCTCGAGCATCCACAGCTCATACCCGATCAGCACCGCATAGGCGACGAGCACCGCATAGAGAAGGAATGAAACCGGCACATTGCGAAACAGTCGCACTCGGGCCAGCAGGATCAGAATGACGAGCCCGGTCGCCGTGAGCCCGAATTTGACCGTAGTAAACACGAGCGGCGAGCCCTGCAGGAGGGGCTGCATGAAGGGATTCGCCTCGTATGCACCACGCTGAAGCAACGTGATCGTGAGAAGCGCGTCCGCCACGCACATCAACAGCGTGAGCACGGCTACGGCGAGCCATTGCGGGTGGTGCCAATCCACCGCCACCAAGCTCTGCTCGCCGTCGCGCCGCGGGCCCAGCCGGCGCGGATTCAAGCTGCCGTAGATGAGGGCCCGAAGCGTCCGCTTGCGGCGGTCGCTGGGTCGGCGGCGTTCGACAGGCACATCCGGAGGGGCGCGCTCGGCGCGGCTCGTGTTGTTCTTCACCACATCCCTGCTATAGGGAGGTCGACGCGGCATTTTAGCGATGCGCTAGCGATTGCCGTGCCCGTCCCTATGTGACCTCCCTCACATCACGCGCGTGTGGCGCCTTAACTTAAGCTCATCCTCCACGAACCACGGCTCGCCCTTCTCATTGAGATAGAGCCGATGCATCTCAGGTAGCGTGAACGGCCGTGAGCCGCGCCGTCCGAAGACCGCGACCTGCCCGCCGGTCTCGTCGACCGCCCGGTCGCGCTCGAGCGGGCGCGAGAGCGACAGCGCCGGGGCCGCCGTGCGATACCACGCGATCAGCTCGGGCTTGGGATCGGGACTGAAGCCATAAAAGCGCGGCTGCGACTCGGGGCTCGTCAGTTGGATCACCTTCAGCCCCGCCTTGCCATCCGCCACGTAGGCGAACAGCGAGGCGTTCGTCGTCGCGACGATGACATCGCGGGCATCCGCAATGCCGTCGTTGAACATCTGATAGAGCTTCGGCTTCTCCGGCTTCTCGACGTCGATGATCGCGAGGCCCGCGCTGCCCGCCGCAACGTAGGCGAATGTGCGTGCGACGAAGAGCTTGTGGCCGTCCGCAACCGGCACCCGCGCACCGTTGACGATGCGGGGCTTGGTGGGCTGCGTGATGTCGATCACCTGCAGCCCGCTACCGTCCACCGCGAACAGATAGCGGAACTGCAGGGCGACACTGCGCAAGTCGTTCATCGGGAGGTTCGCCGCGACGACCGGGTGCAGAGGATCGGACAGATCCACGACGACCAGCGCTTTGGGCGTGGCAACGTACGCGTAGTTGCCGCCCAGCGCGAGGTGTCGGGCGCCGTTCAGAACGCCGCGGGGATTCCAGGTCACGGCGCGCTTCAGGAAGTTGTTGCGGAATTCGCCGTCGGCCATCGTGTTGATGTCGGTGAGGATGAGACCCTCCTCGGCATCGGTGATCACCGCGTAGTTGTAGATCGGCGCGAACGGCTGCTCGAGATTCGCAACGCGCATCAGGTCGCCCTGATTGCGCGCCGGGTGCACCGGCTGCGTCGT
>DASZSS010000137.1:0-6793 GCA_035548535.1 Steroidobacteraceae bacterium
CTGGCCGATGAACTGCCCGTCGATCTTCAGGTAGTCGACCGGCAGCGTCTTCAAGTACATGAACGAGGACAGACCGGTGCCGAAATCGTCCAGCGCGAACTTGCAGCCGCGCGTCTTCAGCTCGCGCATGAAGTGCACGGCGTCGGCGAGGTTCGTGACCGCGGCGGTCTCGGTGATCTCGAAGCAGATGGCGCCGGCGATCACGGGATCCGCCAGCGTGGCCAGCGCGAGATCGACGAACGACTGCTCGTTCAGGGAGGTTCCGGACACGTTCACGGCGAGCGTCGGCAGCGGCACGCCGCGCTCCTGCCGCTCGCGCAGCAGCGCCACGGCCTTCTGCACGACCCAGCGGTCGATGATGGACATGGCGTTGTAGCGCTCGGCGGCCGGGATGAACTCGCTCGGCTGCACGAGCTGCCCGTCCTCGCCGCGCAGCTTCACGGTCAGCTCGTGGAAGCGCGGGGCGCTCTGCGAGCCGATCGCCGCGATCGGCTGGAAGAACAGCTCGAGCCGGTTCTCCTCGGCCGCGCGCGTCACGCGCGCCACCCAGTGCATCTCGCGATGGCGCCCCGAGATGCCGTCGGAGTCGTAGACGTGAATGCGATTGCGCCCGCCGTCCTTGGCCGCGTAGCACGCGATATCCGCGGCGCTCATGATGCTCGCGACGTTCTCCGTGTCGCGCTTGATCTCGACCACGCCGATGCTGGCGCCCACCGACAGCGCCGTCGCGCCCCAGACGAACCGATAGTCGCGGATCGACTGGCGCGCGCTCTCGGCGATGCGCGTCGCCTGATCGAGCGTGCACTTCTCGAGCAGCACGCCGAACTCGTCGCCGCCGAGCCGCGCGATGGTGTCGGACCCGCGCACGCGCGTCTGCAAGAGCCCGGTCACGTCGCGCAGCAGCCGGTCGCCGGCCTGGTGCCCGCAGGTATCGTTGACGACCTTGAACTGATCGAGGTCGATGTACAGCAGCGCGTACGAGCCCTCGCCGCGCTGGGCGCGCTGCACGGCGGCGTGCAGGCGGCTGTCGAACTCGCGCCGATTGATGAGCCCGGTCAGAGCGTCGTGGCTCGCCTGATAGGCGAGCGCGCGCTTGAGGCGCCGCTCCTTCGTCACATCGTGGAACACGATGACGGCGCCGATCATGCGGCCCTGCCGGTCGCAGATCGGTGCCGCGGATTCCTGAATCGCGATCTCCTGCCCCGAGCGGGTGATCAGCACGGAGTGGTCCATGCCGTTCGCGTCGGGGCGATTCTCGCCGCGGCCGAGAGCGCGCAGCAGCGGGTTCTCGAGCGGCTCGTGCTGCAGCTCGGTCACGAGGTTCAGCACTTCACCGACGTCGCGGCCGCGGGCGTCTTCGGCGCTCCAGCCCGTCAGGCTTTCGGCGACGGGATTCATGTAGTCGATGCGCCCCTCGGCGTCCGTGCTGATCACGGCATCGCCGATCGATTGCAGGGTGACTTCGGCGCGCTCCTTCTCCTCGAACACCGCCTGCTCGGCGCGCTTGCGCTCGGTGATGTCGTTGAGCGCGCCTTCGTAGCCGATGACCCGGCCCGCCGCGTCGCGAATGGCGCGCGAGTTCTCCAGGATGACGAGCTGCTGGCCGTCGCGCCGCCGCGCGAGGAACTCGAAATTGCGGATCTCGCCCTCGATCTCGAGCCGGCGCACGAACTGCAGCCGATCCGCCGGATTCCAGTACAGCACTTCCGCGCTCTTCAGCGCGTACAGCTCCTCCGCGCTCGAGTAGCCGAACATCGAGACGAATGCCGGATTCACCGACAGCAGCCGCCCGTCGCGGGCGCTCTGATACACACCCTCGGAGATGCTCTCGAAGAGGCCGCGGTACTTCGCCTCGCTGCCGCGCAGAGCTTCTTCCGCGAGCCGCCGATCGATGGCGATGCCGGCGAGCTGCGCGGCGTGCGCGATCATGTCCGTCTCGACCGGCGTCGGCAGCCCCACTTCGTTGCGGAATACGCCGAGCGAGCCGAGCACCTTGCCGTTCGCCGCCTTGATCGGCAGCGACCACGCGGCGCGCAGGCCGGCATCGAGCGCGGCCTGCCGCCGCTGCTCCCAGAAAGGGTCCTTCGCGATGTCGGGCACGAGCACGTGCCGCGCGAGATACACGGCGGCCGAGCAGGAGCCATTGCGGATGTCGATGGGCGCTTTCGCCAGGGACGCGCGCAGCGGCTCGGGCAGGCGCGGCGCCACGATGTAGGCGAAGGCGCGCCCATCCTCCGCGAGCACGCTCACCGAGCACATCGTGCCGACGCCCTGCGATTCGATGAGCCGGGTGATCGATTCGAGCACCTCCGGCAGCGGCGCGTTGCCCGTCAGTTTCTCGAACACCTCGCGCTCGGCGGCCGCGACGCTCTCCTCGCGCTTGCGCTCGGAGATATCGGTGATGCTGCCGCGCACGAGGCGGCGCGTGCTGCTCGGCAGCCGCACGAGCCGCACCTCGCACATGAACTCTTTGCCGAACGCGTCGCGATGCAGCCATTCGAAGATCTGCGGACCGAGATCGAGCGCGCGCTCGACGCGCATGCGCAACTGATCGCCGGAATCCGAGCCGTCCGGCTGTCGCGGCGGGGAGAGCGCATCCGGCCCGATTTTCAGCAGGTGCTCGCGATCGAGCCCGAAGAGGCGCTCGGCGTGCTCGTTGACGTCGATATAGCGGTTGAGATCGGCATCCAGCACGACGATGGCATCGGGCGCGTGATCGATGAGCAGCCGATAGCGCGCCTCGCTCTCGCGCATCGCCTGCTCCGACTCGCGCCGCTCCGTCACGTCGCGCAAGCACACGACGTACATCTCGCGCCGGCTCAGGCGTGCGTTGCTCACGGCCATCTCGAGCGGAAATGCACGGCCGTCCTTGCGCATGCCCCACGACTCGCGCGAGGCCAGGTCCATATGCGTATCGCCCGAAGTTGCCGCGAGGCGCTGCAGGGCCTGCGTGACGCTCTCGTGCTGCGCGATGCGCGGAATCAGCAGATCGATGCGCTGGCCGACCACCTCGGCCTCGCTGAAGCCGAATACCCGCTCGCCGGTGGGGTTCAGAGTGCGGATGACGCCCTCCTCGTCCACCGTCAGCACCACGTCCTTGATGTGGTCGAGGATGACCTGCAGATGCTCGGAGCTCTGCGTGCGCACCTCGTGCGCCATGGCGCGCGCTTCGTCCGCCATGAGCCGCATCGACTGCACGATGCCGCGGCGTTCGTCGTCTACGGCCTGATAATGGGCGCTCACCATGCGCAGCAATGCGCCGACATCGATCGTGCTGGAGCCGCTGCGCAAGCGCAGCTCGCGGAGTTGCGCCCGCAGATGCGGGTGCAGCTCGGGGCTGTCCTCGCCGAAAACACGGGATGCGCCCGCGAGCGTCGTGCTCGCCGTCAGAGCGTCCTGAACGAGGGTGCTCGAGGCAAGCGAGCCCCGTTCCTGGGCGTGCAGGGCTCCCTCATCCTGCGTCTCGAGACGCGCGCGGATATTCGACGTTTTTGACATAAGCGAGGCGTCCCATCCCAGCGGAGATCATAAGAGGCGCGGCTTCGGGAACCGCGTGATCCGCCTCGCGCTTTTCGGTCAGGGCTTGGCCCGGGGCACGGACTGCTGGGCCGCGGGCGGAGGCAGTTCCGGCAAGCCCGCGCCGGCGATGATTGGAATGGAGTAGATGCGCGACACCGATTCGGTCGGCGAATCGCTGATCACCGTCACCGTGACGAAGTAGATGCCGTCCGCAGTCGGATTCACGGTAACGACGTGGGAGATGTCCTTGCCGATGGCGGGGCGCTCGATCTGTCCTGTCTCCTCGCCCTTCACCAGCGTGAGGCCCTGACTCGCCTGGAAGCGGGCGTACAGGCGTTCGAGCTCGACGACGGGTGTCAGCGCGAGCCGGATATCGACGGGCTTGCCCACGACCGGGCGCTCGGCCAGGGCGAACTTCACATCGACGGCCGCCGGAGCCTTGCTGGTGCTGACGGCACTCACCATGTCCGGCGCGTCGGCCGCCCGCGCGACGGCGGGCTTGTTGGGAGCCGGCGCCGCGGTCGCGGGATCGGGTTCGTGCGCGCCGCCGCAGGAAGTGAGGCCGGCAGCAGCCATCAGAACGAGCCCCGCCGCCCAACCGGCAGTACCGCTATCGCGTCTCGACATCCGCATGACTCCAGCGAACCCCGACCCTTCGTCTTCGCCGCGGCGTTCTTGTACTCGTGACCGCGACGGGTGCGTGCGAACGATACCGAACCGGCGCGCGGAGCACACGCTCGTGTATCTCAAAATCCGGACGCTGCCGCGCGCACGACCGGCCCGAAACGGCGGGGACGGCGGATCACAGACGCGAAACGGCGAGCGACGGCGGGTCGTCGACGGCCGCGACCTGCTCCAGCAGATCGTTGATGTGCCCTTCCCAGTACCGGCCGGTGCCGAACCAGGTGAACGCGCGCGGGAACGCCGGGTCCGCCCAGCGCGTGGCGAGCCACGCCGCATGGTGCAGCATCCGCAAGGCCCGGAGCGGCTCGATGAGCCGCAGCTCGACGAAGTCGAACTCGCGGAACTGCTCGTAGCCTTCGAGCAGCTCGCGCCACTGCCGCTGCTGCTCGCTCTCGGAGCCGGACAGGAGCATCCAGAGGTCCTGGATGGCGGGCGCCGTCATGCAATCGTCGAGATCGACGAACACCGGCCCCGCTTCGCTCCAGAGCAGATTGCCGAGATGGCAGTCGCCGTGCACGCGCAGCTCGCGCACGGCGCCGACCTCGTCGAACACCCGCTCGATGCGCTCGAGCAGCGCATCGGTTGCGCGCAGATAGGACTCCTCGAGCGCCGCGGGCAGGAGGCCGCTGTCGATCACCTGGTCGCGCGCGGCAAACCCAAACCGCTCGATACTCAAGCGCTCGCGCACCCGAAACGGCCGCACGCTGCCGACGCGATGCAGGCGCGCGAGGCTGCGGCCGAGCATCACGCGGGCTTCGGGCGCATCGAGCTCCGGCGGACGGCCCCGCATCCAGGGGAAAACGGCAAAACGAAACTCGCGGAAGCGGAACAAGCTCGTGCCGTTCAAGTTCAACGGCGCGGCAACCGCGAGCTCGGCCGCGGCGAGCTCGGCGGTGAACGCGTGCTCCTCCGCGATCTGCGCGTCGGACCAGCGGCCCGGGCGATAGAACTTCAGGACCACCATGCCTTCCGGCGTGCCCATCTGGTACACGCGGTTCTCATAGCTGTTGAGCGCGAAGAGCCGCCCATCACTCTCGAGACCGAGCGAGGCCGCCGCGTCCAGCACGACATCGGGGGTGAGCCCTGCGAAAGGTTTCACGGCGTCGTCGGGGCTTTTGTCTATCATCGGCAACGGCGGACTCTACGGGGAAACGATACGAATGGATCGAGGCACCATCTTAGTCACCGGGGGCGCCGGCTACATCGGCAGCCACACTGTCCTCCAGCTTCGCGAGCGAGGCGAGCGGGTGGTGGTGCTCGACAATCTCTACAGCGGCTTCCGGCAAGCGGTGCTGGATACGCCGCTCATCGTCGGCAGTGTCGGCGATCGGGAGCTGGTCGCCCGGGTGCTGCGCGATCACAAGGTCGACACGGTGCTGCACTTCGCGGCGCACACCATCGTGCCCGAGTCCGTAGCCGACCCGCTCAAGTACTACGGCAACAACACCTGCGGGACGCGGACGCTCCTCGAGTGCTGTGCCGAGGCGGGAGTCAAGCACTTCGTGTTCTCCTCGACCGCGGCCGTGTACGGGATTCCCGCGTCTCCCTATGCGGACGAAACGACCCCCACCGCACCGATCAATCCGTACGGCGCTTCGAAGCTCATGTCGGAGTGGATGCTGCGCGATCTCGCGGCGGCGAGCCCGCTGCGATACGTCTCGCTGCGCTACTTCAACGTGGCGGGATCGGATACGGGTGGGCGCATCGGCCAAGCCACCCGCAAGGCGACGCTGCTCATCAAGGTGGCCTGCGAGGTGGTCGTCGGCAAGCGCCAACACCTCTCGATCTTCGGAACGGACTACGACACCCCCGACGGCACCGGCGTGCGCGACTACATCCATGTCGAGGACCTGGCCCGGGCGCACCTCGACGCGCTCGCCTATCTGCGCGATGGCGGACCGTCAGTCGTGCTGAACTGCGGGTACGGGCACGGCTACAGCGTCCGCGACGTCATCCGGACCGTCGAGAAAGTCGTGGCCGCCCCGCTTCCCGTGAAGGAGGAGCCCCGCCGCGCCGGCGATCCCCCGATCCTGGTCGCCAAGGCCGACCGGGTGCGTGCGACGCTCGGCTGGACGCCGAAACTGGATGATCTGGACCTCATCGTCCGCACCGCCCTCGACTGGGAACGCAAACTTCAGCGCGCTCCCTGGTAGCCGCGCCGCTACAATGGGCGGCCATGCGTTGGGCCCGTCCTAAGTCTCTGAGCGGCTTGATGCTGCTCGGCCTGTTTCTGATCGCCGCGCCGCTCGTCGTCGCGCTGGTCGACGCCGGGCTGCAAATCCGCGTGCTCGCGAGCACGGGTCAGAAGCTCGTGACCGAGGGCGTGGGGGCCGCGCGCGCCTCCCAGGAGATGTTCAGCAAGATCGCCGAGGTCGAGCGCGCCGCCAAGCTGTACAACGTGCTGAAAACATCGGACGTTCTCACCGCCTACCGCAACCAGGACGAAGGGCTCTCCGCCATCCGCAGCCAGCTCGACCGCCACTTGCGTACGGCGGAATCGCGCAAGACGCTCGAGGAGCTCGGCGATCTGCAGGGAACGATTCGTCTCAGCGTACTGTCCATGCCCCACGGCGCGGCCGATCCGGACGAT
>DASZSS010000138.1:0-12808 GCA_035548535.1 Steroidobacteraceae bacterium
CGCGCGCGAGCTTGCGGCGGGACGCGTCGGCTCGCCCGCGACACTCGCGCGGCTGGCGGAACTGCTCTTCATGGAGGCAGTACATCGCTATCTCGCATCTCTTCCCGATGCAAGCAGCGGCTGGTGCGCGGGCATGCGCGATCCGATCGTCAGCCGCGCGCTCGGCCTGTTGCACGCTGGTATGAATCGGCGCTGGACCGCGGAAGAACTCGCGCGCCAAGTGGGCTTGTCGCGTTCCGCGCTGGCCGAGCGCTTCACGCGACTGATGGGAGAGCCGCCGATGCGCTACCTCGCTCAGCAGCGTCTGCAGTCGGCGGCGCAGCGGCTCAAGGCCTCCAGCGACTCCATCGCGCGCGTCGCATTTCAGGTCGGCTATGAGTCCGAGGCTGCGTTCAATCGCGCATTCAAGAGAGCTTTCGGCGTGCCTCCGGCGGCATGGCGGAAGCAGTCAGAGACGCGCACGCGATGATCTTGCGCAGCCCGCATCCCGAGGTCCGCATTCCCCGACGTGCTCTGTACGACTTCGTGCTCGGTGAGCGCGGCGGTCGCGCCGGCGACGTTGCGCTCGCCGACGCGGCAACCGGGCGCGTCGTGACGTATGGCGACTTGCGCGAGTGCATCAGACGAGTCGCAGCGGGCCTTGCCGCTCTCGGCATCTCCAAGGGCGACATCGTGGCGCTGTGGTCGCCGAACTCGCCGGAATTTGCGATCGCGTTTCATGCGGTCGCGCGGCTCGGCGCCATCGTGACGACTGCGAATCCCAGCGGCACGCCGCATGAGCTCGCACTGCAGCTCCGCGATGCCAATGCGAAAATGCTCATCACTACCGCCGCGCTCGCTGACAGTGCGCGCGCAGCGATTGCCGAGTGCGGCGGAGCCATCGAGTTGATCACGACAGACGACGCGCCCGGTGTGCCGTCGCTTACGTCGATTGCGCGCGATGCCGATCCGCCACCGGTAGACATCGATCCGGACAACGATGTCGTGGCGCTGCCCTACTCTTCGGGCACCACTGGATTGCCGAAGGGCGTGATGCTGACCCATCGCAATCTCGTCGCGAATCTCTTGCAAGTCGATGCCATCGAACGAGGCGACCTGCGCGCGCTCATCGGCGTCCTGCCGTTCTTCCACATCTACGGCATGGTCGTCATCCTCAACTTTGGTCTGATGCGCGGCGCCACCATCGTCACGCTACCGCGCTTCGAGCTCGAGCCGTTCCTGAAAGCGCTGCAGGACTGGCCGATCGCCGTGGCGCACATCGTGCCACCGATCGCGGTGGCGCTCGCGAAACATCCAGCCGTCGAGAACTATCGACTGCCTCACCTCGAAGCGCTGTTCAGCGGCGCCGCACCGCTCAGCGCGGCGGTCACCAACGCGGTTCAGCGCCGTTTGAACGTGACGCTCAAGCAGGGATACGGCATGACGGAAGCGAGCCCCGTCACGCACTACACCGCGCACGCGAGTGAGGTCCGGCTCGGCACCGTCGGTCAGCTCGCGCCGTCGACCGAATGTCGCATCGTGGACGTGGAGTCCGGACATGATGCCGGCATCGGGCGCACCGGCGAGGTATGGATCCGCGGGCCGCAGATCATGAAGGGTTACCTCAACAATCCCGAAGCGACCGCGCGAACGGTCGACCGCGACGGCTGGCTGCATACCGGTGACATCGGCATGGTCGATGCGGATGGCTATCTCACCATCGTCGATCGGCTCAAGGAGCTGATCAAAGTGAAGGGCTACCAGGTCGCGCCCGCGGAGCTCGAAGCGCTGTTGCTGACGCACCCGGGCGTCGCCGACGCCGCCGTCATTCCCGTGGATGACGAGGAATGTGGGCAAGTACCCAAAGCCCTCATCGTTCCGCGCGCCGGGCTCGTGCCCAATGAGGTCATCGCGTTCGTGCAGGAGCGCGTCGCGCACTACAAGCGCGTTCGCCACGTCGGGTTCGTCGACGCGATTCCGAAATCCGCATCGGGCAAGATCCTGCGGCGCGTCCTGATGGAGCGCGAGCACTCAAATGATGAGCGCGCTCAGGCGGCCGCTGCGCGGCTCAATCCGTAACGCGTGCTTCGATCTCGACGCGCCTGCGTGAGGCCTCGCGCACGCCGTCTGCATCGGGCACATCGATCGGCTGCGCATCGGCGCGCCACCTCACCTCGATACGCTCCGCCGGTATGCCGAGCCGGCGGAGCGACTCCGCGATGGACTCCGCGCGAATGCGCGCGATCTGCGGCCGCTCCGCGATCCGGCGACCGCTCACTTCGGCGGCTTCCGTGGCGGCGTATCCCGTGACCACGACTTTCTTCGGTTGCGCCGCCCGCAGATACGTCACTGCCTGGTCGAGCAGATAGTCATCGAGCTGGTAGACGAGAAACGAGCGGTCGAAATCGTAGAAGAGATAGAACGTGCGATTCGTGTACGGTGGCGGCGGCACGACGCGCGGCTCCGCGAGCGGGCGCACATTGCGCGCAGGAAGCACGAACGTGCGCCCAGGGAAGCCTTCGGCAGGCAGCATGTGGCGCGTGCACGAACCCGGAAGCACCGAGACCCGAATGGGATTCAGCACGACGCCGCCGCACGCACCGTCCTGCACGGCCGCGACCGTCCCTTCCACGAGAATCTCGTGATTCCAGTCCGGCTTCGTGGGCGCCAGACTCACGTCGAAGCGGCGGCCCGAAGTGCCCTCGTCCGCAAGCCAACAGCCCGATTTGCGGCCGGCATCGGTATCCCGGTAAACGGGGCATGCGATGAAACGTAGCTCTGCGCTGTGCACAGCAGTGCTCGACGTCGCGAGAGCCGCAAGCAGCACGCCTACACGCACGTACGACCGGCTCATAAGACGCTCATCAGGTTCACGAGATCCTGCTTCTCCTGCTCCGAGTACCCGATGTGGTAGCGCCGATCGTAGAAATCGACCACGGCGCGCAGATCACGGGCAGAACCGTTGGAGAAATACGGTGCGCGCGCGGCAAGCCCGCGCATCGACTGCAGCGTGATCTTGCCGACATCGGCGCATCGCCCGGTGGTCAGCGCGAACCCCGGATCGTGCGTGTAGATCACCTTGCCATAGTGCGGGTGCGGCTCGCCCGTGCAGGTCACGCGAAACAGCGGCAGATGCGGCAGCGGGTCCGCGAACGGCTCGTTGGTCGTGCCGAGATCCACCTGCCCGGGCGCGACGTCGTTCCCCATCTGGCTCATGTTGTGACAGAACACGCAGCTGTTGCGGACGGGATTGCCGAAGCCGATCGGCGAGTTGATGCCGGCGCTGTCGCTGATCAGGAAGGTGCGATCGCGAAAGATGCGCGCGCCGCGCGCGACGGACTCGCGGAACGCGCGCTGCTCCGGCGTCACATCCGCGCCCGCGCTCGTCTCCCAAGCGGCGTATTCGCTCCACACTGCCCGGCCAATGCTGCCGAGCTGACCGGGCTCGGATCGCTCGAGGTTCAGGGGACCGCCATACGCGCCGTCGGCATCGAGCGCGCCCGCACGGTTGTCGCGCACCTGCGCGGTGAAGAGACGCGATTCGAAATCGACGATGCGCGCCAGCGTATTCGCATCGAGCGGACGCGACATTCCGAGATGCGTCGCGGCCGCATCCTGCGCCTGCGCCTCGAGCGTCGAGGCGCGATTGTCGGCGAGCAGATTCCCGGACAGCGGCCGGTGCGTCACCGGATCGAGCGGCAGCGCCATGCCCTGCTTCGGGTCGTATGCGAAACCCACCGCGAGCAGATACTTCAGATTGCTGACCGGACGCGGCCGGCGATAGACCGAGATGTTCGGATGGCGCGCCTGCGGCCCGTATTCCGGACCGCTATTGCAGCCGTATGGATCGCGCACGACCTCGATGCGAAAGTCCGGCGTGATGGGGCGACCCGCGGCATCGCGCGGCGGCCAGGGTCGCTGGATGCGGATGAGCCCGTAGTCGAGCAGCAGCGAATGCGACGCGCGCTCGGCCTGCGGCAACGTCGGGCAATTCGAGCCGTCGATGGCGGCGAACAGCGGATCCTTGGCGCCGGCTGTGTCCCAGCGCGCCCGCGCGCTCGCTGCAGAAAGGCTCATGCCGTCCGCTGGCTGATGGCAGGTGACACACGCGCGCCCCGTCGAGCCAAGGGGCTCGAAAAAGGGATGCCCGGCCGTTTGCACCGCGCCGCCGCTGACTAGCGTGCGCACCGTGCCGCTCGCGTTGTCGTAGTCCAGTATCGCCGGGAAAGTGCGTCCCTCTCCCGGAGACCACCAGCGATCGGGAGCAGCCGCCGCGAGCGTCATCGCGGCGGGCACTCCGATGAGCAACGACACTGCGAGCGCAGCTAACCCTGTACGACCTCGCACGATGACGCAGTAAGCCCCTGTCGATCAGTCCCCGAAGCGCGCCATGACGCGCACGCCGTACTGCCGCGGCGGACCGTAGATGATGCCGCCGTCCGCGCTCGAGGAGTTCTGCACCTGCGAGGCGATGTACACCTTATCCGTGAAGTTCGTGACGAACGCTTCGATGCGCCAGACCGCGTCCGGCTCGAAGCTCAGGCGCGCATCGAAGATGTCCCGCGACGGCACGATGGATGCCTCACTCGGGAACGGCGTCGCGAGTTGCTCGCCGACATGCGCCCATTGCAGCCGCGGCGTGAGTCGCGTGGTGCCGAGATGGAACGTGTAGTCGATGCCGACGTTCGCCGTGAAATTCGGCGAGAACGGCAGGTCATCGCCCTTGTGCACGAGCTGCGGCAGATTGGTCACCGTGTTGACGATGGTCGTGTCGCGCGCGAACTCCGCCTGCAGATAGCTCGCGCCCAAATTGACGCCGAAGTCGCCGAACTGGCCGGTGATCTCGAGCTCCGCGCCGTAGGCCTCGCCGGACGCGGCGTTCTGCGTGAGCGGCAGGCCGTTGAAGAGGCTCGAGAGCTGGATGTCCTTGTAGTCCGAATAGAACACGTCGCCGTTCACGCGCAGGCGCCGGTTCGCGAGCAGCGTCTTCGCGCCGAGCTCGTACACGTTGTTCGTCTCGGGCGCAAAGTTCGGCGTGTTGAGCGTGAGATTCACGCCGCCCGCCTTGTAGCCCTTCGACGCCGTCCCGTAGAACATCGTGTCCTTGTCGAGGTGATAGTTCAGGCCGACCTTGCCCGTCACCTCGTTGGACTTCGCCGGCGGGCCGACCGTGTCCGTGCCCGGGGGCGGCGGCGGTCCCGGCAGCGCGATGCGGTTGTACACCTGCTTGTCGGCGCTGTACCGCGCGCCGGCCAGCACCTCGACGGCATCCGTGAAGAAATAGTTCACCTGCCCGAAGCCGGAATACGAGGTGTTGCGCGCCTTCGTCACGATGGTCGAGGTCGACGAGACGAAGTCGGTGACGTGGTTGTTGTCGCGCAGGAGCGTGACCGGCACGTCCTCGTCGAGCGCGAACGCGCCGACGACCCACTGCAACGGACCTTCGCCCTTGGACAGCAGATTCAGCTCGTACATATCCGTCTCGAAATCGGTGCGCGCGTAGCTCACGCGCCCGACGTTCGTCGCCGGCGGCCGCGGCGGCGCGGTGGCGGTGCGATCGCCGTCCGTCTGGTCCTTGGTGTAGCCGTCCTGGAACGACACGAGGCCGCGCAGCTCCATCGTGTCGGTCAGATCGAAGTGCAGCTCGCCACTCGCGCGGTGGCCGGATTGCAGCAGGAACGAGCGCGCGTCCTCCTCGATCGTGAACGGATCGCTGGTGACGGCGTCGTTGCGATTCTTCACCGCATTGTTGTCGGTGTCGTAGTCGAAGTACTCGTAGCGCAGATTGGCGCGCGCGCGATCGCTGAAGCGCATTGCGAGATTGAGGCGCGCGGCATCGAGGCGGCTGTTGCCGGGCGAGCTCCTGCTCGGCCCGATGTTGCGCGTGAAGCTGTCGCGGTCGTCGTGCACGGCGGCGACGCGCAGCGCGACGTTGTCGGAAAAGCCCAGGTTTGCCGCCCCGACGGTGCGCGACCAGCCGTCACTCGCGAACGTCTGGTCGATGGTGCCGCCATAGCTGCCGAAGATGGGCTCCGGTGTGCGCACGTAGATCGCGCCACCGGTCGAGTTCTGCCCGGTGAGCGTGCCCTGAGGGCCGCGCAATACTTCGATGCTGCCGATATCGAAGAAGGATTGCCCGATGAACTGCTCGTGCGGCACGAGCTGGCCATCGATGTAGTACGCGACGCCTGGATTCGAGGTCGGCGCCGATTGCGCGATGCCGACACCGCGGATGTTCACGAAGGTCGAGCGGTTGTAGGTGTTGATCGCGATGGAGGGCGCGACCTGCTGCACGTCGTTCAGATCGTCGACACCCCGCTCCACGAGATCGTCGCCGGTCAGCACGGTCACGGAGATCGGCACGCTCTGCTGATTCTGCTCACGGCGCTCCGCCGTGACGACGACTTCTTCGAGCCCGACGGTTTCGGGCGCAGTGCTAGCGCTCTGCGCGTGCACCGCTGGGGCGAGCAACACCGAAGCCACCGACGCGCGGCACAACGCCCGACGAACGCTCAGGCGGACTGAGACAACCATGCTCGCACCCCCTCTTTGACCGTGGTTTATGCAAGCGTTTTCATCGATTCCGCGGCTGCTGTCAAGTCCCCGGGACGCATTCGAGCGCCCTGCCGGCATCGCTGTGCGCCGTCAACTGCCCGATTCGCTTTGCAA
Source organism: Steroidobacteraceae bacterium (assembly GCA_035548535.1). GTDB lineage: Bacteria > Pseudomonadota > Gammaproteobacteria > Steroidobacterales > Steroidobacteraceae > JADGHX01. The sequence goes on from DASZSS010000138.1 coordinate 6,649, forward strand.
ATTCCTCGGCTTGAAATCGCGTGCATGGTTGTTGCGCGCGCGCCGCGCAGGCGACGAACTTCGCGCGCAGGCGCGCATCATCGAGCGGCGCGTCCGGATGCCCGACAGCCTGCGGAACGTGATGGTCGAGGACCGTACCGTCTCGCATTTCGATACGCACCGTGCCCGCGGCCGCGTGCTCGCGGCCCCAATCGCTGCGAAACTCGTAGTGCACCGCCCGCGCCAGCGCCAACGTGTCCGGGTCCCGTAGCGCGCCCGGCGTGAACGAGTCGAGCGTGACGTCGGGCTGAATGAGCGCGGTCGCCACCGTGAATGGCAGGCTGAACTTGGCGTCGATCGGCTGGGTGGGCGACTGCTTTGCAGCGGCCGGCTCACACAGCATGCGCTGTACGACGCCAATGACGAGCGTCACGCGCGCGATATCTTGCCAGCGCAGCGCATGACGCTCGCGCAGCTCGCGGGCTGCCTGGATGTACGCGTGAGTGCCGCGGCAGCATGGCCAGGGTTTGAAGCTCAACCGCTCGCCCCAGAAGCGCGTGCCGAGGTCCGATAGCAGCGGCTCCGCATCGTAGCGTCCCGCGGCGAACAGCCGGAAGAACCCGCTGCGTCCTTCGAAAGGTTGCGAAAACCCTTGAATTCCCTGCTTCGCGAGCATCACGGCCTGGACCGCCGCCTGCGCGGGAAAGGCCTCGCGCACCGCGCGGATCGGGCTGGCGGCGGTGTACTTGATCTCTCCGGGGCATGTCGCCTGACACAAGAGCAACGAGAACGCGTCGCTCACTTGTTCAGGTGTGAGCGCGAGCAGGCGCGCGCACGCCGCGGTGGCGCCAAAGGCTCCGAGGATCGGCGGCGGGTACCAGCCGCCCTCCTCCAGACCATCACCGGCGCTCAAGCCGAGACGACACGTGAGATCGCAGCCGATCGCCATGGCAGTGAGGAACGTCTCGCCATCTACGCGCGCGACGTCCTGCGCGATGGCCAGCGCGGCGGGAATCAGCGACGCGTTCGGGTGCGTCGGCGCGGCATCGAACGCATCCTCGTAGTCGAGCGCATGCGCCATCGCGCCGTTCGCGAACGCCGCGGCCGGCGCGCTGACGCGCACACCGTGCCCCAGAATCGAAGCACGGCCGCGCGCGCCGGTGGTGCGCGCCAACTCGACGAACGGTTGCACCTCGGGACTCGAGCCGCTCGCGGCCAGCATGACTCCGATCCCATCCAGCAGAGAGCGCTTGGTGGCTTCGACCGTCGCGGTCGGTAGCTGTGAGAAAGGCGTGAGCGCGATGTGACGGGCGATCGTCGCCGTCAGCTCCGTCGTCGTCAGCTCCGTCGTCGTCATTGGCTGCTCCGGAACCGCTCTGTTAGGCTCTGCAAGCGCTTTCGTCCCGAGCACTCGATGAGCAGCCCAGCCCAATCCGTCGAAAATCGTCTGCAGACAATTCGCTCGCTGGCTGCACAGGTGCGCTGGCGGCTCGTGGCTCCGTGTCTGCTGTTCATGTTGATGAGCTCACTGGATCGCGCGAATGTCAGCTTCGCCGCCGCGCGCATGAACGCCGAGCTCGGCTTCACGCCGAGTCAGTACGGGCTTGGTGCCGGCATCCTCTTCGTGGGATTTCTCGCGGGTCAGTACCCGAGCGTGCTGCTCTTCATGCGCATCGGCATGCGCCGCTGGCTCTGCGCGGTCGCGCTGCTGTGGGGAATTTCGGCGGGAGCGATGGCCTTCATCAGCTCGCCGCTGCAGCTCTACGTCTTGCGCATTCTGCTCGGCGTCGCCGAAGGCGGCCTCGCGCCCGGCATCGTGCTGTATCTCAGCCAGTTCGCCACCGAGCGCGAGCGCGCAACCACGTTCGCGCTGCCGATGCTCGCCATCCCGTTCTCGGTGGTCATCGGCGGACCGCTCTCCGGCTGGCTGCTCGAGATGCCGATGGTAGGAAGCTTGCGCGGCTGGCGCTGGATGTTCATTGCCGAAGCTGTTCCCACGATCGTGCTCGGGCTGCTGTCGCTGCGGTATTTCCCCGATCGACCGCGCGATGCGCGCTGGCTCACAGCGGATCAGCAACGCTGGCTTCACGAGAACGCCGCTCATCGCGCAGACTCGGACCGCTCGCACGATTGGAGCGTGCTCCGCCTTCCCATCGTGTGGCTCGCCGCGGGTTTGTGGTTCTGCCTGCTCTCGGGCGCATACGGAATCATTTTCTGGCTGCCGCAGATTCTCGGCACGATCACGAGGCTCGATGCGGTCATGCTCGGGGTGGTCAGCGCACTCCCGTGGCTCGCCGCCGCGGCCGGCATGTATCTCAACGCCACCCACTCGGATCGGACGGGCGAGCGCTTCTGGCACGTCGCGTTGCCGGCTGCGCTTTCGGGTGCCGCCATTTACGCCGCCAGTAGCGTCGGTGCCGGAATGGCCGGGATCGCGCTGCTGATGATCGGCGGGCTCGGGCTCGGCGCCGCGCAGGGTGCGTTTTGGGCGCTGCCAACGCGCCTGCTGTCGAAGCGCGCCCTCTCGTTGGGCGTCGTCACGATCAATATCGCCGGGAGCGCCGGTGGCCTCGTGATGCCGCACGCCATGGGATGGGCGCGCGAATACAGCGGGGCTTTCGCCCTGCCCACACTCCTCGTGACGGGTGTGCTGCTCGCGGCCGCAGTGCTCGTGCTGGCCATCTCGAGGCTCAGGCAAACGTCAGCGGCACGCTGATCGCGCCAATCTCCGGGAAGCGCGTCGGTACGATCTCGCCCGCGAGCCGAAACTGCTTGGTGTGCGCGAGCAGCTCTTCGAGCGCGACGATCAGCTCGAGCCGCGCCAGCGCCGCCCCCATGCACATGTGCGGACCGCGGCCGAACGCGAGCGAATCCTTCATGTTCGGCCGGTCGAGACGGAAGCTGTCCGGGTCCGGGAACACGTCGGCATCGCGATTGGCCGACGCATAGACGAGCGCCACGGGCTCGTCGCGCGGGATGGTCCGCCCGTGCAACGTCACGTCGCGCGTCGGCGTGCGCGCGAAGCCGCGGTACGGCGTGTAGAGCCGCAGGAATTCGTCGATTGCCGCCGGCACGAGCTCCGGCGCTGCACGCAAGCGGTCTTGAAGCTGCGGATCGCGTGAGAGGTGCACGCCAATCGAGCCGATGACGACCGTCGGCGCGATGATCCCGACCACGAGCACCTGCCGGATCGTGCCGACGATCATATCCTCCGGCAGCGGCGCGCCATCCACACGCGCGGCGAGCAATGCGCTCGTCGCGTCCTCCGATGGGGACAGCGGGTTGCGCTTGCGGTCTTCGACCGTGGCGCGCGCCATCTCGTAGAGCTTCAGGCTCGTTTCGCGCGTGGTCTCCAGGTCGTTGAGCTGCACCGCGATGTTGTAGCGGCGGCCGACCTCCGCGAGCGCCGCGGCTTGGTCCGGCGCGAGATTCATCCAGTGCGCGAACACCTCGATCGGCATGCGCGAGGAAAAGTCCTTGCAGAGATCACCGCCGCCGCGCGCCACGAGCGGCGCGAGCAGCTTGCGGCAGATCTCGCGAACCACCGGCTCGAGGCGCCGCACCCGCTTTTCCGTGAGCAGCGGCGCCAACGCGCGCCGGTAAGGCGCGTGCGCCGGCGGATCGAGATGCAGCGGCGGCCGGCGGCCGGTGAAAGCCACCTTCGGCACGACGTTCTGCTTGGAGGTGATGTACGTGTCGCTGTCCGCGGCGGCGGCCGCCACGTCGGCGTATTTCATCAGCGCCCAGAATCCGCCCCAGGCATTGCTGTGCGCGACGGGGCATTGCTCGCGCAAGCGCTTGTACTCCGCGTGCGGGCTGTCGAAGGTCTCGGGCAACAAGGGATCGAAATCGGCGTCCATGCGAAAAAGCATACCGAATGATGAAAACGCTTGCATGACTTCCGTGTCCGGACGTGTAATGCTTGGCGGCAGGCATGAACGATCGCAGCTCGGTACCGAAAATCGAAGACGTGGCGGAGCGCGCCGGCGTATCCGCCTCGACCGTCTCCCGCTTCTACAACAACCCGGCCGTGGTCGCGCCGAGCACGGCCAAGCGCATCCGTGAGGCCATTGCGGCGACCGGCTACGTCCCGGACCTGCTGGCCGGCGGCCTGGCCTCGCGGCGTAGCCGGCTCGTGGCCGTGCTGGTGCCGGAAATCTCGCACTCGATCTTCAACGACACGATCGAAGCCATGGCGAACCAGCTCTCGCTCGATGGCTACATCGTCATGCTCGGCCTCACGGGCGCGGACAACAGCGGCATGAAGCGGCTGATCGAAGCGGCGCTCGCACGCCGGGCCGAAGCCGTGATCCTGAGCGGCATCGTCTCGGACAACCCGACGAGAGAGCTGCTGCGCTCCCGCAGCGCCACGGTCATCGAGACGTGGGGCCTGCCGGAGAAGCCGATCGACGTGGCCGTCGGCTTCTCGCACGCGGCGATCGGCGAGGGGCTCGCGCGCTTTCTGGCCGGGCGCGGCTACCGGCGCCCGCATCTCATCGTCGGCGACGGCGAGCGCGCGCGCATGCGCCGCGACTCGTTTGTGCGCACCTGGCGGACGCTCGGTCGCGGCAAACCTACCGAGATGAAGATCGCGATTCCCACGCACTTCGGCCATGCGCGGCTCGTATGGCGGCATCTGGTCGAGCTCGATCCGCAGCCGGACGTCGCGGTCTGCGGCTCGGATCTGCTCGCGCAGGGACTCATCATCGAAGCGCAGGCGGCCGGCAAGCGCATCCCGGAAGACCTGGCCGTAGTCGGCTTCGGCCATCATTCGCTCGCGGGCGAGATGCGTCCGACGATCACGTCCGTCGACGTCGATGGCGCGCGCATTGGTCGCGAGGCGGTCGCCGTCCTGAAGCGGCGCGCTGCGGGCGAAACCATCAACGAGCGCGTGATCGATGTGGGCTTTCGCATCATCGCGCGCGAGAGCGCGTGAGCAGCGTCGTTCTCGCAACCGGCGATCTCGCACCCGATCGCCCGGACCCCGATTCTCTCTTCGAGCGCACTCGTGCCCTGCTCAATGGGGCCGACCTGGTCTTCGGGCAGCTCGAGACCACGTTCGCGAGACGCGGCCTGCGCCTGCCGCAAGCTCGGCATGCCGTCCTGGCGCAACCGGAGTGTGCCGGCGCCCTGCGCCGTGCAGGGTTCGACGTGATCTCCTGCGCTGGCAACCATTGCCTGGACTGGGGAAGCGAAGCGCTGCTCGAGAGCATTGGTCACCTGCAGGCGGCGGGGCTGACCGTTGTCGGCGCCGGCAGCAATATCGCGGCAGCCCGCGCGCCTGCCGTGCATCGACTCCCGGACGGCACGCGAGTCGCTTTTCTCGCGTATTCCTCGATCCTTCCGATGGCGTACTGGGCCGAGAAATCGCGTCCGGGTTGCGCGCCGATGCGCGCGCATACGTTGTACGAGCAGATCGAGCACGATCAGCCCGGCACGCCGCCGCGCATTCGCACGTTCGCTCATGCGGAAGACCTCGCCGCGATGTGCGCCGATATTCGCGCCGCGAAGGCTCAGGCGGACGTGGTCCTCGTCTCGCATCACTGGGGCATTCACTTCGTCCGGGCCGTGATCGCGGACTACCAGCGCGAGGTGGCGAGAGCGGCGATCGCGGCCGGTGCGGACGCCATCATCGGTCACCATGCGCACATCCTGAAGGGCGCGGAAATCGTGGCGGGCAAGCCCGTGCTCTACAGCTTGTGCAACTTCGCGACGGACCTGCGCATGGATCCCGAGCACGCCGCGCGCCCGAGCTTCCGCGAAATCCAGAAGCTCGCTCCGGATTGGGAGCCGGACTTCACGAGCCTGTACAACTTCCCGCCGGCCGCGCGCATGTCCGCGATCGCACGCTTCGCGATCGCGGGCGGCCGCATCGTCGAGACGAGCCTCATTCCACTGTGGATCGATCGGGACGCCGTACCCACGCCGTTGACCGCGGCCGACGCGCGTTTCAGCCGAGTGCTGAGCTATCTACGTGAAGTGACGCAGGAGGCCGAGCTCGACGCCGCATTCACGCCGGCGGAGGACCGGCTGATCGTGACACGTGCCGTATGAGCCGCGGCCGCTCGCTGAGTCTCGAGCTGATCGTCATTCTTTACTTCGTCAGCTATGTGCCGAACATTCTGCTGACGAAGCTCACGACCAGCACGATTCATCCCGATCTCGGGCGGCCGCTCACGGG